>DASWIG010000372.1:0-17233 GCA_036397835.1 Thermoanaerobaculia bacterium
TCCGTCGAGATCCTGAAGGAGATAGGCGAATGAGCACCTTGACGATCCGTCTCCCTGAAGAGAAGCACGAGCGTCTCCGCCAGTTGGCCCGGCATCGCCAGATCAGCCTGAACAAGCTGATCGAGGAGCTCGCGACAGTAGTCCTGGCCGAGTTCGACGCCGAGACCCGGTTCCGCGCACGCGCCGCGTTGGGCTCGCGGGAAGAAGGGCTTCGCCTCCTCGCCAAGCTCGACGAAGCGGCGGGCGGGGCTCGGAAGCCGGTAGTCGAACGGCTCGGCCATGATGTGGGGCGCCCACAGCGAGCCGATCGCGATGGCGAGGAAGACGAGGCTCGCGGCAGTCAGGACGAAGCGGCGGGCGATCAGGCGTCTCGGCAACGCTACCTCTCTGCGGACGTAGGTTCTGCTTCGCTGATCCGGTCTTCCCCGCCCATGACGGCATGGTGGGCATCCCGACGAACCGCGCCCCGCTCCTCACCCAGCTCGGCATCGTTGCAGGCCCTGCACCGCAGTTCCCGGAATTGGCCGAGGTGCGTTGCAGACCCTGCAGAAGCGGCCTTCACTTGGCGTCCTGGCCTTCGTCCTCCTGCTTCTTGGCCTTGGCCGCCTTCTTCTTCGGAGCGCGGGCTGGCGGCGGCGGCGCGGTCTCCTGGCCGATCCCCTTCAGCATCAGCTCGCCCACCAGCCGGTTGTAGCGGGCCGGGTCGTGGAGGTCCGACCCCTCGGCCAAGAGCGCGGTGCCCAGCAGCAGGTGGGCGTAGTCCTCGAGCGCCGGGTCGGCCTTGTCCTGGTCGAAGCGCTCCTGGAGCCGGGCCAGGATCGCGTGCTCGGGGTTGAGCTCCAGGATCCGCTTCTGGCGCGGCAAGTGACCGCCGTCGGTCTGGCGCATCATGCGCTCGAACTGCGGGCTCATGTCCCAGTCGCCGCCCACCAGGCAGGCGGGCGAGCTGGTCAGCCGGGTCGACAGCCGCACCTCCTTGACCCATTCGTCGAGCTTCTTCTGCACCAGCTCCATGAGGTCCTTGTGCGCCTTCTGCCTCTCGCCGAGCTCCTCGCGCGCCTTCTTCCTCTCCTCCTCGCTGCCGAGCTCGACCTTGCCCTTGGCCGCCGACTTGAGCTTGTGGTCCTCGAACTCGTCCAAGGACTGGATCATGAACTCGTCGATCGGATCGACGAGGTAGAGCACCTCGTAGCCCTTGGCGCGGAACGCCTCGAGGTGCGGCGAGCTCTCGATCTGCGCCCGCGACTCGCCCGTGAGGTAGTAGACGTCGTCCTGGTCGTCCTTCATGCGCCCGGCGTACTCGGCGAGCGTGGTCAGCTTCTCGGCGTCGTGCGAGGACTGGAAGTAGAGCAGCGGCACCAGGCGCTCGCGGTTGTCGGGCTCCTGGGCGACCCCTTCCTTGAGCACCCGGCCGAGCTCCTTCCAGAAGCCCAGGTACTCCTCGGCGTCCTTCTCCTTCCACTCCTTGAGGTGGTCGAGCACCTTGCGGGTGAGCCACTTGCGCATCTGGTTGACGTGGCGGTCCTGCTGGACCATTTCGCGCGAGACGTTGAGCGGCAGGTCGGCCGAGTCCACCACGCCGCGCACGAAGCGCAGGTAGGGCGCCAGCAGGTCCTCGCAGTGGTCGAGGATCAGCACCCGGCGCACGTAGAGCTGCAGGCCCCACTTCTGCTCGCGGTAATAGAGGTCGAAGGGCGCCTTGCGCGGAATGAAGAGCAGCGCCTGGTACTCGATGCGGCCTTCGGCCTTGAGCTGGAGGGGCTCAAAGGGCTCGTTCCAGTCGTGGGAGATGTGCTTGTAGAACTCCTCGTACTCTTCCTTCTTGACCTCCGCGGGCGGCCGCGTCCAGATCGGCTTCATCGAGTTGAGGGTCTTCTCCTCGACCACGGTGCGCGTCTTGTCGGTGGTCTTGCCGCTCTCGTCGGTCGCGGGCTCCTCGCGCTGGTGCTTGCAGACGATCGGGTAGGCCACGAAGTCGGAGTAGCGCTTGACGATGCGCTGGATCACCCAGAAGTCGGTGAAGTCGTCGATGCCGTGGTCCTTGTCGACGTCCTTGAGGTGGAGGGTGATCGTGGTGCCGCGCATGAAGCGGTGGTCCTCGGCGAGGGTGAACTCGCCGTCGCCGGTCGACTCCCAGCGCGTCGCCGTCTCCTCGCCGGCGCGGCGGGTCACCAGCGTCACCCGGTCGGCGGCCATGAAGGCGGAGTAGAAGCCGACGCCGAACTGGCCGATGAGCTCGGCCATGGCCTCGCCCGACTTCGACTCCTTGATCCGCTCCATGAGCTCGCGGGTGCCCGACTTGGCGATGGTGCCGATGTTGGCGATCACCTCGTCGCGGCTCATGCCGATGCCGTTGTCGCTGATCGTCAGCGTGCGCGCCTGGCCGTCGGGCTCGAGGCGGATCTCGAGCTTCTCGTCCTTGCCGAGGATCTCCGGGGCCGTCAGGGCCTCGAAGCGCAGCCGGTCGAGGGCGTCCGAGGCGTTGGAGATGAGCTCGCGCAGAAAGATCTCCTTGTGCGAGTACAAGGAGTGGATCACGATGTCGAGGAGCTGCCGGGTCTCGGCCTGGAACGGGAAGGTCTCGGCATGCTCCGCGGCGGGCGGGGTCTCGGTGGTCGTCATGGTTTCGTCTCCTCCCATGGGGCTGCTTCGCGCCACCGGGTGGCGCGGCCACGTGGGGCCTTGGTGGGTCCGCTCTAAGAAACCTCCGGGAGGGCACTTTGCATTCCCGGCGCCGCCGTGGCCTCAGAACACGGTGCGCTTCTGGAGCGTCGCCTTGGTCGCCAGCGAGAATCGCGGATCGACGGCGTCGCCGTCTTCGAGACGGGCCGTCACGTACTCGCCGATCGCCGGGCCGTGCTTGAAGCCGTGGCCGGAGCCGCCGCCGACCAGCCAGACGTCGTCGAGCCCCGGATGACGGTCGATGAGGAAGTCGCCGTTCGACGTGTTCGTGTACTGGCAGACCTCGCTGCCGACGACCGGCGAGGCCGCGAGCGGAGGAAAGCGACGGGCGACGTACTCGAGGACGCGGCGGGTGGTCTCGGCGGTGACGACGCGCTCGAGCGAGTCGGGGTCCACCGGCGGCCCGTGACGGTCGGGCGCCACCTTGAAGCCGCGGCCCTTGAAGTCGGGCACGCCGTAGATCTCCTCCGCGAAGTCGGCCCACACCGGGATTTCGCCGACCCTGAAACGCTCCTCGCCCGGCGGCGGGCCGATGTAGAAGACTTCCTGGCGGGACGTGAAGAAGCGCTCCCCGAGGACGTCGGGGAAGAGCTTCGGCAGCCACGGGCCGCAGGCGAAGACGTAGGCGCCGGCGGCGACCTTGGCGCCGCGATCGGTCGTCAGCGCCGCCAGCCGGCCCGCGTCCGCCGGCGGCGGGGCGACGCGCGCCGTGCGCACCTCGCACCCCAGCTTGCGCGCCCGCTCGGCCACCGCCTGCACGGCGTGGAACGCCGTCAGGAAGCCGCTCTCGGGCTCGTAGATCGCCCAGGTGATCGGCCCGAAGTCGATCTGCGGCCAGCGCGCCTCGAGCTCCGGACGCTCCAGTTTCTCGTGCGGCACGCCGAGCTTTTCGAGGGTCTCCGCCGTCTTCACCGTCAGCGGGTCGCGCTCGCGCGCCATCCACAGCACCCCGGAGCGCTGGAAGAAGCTCGGGCGTGCCGCGCGGCGCAAGAGCTCCTGCCATTTCTCCAGCGAGCGCAGCGACCAGCGGCTGTAGAGCTCCTGGTCGCCGTAGCCCATGCGGATGACCCGCGTCTGGCCGCCCGAGCTCGAGCGGGCGTTGCCGGGTCCGTAGGCGTCGATCAGGACAACGCGTCGGCCCGACTGTTGGAGCTCGTGCGCGATCCACGAGCCGAAGACCCCGGCGCCGACGACCGCGACGTCGTAGACGTCTCGCGTCCCGACCGCGGGCGCCTGGCCGAGGAGGCGCCCCGGATCGAGGCCGGCGCCCAGCGCGCCGGCGCCGACCACCTTGAGGAATCGCCGGCGTGTCGTCGTCATCGTCCTGTCTCCACCGTGTGGATGTCTAGCGTACCAGAGCTTCGGCATCTTCGCCGGGGAGGCGTGGGAGACCCGTCAAGACTGTCTGCTAAGATGCTGACATGGACGACCGATACTTGCAGCGTATCCGTCAAGCCGTCCGGGAGATTCCGGGAATCGCCGCGCTCGTGGTCTTCGGTTCCCGCGCCCGGGGCACAGCGCGGCCCGACAGCGATCTCGACATCGCCTTCCTTCCCATCGCCGGCTACCGGCCGCCGCCGGGGCTTGCCAACAACCTGCGGATCCGGATCATGGTCGCCCTGTCCCATCTCGCTCCTGAGGGACGGGTCGACGCCGTTCCCCTCGACCAGGCGCCGGCGACGCTCCGCCAACGGGTCATGGAGCATGGGCGAATGGTGCTGTGTCGCGATCCCGCGGCGTGGAAAGCGCTGCGCCTGCGGACGATGAAGGAGTACGGCGACCAGGAATGGGCGCGAGGTATGTTCCGGCGGGCGCTGCGAAAGCGGATTCTCGAAGGGAGACCTAGTGGTCGATCAGCACGTACTTTTCAGTCGTTTGAACGCGCTCGACGACCACAGCCTGACCTATGACGCGATCTGCAACGAGCTCGGCGACCTCGAGGAGTTCAAGGAGAGGGTCAGCCGGTTGCTCGACGAGTGAAGTCGTACCGAGCGGACTGCGCCCGACTCGTGATCTGGCAAGGGACGATGTCGTCTCTTCGGTTCCCGCACCCGGGGCACAGCCGGCCTGACAGCGATCTCGACTGTTTGAACGAGGGGCGCCGCCGCAAACCGAGCCGCCGTCGCCCGAGGAGGCGGAGGCCAAGCGGAAAGTACTGGAGGAGGAGTACGGCATCACGCGGTAGGACGGGGCCAGGCGAAGGCCCGCCAGAGGCCCAGCAAGAACCGAAGGGTGAGGAGCACGACCAGGACGTAATCCCAACCCCGTCGCCGCCCCGATCGGCCGCACGCCGAGGTACCGGTGGGTCGACTGCTGGCGCTCGAAGCAGGGCCCGCTCGAAGATCCGGACCTGTTGGGCCATGCTGTCTGCCACCGCCAGGCGCGCGCCTCCGATCGAGAAATCGGCGGACGTCAGACCTTGCCCGGTGAAGCGGGCTATCTCGCCGAGGTCCGGAGCTCTGTGGACGGTGACCTGGGTCGGGCGCACCACGGCGATCCACTTGCCACTCGCATCGACGGCCAGGTCGCGGACCTCGCCGAGCTGGTCCTCGTGGTATTTCACGTAGCCGCGGGTCGCGTCGAGGACGACCAGGCCGCTGTCCAGGCCGACCAGCAGAAAGCTGCCGTCGACGGTAAAGGCGAGCTCCCGGACGTCCACCTGATCGACGGTCCGGATCTTCCGATAACCCTCGGCCACCGCCAGGACATGCAGTCCCCCGGAGCCGGCCACCACCAGCGCGGCGCCGTCTGGGCGGTAGGCCAGGGCGGGCAGAGATCGGCCAAGCTCCGTCTCGACGGTGGGATCGTCGCCGACCACCCGCAGGTCCGCGAACCTGGCGCCCAGGGGATCGCCCCGGCGGGTGGGTAGGGTGGCAGCCAAGGACTCGCCGTCCGGGCTGTAGGCGAAATCCCAGGCGCAGCCGCCGTCGGGCGTCATCAGGACCGCGGTCTCGGCGTAGTCGGCGGTCTCCAGCTCGACGATGCGATCGCCGTGGCACACGCCCACCGCCAGCCGCCCGCCGTCGGGCGCGTTGGCGAGGTCCTGGACCTCCACGTAGCGGGTGACCGACTTGCGAATCGCACCGCTGGCCGGGTCCACGATGATCAAAGTGTTGCCGGCCGCGACGGCGAGCTCGTCGGCGCCAGGTGGCGGCTCGGGAATCGGGGGCCGGGGGCACCTGCTCTGGCCCGTGAGGATGAATAGGATGGCGACGGCTCCTGCGCCGAGGCGCCAGCGCTGCGTGCGGATCTGTCGTTTGTTCTCCTCGATCGATCGATCGAACCAGACGTGCGCATTCCCTCGCTCCGACATTTCTAGTACCTCCAAAACAACTGCGTGCTCGATCGCCGAATTCGATCCCTCCATCAGTCTTTAGGACCTCTTGAATGGTGGATTTGTTCAGTCATAGACAGATCGGGGCCGCAATACCGCCCGGATGGGTGATATTCGGCTGGCCGGGAGGGCAGGGCCGGTATTTGAAGCGTATCCGCCAAGCCGTCGGCGGGCGCTGCGCAAGCGGATACTCGAAGGGCCAGTGGTCGATCCGTGGACTTTTTTACCTTGTCCCGGCCACCCGATGGCAGAGGTAGCGCCCGAGCGAGCGCATCGCCTGATCCGCGGAGGGGAAGACCGGCAAGCCGCCGCGGCGCAGCGCGCTCACCAACGGATCGTAGCGCGGTCCCGAGTCCACCACCGCGACGATCGGCTTCCCGGTCTCGGCGAAGACCCGCGGCAGCCGCTCGGCCAACGAACCGGCGGCTTCGAGCTCCCCGGGCAGCGTCTTGAGGGCGGCGGTGAGCGGCACGATCCCGACCACCACCGCGTCCACCTCGTCGCTGTCGAGCAGCACGCGGATGGCCGCTTCGTACACCTTCTCCGAGGCCATCGGGGTGACGTCCAGGGGATTGCGCGCATTCACCAGGCGCTCCAGGCCGTGCCGTGCCAGCACGGCGGCGAGCCGCGCCTCGGACTCCTGCGACAGCTCGGCCATGGCGATCTCGTAGCGCTGCCCCCGAATGGCGTCGGCCATGCCCACCGTCTCGAAGCCGGCGTTCGAAACCGCTCCGATACGCACGCCCTTGACGGACTTTGCGTGCAGCGCGGTGGCCAGCTCCAGAAGCTGCTCGAATTCCTTGAAGGTGTCGGCGACCAGCGCTCCCGCCTGCGCCGCGGCGGCCTGGCAGACGTCGTAGTCGCCCGCCACCGCGGCGGTGTGGCCGGCGGCGGCGCTGCGGCCCGGCTCCGTGCGCCCGGCTTTGTAGAACACCACGTGCTTGTCCGCCTCCCGCAGCGCGGCGATGTGGCGCAGGAGCTCCTGACCGTCGAGGTCGTTGAAGCCCTCGGCGTAGACGCCGAGGGCGTCGACGTCGTCGCGCTGGCCGACCGCCGCCAGCATGTCGGCGAGAGTGACGTCGATCTGGTTGCCGAGCGAGAGGGCGAAGGCCGGATTGAGCGTCTCGAGGTTGCTCATGCGGCTGGCGATGAAGGCGCCGCTCTGAGAGATCAGGGCCACGCGTCGCGCCGGCGCCGACCAGTGTTTGTCCAGCCGGCTCGGAGGAATGAACAGCGTGTCGTAGCGCCCGGGCCGGGAAAGGGCGCCGAGGCTGTTGGGACCGAGAAAGACCGGACCGCCGCCGGGCAGACGACGTCCGCGGGCGATCTCGGCGCGCACCTCGGCGGCGATCGCCGCGCTGCCCTCGGTCTCGCCCACGCCCCCCGGGATCATGATGGCCGCCTGCACCTTGGCGCTCGCGATCGTCTCCCGGACGATCGCCGGCAACTGCCGCGCCGACGCCGCGATCACCAGCAGGTCCACCTCCCGGGGCAACGCGGTGATCGACGGCACGCAGGGCACGCCGTCGATGGCCTCCTCGCCCGCCTTGACGACGAAGGTGTGCTCGGGCGGAAAGCCGCCCGCGATCACGTTCCTCAAAATGATGCGGCCGAAGCTCACCGCCTCCGACGAGACGCCGAGGACGGCGATCGACCGGGGCTCTAGCAGACGCTCGATCTTCTCCACGGGCCGGAGCGGCAGCGCTCTGGCCGCCGTGCCCAACAGGCCGCGGCCGTCCAGGGGAACCAGGCGCTGCTGCCGGAAGGCGAAGGGGTTGACCTCGAGCTCCGCGACGTCGGGGCCTTCCTCGCCGCGGTCGACGCAGAAGCGCCGGGCGAGCAGGAGAAAGGCGCGGAAGCAGCGCAGCAGCTCGCCGTCGGAGACGATCCGTCGGCGGCCGCGGGCGTGGCCGGAGAGGATCTCGTAGGCCACCGTGCCCTTGAACAGCTCGAGGAACTGCTCGGCGCTGGTGGTCAGGGCCTGTGCCTTGGCCACCGCGAGACCCGGCAGCATCTTGGCCGCCAGGTACTCGGTGTCGATGCCCCCGAGGCCCGCCGCGATCACCGGCCCGAATTCGCGCGTGGCGCGAATGCCCACGAACAACTCGTTGCCGAAGCCCGGTTGGACGCGCTCGACGTGCTCGACCACCAGCACGCCGCGCACGTCCGCCTCGCGGCGGTGTCGCTCGATCAGGCGGTCGATCTCGCGGCGGACGGTCTCGTAGTCCTTCTGCACGAAGGCGATGCCGGCGGCCTCGGTCTTGTGCACGACGTCGGGCGAGACGATCTTCAGGACCACCCGGTCGCCGGGCAGGCGCGCCAGCTCCTCCTCCGAGATCATGTCCTCGGTGGCCAGGAAGACGTGGTGCGGCGGCGAGATGGCTCCGACCAACTGGACGAGGGTGTAGACCTCGTGCTCGAAGAGTTGTTTCCTGCCCTCCTCATACACCCGGTCGAGGGTTCGCTCCACGGCGTGGGCCTCGGCCCCGGAGAGCCGATCCTCCACCGCCACCACGTCGAAGACCGGCGCGTCAGGGCGCTCGGGCTCGGCCAGGTGCTCCGGGCTCAGGGACTCGATCCAGTGCCGGACGGCCACCGACGTGCCGCCGCGCCGCAGGCCGTCGAGGTAGGCCTGGGCCGCGTGGCGTCCGAAGCGGAAAGCGCGGCGGTTGACCTCGACCACCTTCTCGCCCTTGACGGCCAGCATCTCGGCCACGCCGTCTTCCAGCTCGTCAGGCTCGAGGCTCAGGAACAGCGAGGCCGCGCCCAGCACGGCCATGTTGGCGGCGCGGCCGGATCCGGCGGCCCGCCCGATGCGGTCGGCGTCGATCAGCACGTGCCGGGGATGGGCGGCGAGCTGCTCGAGGACCGACTCCACGGGCGGGTAGTTGCCGATGTTGACGAACGGGTTGATGCTCGCCACCAGGGCCCCGTTCTCGTGCAGGCAGTGTTGGTAGCGAAGCGCCTCGAGCGGCTCGACCGCGATCAGCAGGCTCGCCTGCCCGGTGGGGATCAGGTCGCTGTAGATCCGCCGCGGCGAGAATCGCAGGTGGGACTGCACGCTGCCGCCGCGCTGGGCCATGCCGTGCACCTCCGCCTGCTTGATCTCGAGCCCGCGCCGGAGCGCGGCGCCGGAGATCGCCTGGGCGATGGTCAGGATTCCCTGGCCGCCGACGCCCACCAGGATCACGTCCTGGCTGCGGCTCGACGGTCCGGGGCTCGACGGTTCGGGCCTGGATGGTTCGACTGCCGGCTCCACTAGACGCCTCCGTGGACGGCCGCCCGCGGGTGCGGCCTGGCCTTGAGGTGGATGCAAGCGCGCGCCGCGACGATCACGCTCAAACCGGGATACTCGATCTCCTTCTTGATCAGCTCGACGTTCTCCGCGTGCCTTCGGGGCACCGGCTCGATGACGTGCAGGTGCTCCGGGTCGACGCCGAGGCCGCGCAGGATCTCCGGCAGGCGCTCGCCGGTGGCGAGCGAGTCCTGCGCTCCGGTCATCGCCACGGTCGAGTTGTCGAGGATGAGCACGGTCATATCGGCGTTGCCGCGGGCGGCGCCGATCAGCGGCGTCATGCCGGAATGGGCGAAGGTGGAATCGCCGATCGTGCAGATCACCGGACGGTAACCCGCCTGGGTCGCGCCGTGGGCCATGGCGATGGACGCCCCCATGTCGACGCAGGAGTGCACGGCCCGGTACGGCGGCAGCACGCCGAGGGTGTAGCAGCCGATGTCGCTGAACATCACCGGGTGGGCGTAGCTCGCCGTGGCCTCGACGAGCGCCTTGAAGCTGTCGGCATGAGGGCAGCCCCGGCACAGTTGCGGTGGCCGCGCGGCGAGGTCCGGCAAGGCGGGAACGGCCGCCGGCGGCGGCTTTCCCAGCGCCGACGCGAGCGCCTCCGGCGTGAGCTCACCGGTCACCGGCAGGTCGCCCGTGAGCTTGCCCCTGATCGCCTTGCCGGGAATGCCCAGCAGCCCGTTCAGCCGGCGCTCGATGAACGGATAGCCGTCCTCGGCCACCAGCACCTCGTGGCAGTGATCGACCAGCTCGCGGATCAGCGCGGCCGGGAGGGGATAGTGCTCGAGGTGCAGGATCGAGAAGCCGCCGTCGCCGCCGAGCGCCTCCAGCACGTAGTTGTGGGCCAGACCCGCGGCGATCACCCCGCGCGGGCCGGCGAGGGTCAGACGATTGGCGGGCGAGCTCTCGGAGTCCTCCAGGAGCCGCTTCTGAAGCTCCACCAGCCGGCGGAAACGGCGGCGGGCGATCGCCGGCACCAGGGTCCAGTCGTCGGGATTCGCCAGCGGACGCGTCCCCCCTTCGCTCGCCCCCGAGGGGCGCACGGCGACGTTGGCCCGGCTGTGGGCCAGGCGGGTCACCAGCCGTATCATCACCGGCAGGCCGATCTCTTCGGAATACGAGAAGGCACGCAAGGTGAGGTCGTAGGCGGCCTGCTGATCAGAGGGCTCGAAAACCGGGATCTGAGCCAGCTCGCCGTAGTAGCGGCTGTCCTGCTCGTTCTGGGAGGAGTGCATCCCCGGGTCGTCGGCCACCACGAGCACGAGACCGCCGTTGACGCCGGTCAGCGCCGAGTTGACGAAGGGGTCCGCGGCCACGTTCAGCCCCACGTGCTTCATGGAGACCAGGGCCCGCTTGCCGACGTACGACATCCCGAGCGCCTCTTCGTAGGCCACCTTCTCGTTCGCCGACCACAACGCCGAGACCCGGCCGCCGGCGTCTTTGGCCCAGGGACCGTGCGCGACGTACTCGAAGATTTCCGTCGCCGGGGTTCCGGGATAGGAGAACGCGCCGGCGATTCCGGCGTCGATGGCGCCCTGGGCCACGGCTTCGTTGCCCAAGATCAGTCGGGATGGCATGAACGACACCTCACGGCCGCTGCCGTCGTCGAAAGCTCTCACCCTGTGACGAGTCTAGGAGCCTTGCCCTGCTGCCGGGTATCCCTTTTGAGATAGTCCTGCCCCTACCCTTCCAACCAGGTAGGCGACGAGGCTCCCGTCAAAGACGTCGCGGAGCCGCCTGGGGCCGTCTCGGGGCCGCGCCGCCGCCGTCCTGGGCGATCCGCCCCCGCGCGCGACCTCTTCCTTCCCGATGCGCACGAGGTGCGTCCTGGTCCGCATCAGGAGCGCGCCGCCGGCGATCGCCGGCGAGGCGGTGCTGCCGCGGTCCAGGGCGTTCTCGGCGAGCACCCGGATCTCCGGCTCCAAGGCGATGACCGTGGTCACGCCTC
Source organism: Thermoanaerobaculia bacterium (assembly GCA_036397835.1). Classification (GTDB taxonomy): domain Bacteria; phylum Acidobacteriota; class Thermoanaerobaculia; order Multivoradales; family J023; genus DASWIG01. Next base: position 11,263 of record DASWIG010000372.1, read on the forward strand.
CGGCATTGGGAACGTAGACCTTCCCGTCGCCGGCCACCAGGGAAACGTGATAGCTCCCGCCCGCGAGCCGCCGCCGCCACAGCCGCTCCCCAGACACGGCGTCGATGCAAGTGACGATGCCCTGGCTCGTCACCATGAAGAGCTTGCCGTCGTAGAGGACCGGCGACGCGGTCTCCGGCGCGCCCTGGGTCGTTTCCCACAGGACCTCCACCTCCGTGTCCTTGCCGGTGCCCGAAAGACGCACGCAGGTCGCGCCCTTCACGTTGTGCGCGCCGCCAGCGACACAGAGCACGTCCTTGTCGGCGACGATGCTCGACACCATCTGGTTGATGGGGAAGAAGTGCTCCCACAGCGTTTCGCCCGAGCTGAGATCGTACTCTTCCACGGAGCCGGAATGCGCGAACAGGAGCCGCTGTCCGGCCTCGTGCTCCACGATGAGCGGCGTCGAATAGGAGCAACAGGTATCGTCCCAGTCGCGGCGCCAGATTTGGCGCCCCGTTTTCTTGTCGAACGCGGCCAGCCAGCCCACGTCGTCGTTCTTGACCGATTCCTGGTCCTGCGCGATGATCACGGAATCCGCGGTCAGTACCGGAGAGCTGCCGGCCGCGTAGCGCGAGTACTCGAAATAATCCGGATCGATCTCGGTCTTCCAGACGATGCGGCCCTCCAGGTCGAGAGCGGCCAGGACCGCGCCGAAATAGACGACGACGAGCTCACCGTCGGTGGCCGGCGTCGGCCCGGCAGAGGTGTTGAGCCGGTGCCGGTTCTCGGCGGGCGCGGTCATCACCGGCGTTTGCCACAAGATCTCTCCGGTCTCGAAGTCGAGAGCCAGGCCTACGCGGTCCGCCTGAGAATCGTCGCCGGCGGTGGGGACCGCGCTCGTCAGGTACACGCGTCCGCCGCTGACGATCGGCGAGGAGTTCCCGGAGCCGGGGATGGCGGTACGCCACCGAATGTTCGAGCTCTTTTCGGACCAGGTCTCCGGCAGCTCCGGCGCGGCGGAGATCCCCATGCCGGTGGGCCCCCGCCACTGCGGCCATTCGAGGACGACGGGTGGGGATGGGGAAGGAGACGGGGACGGATCGCCGCAACCCGACGCCGAGGCGACGGCGACCAGCATCGGCAAGAAACGCGTTCTTCTGGCGAGCAACGGGCCCTCCTTTCCTCCTCGCGGCGCCCGGCTAGTCTCCGAGATAGCCGAGGGCCTTGAGGTTTTTGACGTCTTCGGCCGAGAGCTCGGTTTCAACCGCGGTGCCGACCTCGCTGGGGTGCCACGAGATGATGGCCCGGAGGAGCCCGTCGCGAACGTCGGGATGTCGCTCGGCCACGTTGTGTCTTTCCAGCGGATCGTTCTCCAGGTCGTAGAGCTCGGCGTAATCATTGTCCACGCCCGGATAGACGATCAGCTTCCATCGCCGTGTCCGCACCGCGTGAATACGCCTCTGGCGGTCCAGTTGGTAGCCCCGGTCGGCGTGGAGCTTGGGATAGGCGTAGACGCTGGAGAAGGCCAGGTCGCGCTCCCCGTCCCGTGCCTGCGCCATCAGGGGGACCAGGCTCTCCCCCTGAGCCGCCAGCGACGGCGGCGCCGGAACCGCCAGCAGCTCCAGCACCGTCGGCAAGAAGTCCACCGTCTCCACGTGCGGCCTCAGGCGGGCGCCGGCGTGGCCCGGGACGTAAAGAACGAAAGGGATCCGTATCTGCTCGTCGTAGACGTCCTTGCCGTGGTCCAGGACGCGCGCGCGCTCGTCCAGGGTCTCGCCGTGGTCCGCCGTGACGAGGACGATCGTCCGCTCGAGGTCGAGCGCGGCGAGGACCTCGGCGACGAGGTCGTCCTGGTAACGGATCTGGGCGTCGTAGCGATCGACGTAGTCGTTGAGATGGCGAAGGGGCTTGCCGTGCTTCCGCTGCTGATAGCCCGGGATGTGCTTCAGGCGCGGTCCCGGATCCGCGGAGCGGAAAAGCTCCAGGTATTCATCCTTGGGCCGGTACGGGCCGTGAGCATCGTAGAGATGGAGGAAGAGGAAAAACCGTTCCTCCGGAAGACGCTCCGCGAGCCAGCCGAGGGCCAGGTCGGTGGTCTGCCGGCCGTCCCGCCGCATCTTCTCGAAGTCGCTGTCGTAGACCTCGAAACCCTGGCGGAGCCCTTCCCTGGCGACCCTCAGCGGATAGCCGCTGACGAACGCGCCGGTGCGGAAGCCGGCGCCGGCGAGGATCTCGGCCAGGGTCGGAAACTCCTGCGCCAGGAGGCGCGTGTTCTCCCCCACCCCATGGGTATGGGGGTACAGCCCGGTGAACATGGAGGAGTGGGACGGGCTGGTGGTGGTCCATTGAGCGACCGCATTCAGGAAAACATAACTGTCGCGAGCCAGACGGTCGATCCGCGGCGCGGTGTCCCGTGGGTAGCCGTAGGTCGGAAGATGATCCGCGCGCGTGGTATCGAGAGAGATGAGGACCAAGTTGCGGGGCGGGGCGGGCGAGCAGGCCGCCACGGCCTGGAGCAACGCCGCGTACCCCAGGAATCGGATGCGGCGCCCCGAGAATCGCCACCGGCTCGTCATGCTCATCGTGCTGTCCTATCAGGCTCGGCGAGGGCAGACGGGTGCCCCCAGCGCCTCATCGTCTCACCGCGCTCAGGAGCTCAAAGTCCTGTCGGGTGCTAGACGAGCATCCTATGGCCGTCGCGACCGTCCTGCAAGACCTCGTCGTGTGATAGAGTCGCCGCGGTCGACGCCCAGGAGACGATCATGGACCTCTTCAGCGGATCTTTCAGGCCAACCGCGGACCAGCCCTACCTCGAGCTCCCGCTCGCCCTGCCGGCCGGCACGAAGGACTTGAAGCTCGCCTTGGAGCTCGACCTCGAGAGCTACAGCGGCGACAAGGGGCATCCCGTCCTGTGGGTCTTCGGGGGGAAGTGGAAGCGGACGATCGGCTACCTGACGCTGCGCGAGAACGGCGTCGCCCGACTGCGCACCATCTGGGACGAGATCGAGAACAAGGACGACGCCCGCGCGCGTCTTTCCGGCCCGATCCGCTGCGACTTCACGGCGGCGAACGGCAAGGCCACCCTCTCCATCCGGCACGGCGAGCCGCTTCAGACGCTGCAACTCTCGACGCCGATCGGAGCCGGAGAAGGCGGGGCTTTGCCCACGCCGTTGACCATCTGGCTCGGCTCGGACGACGGCCACGGCGAGAACCGTCCGGAGGGCTTCGTCTTCAAACGCCTGCGCATGGCAGGGGCCGAGGAGCCCGGACCCGAGCCCGACCGTGTCGAGCGCGCCGTCGCGTTGCTGGAGCAGGCCCTCGCTTTGCTCAAGCAGGGCGCGTGAGCGTGCGACCGACCGCCGAGCTGGCCGGACACGTCAGCCGAGCTTCCTGGCCGGATGAGCACCGCGGTCCCGATCAAGGGATCTCAGGCAGGAGCCTTGGCGCAGGCTCGTCAGGCAATTCGAGCTGCACGGTGGCCCCCGCCGAGGACGAACGGATCTCGAGCTCGGCGCGCTCGCCGTAGAGCGTCGCCAGGCGGCGGCGCAGGGTGCCCAGACCGGTGCTCTCCCGGTAGCGCGGCGGGAATCCGATCCCGTCGTCGGCCACCGTCAGCCTCAGCGTGCCGTTCTCCTTTTCGCCGGCGATCCGCAGAGTGCCGCCTCCCAGGCGGGTGCCGAGGCCGTGCTTCAAGGCGTTCTCCACCAGCGGCTGCAGCGTCATCGGCGGCAACGGCAGGCTTCGTATCTCGGGCGCGATCGACCACTCGATCCGCAGGCGCCGCCCCCAGCGCTCCTGCTCGACGGCGAGGTAGGCCGCCAGGTAGTCGACCTCGTCGCCCACCGTGCGCCAGGTGTGGAGGGAGCGGTCGAGGGTGCGCCGCAGGACCCCGGCGAGGTTTTCCACGGTGGACTCGGCGGCCTTGGGGTCGGTGCGCACCAGGGAGGCGACGGTGTTGAGCGCGTTGAACAGGAAGTGCGGGTTCATGCGCGCCTGGAGCGCCGCCAACTGGGCCTCGGTGGCGTCCGCCCGGGCCGCGGCGGCGGCCTCCGCCTGCTCGCGGGCGTGGCGGTAGAGGAAGCGGGTCGTCCGGGTGACGGTGCGGCCCGCCAGCAGCAGCATGCCGCCGTAGATCGCCGCCGCGACCAGGCTCAACGGCCGGCCTTCGACGGATCCCGCCCCCAGCAACCCCAGGACCATGCTGAGCAACACGCCGGAGATCATGCCCAGGGTCGGCAGCGCGAGCAGCAGGCGGTGGAGCACGCGAGGCTCGAATCCCAGGCGCCCGGGCTGGAAGGAGCGCCACAGGCTCCGCGGAGAGCACGACGAGAGCTTCTGCGAGGCGCCGTGCAGGACGTAGGCGATGCTGAGCAGCAGGGCGCCGCCGGTGCCGGCGACCAGGGCCACCAGCCTGGAGACCACCCGCTCCGGGGCACCGTCCGCGAAACCGTCGGCGACCTGGAAGACGATCGCGACGACGACGCTCGTCAGCATGACCGTCACGGTCAGGCGGGTGCGGGCCGGCACCTCGCGCCAGGTCTGCCACAGGACGCGCCCGAGTCGCTCGTCCTCCGGCTTCGTTCCGGCTCGCCCGTCGTCCATCGCTACCATCCTATCCTTCCAGGGCCTGGCGCACCTCGGCAGAGCGCCGACGGCTCACCCGCACCGCGGCGCCGGCGCTCAGGGTGAGCGTCGCCGAGCCGTCGCCGTTCGAGACGATGCCTTCGACGTGCTCGAGGTTCACCAGGGCCGAACGGCTGACCCGGACGAATCGGCCGGCGGTGCGCTCCTCGAGCTCGCCCAGGGTGTAGTCCGCAAGGTGGCGGCCGTCGACGCCGTGGGCGTAGACGAGGCCGTCGCGGGCGCTGAAGCGCGCGATCTCGGCCAGCGGCAGCAGGCGGTGGCCCCGGCCCGAGCGCACCAGCAGCCGCGGCTTGGCAGGCGCCGGCAGGCGCGCGGCGACCTCCCGCAGGGCCTGCGGCGACGGATCGCGGCGCTCGGCCTCGGCGAGCCGCCGGCGGGCGCGCTCGACCGCCCGCCCGAGGCGATCGAGGGTCACCGGCTTGACGACGTAGTCGAGGGCCTCGTGGTCGAAGGCCTCGAGGGCGTGCTCGTCGTAGGCGGTCTGGAAGACGATCAGCGGCCGCGGCTTGGGCAGGTGGCGCACGACGTCGAAGCCGTCGACCTCGGGCATGGCGACGTCGAGCAGCACGAGGTCGGGACGCCGCTCCGCGACCATTCGCAGCGCCTCGACGCCGTCCGCCGCCTCGCCCACCACCTCGACGTCGAGGTCGGCGAGCATCAGCGCCAGGCGGCGGCGGGCGGCGGGTTCGTCGTCGACGATGAGGGTGCGCACGCTCAAGTCCTCCTGCGGAGAGGGTATCAGCCGCTCGGTCGGACCTTTCGACCGCTCGACCGGCCCGCTCGACCGCTCACCCCCGGCGCCCTTGAGCCGCCGCGCGCGCCGGGGGATCCTCGGAGCCGACGAAAGGAGGAACCGTGATCCAGGCGCGACACTTGACCAAAATCTACACCTCGAAGAAGCAGGGGCGCGTGGCGGCCCTCGACGGGTTGTCCCTCACCTGCGCGGCGGGCGAGGTCTACGCCTTGCTGGGAGCCAACGGCGCCGGCAAGACGACCCTGCTGCGCATCCTCTCGACCCTGATCGAGCCCACCTCCGGCAGCGCCACCATCGGCGGCCTGTCGGTACGCGAGGCCAAGCACGACGTGCGCCGCCTGATCGGCGTGGTGTCCTACGAGACCGGCGTCTACGAGCGCATGACGCCGCGCGAGATCGCCTACTTCTTCGGCCGCCTCAACGGCCTCGAGGATCCGATCATCGAGCGCCATCTCGCGGCCTGCGTCGAGATGCTGCGCATGGGGGACTTCGTCGACCGCCGCACCGACGGGTTCTCGAGCGGGATGAAGCAGAAGACGGTGATCCTGCGGGCGCTCATCACCGATCCCCAGGTGCTGCTCTTCGACGAGC
>DASWIG010000373.1:0-3472 GCA_036397835.1 Thermoanaerobaculia bacterium
GCAGGCGTCCCGCCTGCTCTCCGGATGCAGGCGGGACGCCTGCACCACAACCGGAATACGTCACCGAACTTGCGGAACGCTGTACTAAGATGCCCGCCGGAGGGCCGGACGGCGATGAAGGAGCCCTGCTTTCGACTCCTCCTGGTGAGCGACGACCCCGCCTGTGAGAGCTGGACGGCGAGCCTCGAGAGCGAAGGCTTCCAGGTCGAGAGGGCGGCGAGCGGCGCCGCGGCGCTGCGCCGTCTGGCCAGGTCCGGAGCGGCCCCGGACCTGATCGTCCTCGACGCCGACCCGCTCGACGACGCCGGCCTCGCGCTCTTGCGCGAGCTCCGCCGCCGCGTCGACTCGCCGGAGCTTCCGGTCATCCTGACCTCCGGCGGCGCCGACAGCGAGCGGGTGGTCGCGGCCCTCGAGGCCGGCGCCGACGACCACGTGCCGCGGGCGGTCGATTTCCCGGTGCTGCTGGCCCGCGTCCGGGCGCTGCTGCGCGGTCGCCGCCCCGCCGCGGCGCCGGCCTCCGCGGCGCCGGCCGCGGCGCCGGACCCGACGCCGGGGATCCCGCCGGGCACGGTGCTCGACGGCAAGTACGAGATCGGGTCGCTGATCGGCCGCGGCCGGTTCGGCATGGTCTATCGCGCGCGGCACCTGCGGCTGCGGCGCGCGGTGGCCGTCAAGGTGCTGCGTCCCGGCCGCCGGCATCCCGAGGAATCGCTCGCGCGCTTCCGCCGCGAAGGGGTCTCGGCCTGCCGGGTCGAGCACCCCAACGCCGTCACGGTGCTCGACCTCAGCGCCACCGCCGCCGGCGTGCCGTTCCTGGTGATGGAGCTGCTCGAGGGCCATTGCCTGGCCGAGGAGATCCGGCGCTCGCAGACGCTCTCGCCGCTGCGCGCGGCGGCGATCCTGCTGCCGGTCTGCGAGGTCCTCGCCGAGGCCCACGCCCTGGGCATCGTGCACCGCGACGTCAAGCCCCACAACGTCTTCCTGCACCGGACCCGGCGCGGCGAGGTCGTCAAGCTCCTCGACTTCGGCATCTCCAAGCTGGTCGACGACGAGGTGCTCGACGGCGACGGCGTCGGTCCCGGCACCGGGCCCTACAGGGCGCCCGAGCAGCACCCCGACCACCGCGCCGACGTCTACGGCCTGGGAGCGACGCTCCACGAGATGCTCACGGGTCGTCCGCCCGGCGACGGCGGCCACCCGCTCGCCGCCGGAGTGCCGGCGGCGCTCGCGGCGGTCGTCGTGCGGGCCATGGCCGAGGCCCCCGAGGACCGTCCCACCGCCGGCGGCCTGGCCCGCGAGGTGGTGCGCGCCCTCGGCTGCGAAACGCCGGCCGCGCCGTGACCGGACGCGGCGCGGGCCGATTCTGCTACCATCCGGGCCCACCCGAAATCAGGAGCCCGCCGCCCATGAAAGCACCATTTCGCCTCTTGCTCGCCTGCCTGCTCCCCGTGCTCGCCGCCTGCCAGGGCGGCAACGTCGCGGTCGAGACGCCCCGCGAGGTCGCCCGCTACGCCATCGCGGACCTCCTCGACACCACGACCTACGGCGGCGGCCACTTCTCGCCCGACAAGACCAAGCTCCTGGTCCACAGCGACGCCACCGGCGTCTTCAACGCCTACGCCATCGACGCCGCCGGCGGCGAAGCGACGCAGCTCACCGACTCGACCGAGTCGATCTTCGTCCGCGGCTACTTCCCCGCCGACGAGCGCTTCCTCTACGTCCACGACCAGGGGGGCGACGAGCTCGACCACGTCTTCGTGCGCGAGCTCGACGGCTCGAGCGTCGACCTGACGCCGGGCGAGGGGCTCAAGGCCGGCTTCTTCGGCTGGTCGCGGGACGACGCCTCGTTCTTCGTCGGCACCAACGAGCGCGACGAGCGCTGGTTCGACGTCTACGAATACCAGGTCGACGACTACGAGCGCGAGCTCGTGTTCAAGAACGAGGATGGCTACCAGCCCGCGGCGGTCTCCCCCGACGGCCGCTACCTCGCCCTGGTGAAGATCGCCACCCGCGCCGACACCGACGCCTACCTCTACGACCGCGAGAACGGCGAGCTGACCCGCCTCACGCCTCACGAGGGCGAGATCGTCCACGAGCCCCAGAGCTTCACCGCCGACGGCAAGGGCCTCTACATGACCACCGACGAGGACAGCGAGTTCGCCTACCTGGTGCGCCACGACCTCGAGAGCGGCGAGCAGGAGGTGCTGGTGAAGCCCGAGTGGGACGTGATGTACGCCGCGCCCTCGCAGCACGGGAAGTACCTGGTGGTGGCCGTCAACAACGACGCCCGCACCGAGCTGCGGCTCTTCGAGGCGGCGACCATGACGCCGGTGCCGCTGCCGCAGATCGACGGCGACGTGACCAGCGTGGCCTTCTCGCGCGACGAGACCCGGATGCGCTTCTACGCCTCGACCGGCCGCAATCCCCTCGACCTCTTCGTCTACGCCATGGACGGCGGGCAGCCGCGCCAGCTCACGCGCTCGCTGAGCGAGAAGATCGACCCGGCGGACCTGGTGCCGGGCGAGGTGGTGCGCTTCGCCTCCTTCGACGGCGTCGAGATCCCGGGCATCCTCTACAAGCCGCACCAGGCGTCTTCCGGGGCCAAGGTGCCGGCCCTGGTGTGGGTCCACGGCGGGCCGGGGGGCCAGTCGCGGCTCGGCTACGACCCCCTGAAGCAGTACCTGGTCAACCACGGCTACGCCGTCTACGCGATCAACAACCGCGGCAGCGGCGGCTACGGCAAGAGCTTCTTCAAGCTCGACGATCGCGCCCACGGCGAGGGCGACCTCGACGACTGCGTGGCGAGCAAGGCGCTGCTCGAGGGCACCGGCTGGGTGGACGGCGAGCGCATCGGCATCCTCGGCGGCAGCTACGGCGGTTACATGGTGCTGGCGGCCCTGGCGTTCCGGCCGGACGCCTTCGAGGTCGGCGTCGACCTCTTCGGCGTCTCGAACTGGCTGCGCACCTTGCAGAGCATCCCGCCGTGGTGGGAGGCGGCGCGCAAGTCGCTGGCGGTGGAGATGGGCGAGGACGAGGAGTACCTGAAGAGCATCTCGCCGCTCTTCCACGCCCAGAACGTCGCCCGGCCGTTGATCGTGCTCCAGGGCGCCAACGACCCGCGGGTCCTCAAGGCGGAGTCCGACGAGATCGTCGCGGCGGCGAAGGCCAACGGCGTGCCGGTCGAGTACGTCGTCTTCGACGACGAGGGCCACGGCTTCCTCAAGAAAGAGAACCGCGAGCGCGGCTACCAGGCGATCCTCGACTTCCTCGACCAGCACCTGAGGACGGCGGGCACGTCGACGGTGGGGTGAGCCCTTCCGAGGCTCGGCGCCCGGTCCGCTGCCAGATATCCCTTGAGCCGTGTCGAAGAAACGTCCACCTGTCGAACGTATTTACCAGCGCAAGCTCGGCTCTCACGTGCTGAAGCTGCTGGGAAAGGTCCCCGACCGCGTAGTCGCCGAGCGGGTTGGCG
>DASWIG010000374.1:0-2856 GCA_036397835.1 Thermoanaerobaculia bacterium
GCTCAAGGCAGCCGTCTACGGGCTCCTGGACCCCAAGTTCCGCGGCTATTTCTCGAAGGACCGGACGACGCTCGTCCGTCTCGACGAGGTGCGTTGGGGCGGCGTGCGCCAGGACGGCATCCCGCCGCTGCGCTCGCCGCCCATGATCCCCGCCGCCGAGGCCGTCTACCTCGGCGAGGGCGACGTCGTCTTCGGCATCGCCGTCAACGGCGACGCCCGCGCCTATCCCAAGCGCATCCTCGCCTGGCACGAGATGTTCACCGACGTGGTGGGCGGCGAGCCGGTCACCGGCGTCTACTGCACGCTCTGCGGCACCATGATCCTCTACCAGAGCGGCGAGCACCGCCTCGGCACCAGCGGCTTCCTCTACCGCTCGAACAAACTGATGTACGACGAGGCCACGCAGTCGCTGTGGAACACGATCTGGGGCCAGCCGGTGATCGGCCCCCTGGCCGACCGGGACATCACCCTCGAGCGCCTGAGCGTGGTCACCACGACCTGGGGCGAGTGGCGCCGGCGCCACCCCGAGAGCCGCGTCGTGTCCCTCGACACCGGATTCCGCCGCGACTACTCCGAAGGCACGGCGTACCGCGAGTACTTCGCCACCGACGAGCTGATGTTCGGCGTCGGGCCGCGCGACGGCCGTCTCGCCAACAAGGCCGAGGTCCTGGGTCTCGTCTTCGCCCGCCACCCCGACCAGCCGCTGGCCATCTCGGCCCGCTTCCTCCGGGACAACCCCCTCCATCACGACCGCGTCGGCGAAGTGCGCTTCGTCGTGCTCACCGACGCCTCGGGCGCGAACCGTGTCTACGAGACGGGGGACGTCGTCTTGAGCGAGTGGGACGGCGACGCCGCCGCGGTCGACGACCTGGGCGTACGCTGGACGCTGACGGAGGACGAGCTGCGCGCCGCCGACGGGCGGACGCTGCCGCGCCTGCCGTCGCACCGGGCGTTCTGGTTCGGATGGTACGCGGCGTACACGCACACGCGGCTCGTGGATTAGCATTAGCCAGCCGAGGAGGATCCATGCGCGCCGCAGCTCTGATCGCTCTTGCAGGACTGTCCTTCGTTGCGGCGAACCCCGCCGCGCTCGCTCAGGCCGCGCCGGAGCCGGCGTCGGCATCCCAGCCCGAGACGACCCGTTTCGACTATCGCGTCGAGCCCCTGGTCGACCTCTACCACTACGTCCGCGAGCAGGTCACTCGCGACGGCGAGCCGGACGCGCCCGCCGAATTCGCCGCCGCCGTCGCCGCCGCCCGCAAGCTGCGGGAGAAGCTCGGGACCAACACGCTCGCCTGGTCGCTCCTGGACCAGCACCTGCCCGCCGGCCGCACGGCCGCCGAGCTGAAGAGCGCGTTCGCCGGCCTGCCCGCCCAGGTTCGCACGTTCAGCGGTGAGACCGTCGAGATCCGGGACGACGCGGTCGCCCTCGCCGACGCCTTGACCGCCGTCGAGTCGGCCCATCGCCAGCTACTCTGGCCGCGGCACGAGGCCGCGATTCGCGCGGCGCGCGAGCGGATCGAAGAGCAGTTCCGGCCCAGGGAAGCCGAGTGCGTGCGCTACATGGTCGAGTCGCTCGGCATGCAGGACCCCCGCGACGTCGTGCCGGTGTACCTGGTGTTCCGGAGCACCTGGCCCGAGGCGTACACGATCGAGCGTCCCGACGGCGGCGGGCTGGTGTTCGTCGCGGTGGCCGGCGAGGAGCACGCGGGTACGCTGCTGTTCGAGATCGTCCTGCACGAGGCCACCCACGCGCTCGACGTGCGCACGAACGAGGACGCCAGCGTCTTCAAGCAGATCCGCGACCGGCTCGAGGCCGCCGGCATGAGCCCGCGCGACCGCGACTTCCGCAACGTCCCGCACACGATCATGTTCATCCAGGCCGGCGAGACCGTCCGCCGCATAGTGAGCCCGGAGCACCGACACTACGGCGTCGCCTCGGCCTACTACGAGCGCACCGGCCGCGTCGCCGAAGTGGAGCGCCGCGTCTGGACCGACTACCTGGACGGCAAGCTCTCGCGCGACGAGGCGGTCGACACGATCGTCCGCGAGCTGACCAAGAGCGATTGAGCCCACGTATTCCGGTTGTGGTGCAGGCGTCCCGCCTGCATCCGGAGCGGGGGCTGTAGGGACTCCGCGAGCGTTGCCGCGCCAGGAGCTGGAAAGCCGCCGGATCCCCGTCGCAACCGTCGGGCAAAAGGCCCGAGCATCGAAAGAGCGAAGGGAACCAGCGGACGCACGAGCTCCAGGTCGCTCGGACCGCCCATGGCCTGGAGCAGCGGGTCACCATAGACATCGATGTCCTTCCTGCCTCCCGCTTCGTCGAGGCGGACCTGCGCCGGGCCTGTGGAGAGCCTCCGCGCGGCGTCGATCTGGTCCAGGAGCGGACGGCCCCTTTCGACTTTCCGCTTCCGGCCGGCTGACCGCTGATTCAGCGGCATCCGTTCAGCGCTCGTACGGGAGCGCCCCTGTGACGACCCGGCTCGCGAACGTCCGTTTCCATCCGACCGCTGACGGTGCGGCGTGCGTCAGAGGCCGGCGGCCGGGCACCCCTGACGCTGCACCGCCCACAAGCGTCCGATCGCCTTCCCGGTCACCGTGGAGATCGGACGTCAATGGCCGGCGCGGGGGCGCCCCTGACGGGGGAAATGCACGTCAGGAGTCCCCCCTGGGGACTCCTGACGGGCCCAGGGAACGTCAGGGGTCCCCCCTGGGGACTCCTGATTGGGCAGAGCAACGTCAGGGGTCCCCCCTGGGGACTCCTGATTGGGCAGAGCAACGTCAGGGGTCCCCCTGGGGACTCCTGATTGGGCAGAGCAACGTCAGGGGTCCCCCCTGGGGACTCCTGATTGGGCA
>DASWIG010000375.1:0-5264 GCA_036397835.1 Thermoanaerobaculia bacterium
TGATGCTGGAGGCGAGGGCGTTGGCGTCGCGTCCTCGATTCCGAGTCGCAAGCTCGGAGCGCATCGGCCAGGTGCCGCTGACGCCGAAGCCGGCTCGGATCACCGCGTCGAGGAAGGTCTCCCAACCCGTGCTGGCAGTGCCCGAGTCGCTCTCGCTCTCGGCCTGCTTGAATGCATAGTAGATGGACACCGGGAAGGCCGGGTGCGCCTGCTCGGCGAGCCGGTGCATCGCCTGCGTCATGCCGCCGAGGAAGAAGGTCTCGGCCTTCTCCTTGCTGCCGTGGCGGTAGGGCGTGGCGACCAGCTCCTCGGCCTTGGGTACAGTGAGAGTAGCGAAGAGGTCGGGAAAGACGGGCCGCAGCGAGCGCCGTAACCAGACGTAGAAGAAATCCGACAGGTCGGCGTAGCCGACGTTGTCGTAGTAAGGGGGATCGGTAGAAAAGACTCGGGGTAGGTTGACAGCCACAGCCCGTGCATCCGCCTGCTGGGCAGTGCCGCTTCCCGTTAGCCCGCCCTTATCCAGGACTTCAGTAAGCGACCCAACACATCTTCCGAAATCCTCTGCGGCATCGCCGAATATGCTCGCCTCGGCATAGTCCCACACCATCGGAAGAGCTTGCCTGCCAAAGGTCGCTCGCAATCTCGGTGGATCCACCTGCCAACTGCAGAGACACGTGTTGGTGTCCGTCATCTTGTCCACAGCGAACGCCAAGTACACGCCAACCGTTTCGGCGTAGGCCCGCGCGCCTGTGCCGCCGTCGCGGAGGGGCTTGTTGTCATCGGGGAGACCGGCGGCGAGGGCGTCGCGCCTTACTCGCTCGCGCGCTTCCTGCACCAGGTCGGAGAAGGTCGTCAGCGCCACGAGTTGACGGTCGGTGAAGACGTGGCTCCACTTCGTCATGCCGTAGTTGCCAACGCGAAAGCCCAGTGCCTGCTGGAAGAACTCGACGTCCGGCTTCCACTCCGGCTTCGCCTCGAGCGCCGCCACCTCGTGCTCCGGCGTCGGCGCGAGATAGACCCGACCGCGATCGCCCTCGGCCACGATCGCCATCAGCCGCGCGCCCATGCGCCCGGCCTTGCCCTCGGCCTTGATGTAGTCGCCCGCGATCGGCGTCCCCGACATCAGGCACCGGAAGTTCGCGCCGCGCGAGAGCTTCGTGCCGCTCTTCGCCGCCGCCGCATCCTTCGGCTTGCCCACCTTCACCGTGAAGTGATAGGCAGGCGGGACGCCTGCGCTCTCAGCTTCGATCACCGGCTCGACGTAGGCCTCCTTGCCCGCCTTGGTGGAGAGCATGAAGGTCGAGGCGAGCGGCACGTCCACCTGCGCGAAGGCCGGGTTCGGGCTCTTCACCGTGCGCGCCCAGAGCCAGGCGATCACGGTGAGCTTGCGGCCGGCGTAGGGCTTCAGGTCCGGCCGCGGGTTCGTCGGATCCTGGGCCATCTCGGCCGTCACCTCGACCTTCGGGTAGAGCTGCCCGATGCGCTTCTCGGCCTCGTCGCGCATCCACTTGCCGTAATGGCGCACGTCCTCGGCGAGCCCCTGCGCGCCGCGCTGGGAGCGCAGGCGTCCCGCCTGCTCCTTTCTCCCCTTCCACGCACTGCTCCAGCGCCAATCCTCGCCGGAGGTCACCAAGCCCACCTTGACCGGGTTGTTTTCGATGTAGCGCGTAGCATTGGCGAGATGGGCAGCATCGCGGGTGAAGCGGTCGTGATACTCGACTTGCCAGAAGGCCCCAGTCCGGTCGAGGAGTCGATTCGCCTCCTTCGCTGTGAAGGACTTCCACGAATGGAGCACCGAGTCGAGGCCGTGTCCAGGCACCGTCTCGATGAGGACGTGGACGTGGTTGGGCATGATGCACCACGCCAGCAGGTGGTAGCGGTCCCCGTCGAAGTGCAGCAAGGCGTCTTCGACGAGTTCGGCGATGCGACTATCCCGCAAATGGCAGGCACCGTGTCCCTGATCCAACCATTGCGCGATACGTTGCTCGCGTGCCGTCTGTCGGTCCGCCTCGCTCTTGTCCGCAAGCTCCGCGGACCAGCGGTCCAGAACGCCTTGAGGCAAGGAATCGGCAAGGCGAAACGTGATTGAATCAAGCCCGGGCTGTCGATGTGGGGCAGGTAGTCCCGACTGCGCCATGTGTCTTCAAGAAACGGCAGGCGAGACGCCTGCGCTCCCAGCGCCGCCGCCCGCGACTCGGGGTTCACCGGCGGCTTGCCCGCGAACCTCGGCGGGATCTCGATCATCGCCTTGTTGATCAGCACCGCCACCGGGTTCAGGTCGCTGGCGTAACTCTCGAGCCTGAGCCGCTGCGCCTCCAGCGGCAGCGCGCCACCGCCGGCAAAGGGGTCGTGGAAGGCGGGGAGCTTCTTGCGATCGAACAGCTCCTTCGCCCGCGGATGGTCGGCGTTCTCGGCGCACGCCCGCCGCCAGCTCTGCCAGATCTCGTCGCGCGCTTTCTGGAGCACGGCCTCGTTGGTGGTGTTCTCCCACAGCACCAGGTCCTCGATGATCCTGAACAGCCGCAGCCGCTCCTTCTCTTGGCTTTTCGCGGTCGGGAACAGGTCCGGGTGCGCCGACGGGTCGTCCACCATCTGCGCGAAGAGCACCGCCCGCGCCGCCGCGAGCGGCCGCCGCGCCCACCACAGGTGCAGCGTGCTCGGGTGCCCGTGCCGGATCGATTTCTCCCGCGCCGAGGCCTTGTTGATGGCGTCGAGCGGCAGGGCGACCTCGATGAGCTTCTTGCGCTGCGTCACGGTCGGCGTGCCTTCCAGAGGCGCACGGTGAAGCGGCTCTCCTCGGCGATCAGGTCCGGCTCCGTCTCGTTGTGCTCGCGCATGCCCGGGATGATCTTGTTGCGGACGCCCATGCCGCGGGCGTCGACGTAGCCGTAGTCCCGCATGACATTGACCAGCGTCTGGTTCCGCGCGTAACGCATACCTGACTTCACCCCCTCGACGGTCACCGTGTTGGGCAGCCGCCCAGGGCTCACGAGCTCCAGCCGATCGGCGTAGATCGCGAGCAGGATGTCGGTGCCCGCGATGCTGTAGTCGCGGTGGACGAGGGCGTTGACCACGGCCTCGCGCACCACCCCCTCGGGGTATTCCCAGCGGTCGATGCGCCGCCCCCCTTGGAGGTGCGCCGTGGGCGTGGTGTTGCGTCGCACGAAGTCCCAGGCCTGCTCGACGAGGCCGACCTCGACGAGCGTGCCGTCCGCGCCGCCCAGGGGAACCATCGCGCCGCGCAGATCCTCATCGGCGCGTGTCGCGTAGTCCGGTTCGGTTCCCGGATAGCAGAGCGCCCGAACTCCCGACTGCGGCAGGAACCGGTGCGTGGACTTCCCGAAGAGCAGCAATCCATCGATCGTCGCCACTTCCTGACCCGCGGACTCGGTCATCAGTTCGATATTGCGGAGCAGCGTGGCCCACTCGCCCAGGTCCTCCTCGGCAGGGGCGGTTCCGCGGAGCACGCGGGTGAAGTAGTCGCGGAGCCGGCGCCGATCGAAAGCGTCGAGGCCCGCGCCGGATACCGGTTTCAAGCCGTACTGGAGCCGGCCGGAAGCCTGGAACATGCGCTGCATCTCCTCCCGGCTCGCCTCGCGCGTCGTGCTGCCGACGCGGATGAAGTAGGTGCTGCGCCCATCGTGGAGGCGCGCGTAGGGCTTGTCGGGGCCGAGCGTGACGGTGACGGCGAGAACGTGTCGGCCCGGTTCGGCGTCCCGGACCCAGGCGAGGAGCGGGACAACCGGTGGGTTGATCTTCACCCGGCACAGCTCGGCGACCCACTCGTCGAGGCGGTCACGCGTCGTTCCGGAGATGCGGCCATTGTCCTCGACACCGAGCAGCAGCGTGCCGCCGCCGAGGTTGAGGAACGCCGTCAGCTCCTTGGCGAGGTCGTGGTTCTGGACATCGTCGCGCTTGAACTCGACGCCCGAATTCTCGCCGTTGCGGATCAGTTCTTCCAGCTCGGTTCGGTTCATCGCAACCTCCTTCAGAACCCGTACTTCCGGCGCCGGCGCTCGAAGGCTTCCTTGCCGCCTTCGAGGATCTCCTCGACCAGCTCGCGCACCGGCTTGGCGTCGATCGAGCCCATGTGCTCGGCAGCGATGCGGGCGCGGCCGTGCTCGGCCTCGCCGGTGGCGGAGAGGCCGACGATCAGCTCGGCGTCACCGAGGACTGGGATGTTGGCGTTGTGGGTGGAGAACAGGAACTGCCGGCGCTGCTTCTCCTCGCGCATGCGCGGCACGACGCCCTCGGTGATGAAGCGGTTGTCGAGATCGTCCTCGGGCTGGTCGACGACGAGCGGCGCTTCGGACTCGAGCAGGAGGAGGAGCAGGACCGCCGTCGCCTTCTGGCCGGTGGAGAGGTCTTCCAGCGCGTGCCACACCGGAGGCTCGCCGGCGGGCGCCGTGTTGAGCCGAATCGCGGTGGTCGGGGGCAGGTCGAGCTCCTCGATGCGCATCAGCACCTCGGGGTTGGCCTTGGCGAGGCGCTCGCCCTGGGCGATCGTGATACCGAACGCCTTGTTCAGCGCCTCGGCGTCCGAGCGGCAGGCCTCGACGAGCTGAGTGAGGGAGAGCTCTCGAACGCTGCGGAGGCTGTCGATCGCCTCGGACAGTCTGCCGCCGATGTCGTCGCGCAGGACCTTGAAGAGCGGTTCGCGATCGCCGGCCGCGGTCACCTCCACCTGCACCCGGTCGCGCAGCTCCGTGTTGACCCTCTTGGCCGCGCCGTCCAGGCGACGGAACTCCTGCGCCTTGAAGTCCTCCCACTCCGCCAGGAGCTTGCGCCGGTAGTCGGCGTGCTCCTTCCCGGTGCGCCGGGCCGAGGCCTGCCGCTCGCGCAGCGGACGCAGCTCCTCAATCTGGCGCCGCAGGCGGATGAACTCCTCGCCGTCCACACGCGACTTCTGCAGCTCGCGGAGGATCTTCTCGTAGGCGGCCTGGACTTCTTTCTTGCGCACTTCCCACGCGGCTCGCACTTCGGTGACGCCCGTGTCCGCGCGTTCGAGCGCCTGCTCCAGCTCCGTCGCGATGCGCTGGAGGTCGCGGTCGAGTTCCTCGAACACGGCGTTCAGGCGCTCCAAGATCGGCCTTCCAGGCAGGTCCTCCAGGGCCTTCGCAGAAAGGAACACGCGGTCGATCGGGACCTCGCGCTTCAGGGTTTCGAGGCAGTCCCGGAACGACGAGAGGCGGTCCGGGATGGAGGCGAGCAGGCGTTCCTCGCGCACGAGCAGGCTCTGCTCCTTGAGGCGGTCCTCGAGCCCG
>DASWIG010000376.1:0-7496 GCA_036397835.1 Thermoanaerobaculia bacterium
TGGCGCTCGACGGCACCGATCCCGAGGCCGTCGCCGCCGCCTTCGCCTGGGCCGCCGAGCGCGCCCGCCAGGGCCAGGGGCCCACCCTGATCGAGCTCCTCGCCATGCGCATGTGCGGCCACGCCCACCACGACGACATGCTCTACCTCGGCCGCGAGCCGCGGCTCGGCTGGGACTATCCGGAGCTGACCGCAGACGGCGGCTACGTGGACCGCGAGCTCTTCGCCTTCTGGGCCCGCCGCGATCCCGTGGCCTGCTACGCCGCGCGGCTCGAGCGCGAGGGCGTGGTCGCCGCCGCCGAGGTCGAGAGCTGGAAGCGGGAGCTCGCCGACCTGGTGGAGGGAGAGGCGCGGGCGGTGATCGCCGCGCCCTGGCCGGCCGGCGCCGAGGCCGGCGAAGGCGTCTACAGCAACCGGCCCCCGACGCGCCGCGTCGAGGTGCTCGAAGAGCGGCCGACCGTCGCCCTCGACGCCCTCCCAGGTCTGCCCGAGCTCGAGCCCGGCCTGCCCTTCGACGCCGGCGGCGCGACCTTCCTCGAAGCCGTGATGCTCGGCGTGCGCGACGCCCTGGCCGCCGACGAGCGCGTCTTCGTCTACGGCGAGGACGTGGGCGGCGCCTACGGCAACGCCTTCCTGCTGCTGCGGCCGCTGCTCGCGGAGTTCGGGGACCGGATCGTCAACTCGCCGCTGACCGAGGCCGGCACCCTGGGCGTCGCCGTCGGCGCCGCCCTCGCCGGCCTGCGGCCGATCGCCGAGATCCAGTTCAACGACTTCGTGGCCACCGGCTTCAACCAGCTCGTCAACAACGCCGCCAAGATCCACTACCGCTGGGGCGCCTCGGTGCCCATGGTGGTGCGCATGCCCTGGGGAGGGCTGCGCAACGCCGGGCCCTACCACAGCCAGAACACCGAGCCGTGGTTCTACCGCACGCCGGGCCTCAAGATCGTGGCGCCGTCGACCCCGGAGGACGCGCGGGCGCTGCTGGCGGCGGCGGTCGCCGATCCCGACCCGGTGCTCTACTACGAGCACATCGCCCTCTATCGCGAGCCGCGCGTCAGGCAGCGCCTGGCCGCCGAGCCGCCGCCGCCCCTGGCGCTCGGCCGGGCGGCCCTGCGGCGCTCCGGCTCCGACCTCGCCATCGTGTCCTACGGCGCCTACGTCCACCGGGCCCTGGCGGTCGCCGAGCGGCTCGCCGCGGGCGGCATCGAGGCCGCCGTCGTCGACCTGCGCAGCCTGGTGCCGCTCGACCGCGAGCACCTCCTGCGCGTCGCCCGCCACTGCGGCAAGGTGCTGATCGTGCACGAGGACACCCGCAGCGGCGGGATCGGCGAGAGCCTCGCGGCGATCCTGCAGGAAGATGCGTTCGAGTACCTCGACGCGCCCGTGCGCGTGCTCGGCGCCCTCGATACGCCGGTGCCCTACTCGCCCCCCCTCGAGGA
This sequence comes from Thermoanaerobaculia bacterium, assembly GCA_036397835.1. Classification (GTDB taxonomy): domain Bacteria; phylum Acidobacteriota; class Thermoanaerobaculia; order Multivoradales; family J023; genus DASWIG01. The sequence continues at coordinate 1,439 of DASWIG010000376.1, forward strand.
GGCCTTTCTGCCGAGTCTCGACGAGATCGAGCGCGCCGCCCGGCTGCTCGTCCGCTACTGATCCGCTTCTGATGCTGCCGTAGCCGCACAGAGGGTGCGCCGGCCGCCCCGCGCTTTGCGGCTGCGAGAGACTTCTCCGCTTCGGGCGTGATCCCTCGCCCTAACGAAAACTCCTCGATTTCGCCGGCGAAGTTCGTTATAGTTATTGGGTTCGTTCATCAGATTTCCGGGGGTGCGGTGGTAGAGCTGAGGAGGGCGAAGTGTCGCCGGTTGTCCATCTCGAGATCCTGGGAACCAACGTTCTCTTTCGCGAATGCCTTGCCGCGGTGCTCGGCATGGAAGAGCGCTACGAGGTGAGCGTGGCCCACGGCGATCTCGCCGCGGCGCGGCGCCAGCTTGAGCTCGAGCCGCCGGACCTGCTGCTCGTCGACCTCAGCCGGTCGCGCGACGCCATGCTGGGCGCGGTGCGGGAGCTGACGACCAACACGCCGATCCCGGTGCTCCTGGTCGGCGCCGACTCCTCCGAGGACGACGCCCTCCAGTGCATGGAAAGCGGCGCCCGCGGCTACGTGCCGATCGCCTCCTCGCTGGGAGACCTGCGGCGCTCGATCGCGACCGTGCTCGCCGGCGAGGTCGCTTTTTCGCCCGAGATCACGCCGCTGATGTTCTCGCGCCTCGCCGAGCTGTCGACCGAGCATCGCCGCAGCGCCCGCTGGGACGGTCTGGCGCTGACCGCCCGCGAGCTCGAGATCCTCACCCTGATCGCCCAGGGCCTGCGCAACAAGGACCTCGCCGAGAGGCTCTCGCTCTCGCTCCACACCATCAAGAACCACGTCCACCACGTGCTCAAGAAGCTGAAGGCCCCGAACCGCGCCGAAGCCGTGCGCATCGCGATGCGGCACGGCTGGTTGAAACGGCGCGGCTAATACTTATTTGCGCTTCACGGATCTATGAGAGAGATGATCTGTTTTTCATTCGCGCCTGATCTGAGAGAGACGGCATGGAAGCCGTGACGAGAAGGAGGTCGAAACACCGTGGAACCGATCCGAATCTACATCCTGCACCGCTATCAGCTCCTGATCGAGGCGCTCGAGTGCTCGCTGCGGGACCACCCGGCCGTCACCGTGATGGGCGCCGCCAACGAGGTCCAGGCGGCGCTCGACTGCCTCGCGGCGCTGGCGGTCGACGTCGTGCTGCTCGACGGTCACCTCGCGCGCTGCCAGTCGCGGCCGGCGATCCGGCAGCTCAAGGCGGTGGCCCGGCCGGAGGTGAAGGTCCTGCCGGTCGGCCTCGAGAGCGACCAGGAGATCCTCGAATGCCTGGAGGCCGGCGCCAGCGGCTACGTGCCGAGCGACGCTTCGCTCGACGACCTCGTGGAGACGCTCGAAGCGGTCCACCGCGGATCGGCGCCGTGCTCGGCGCAGCTCGCGGCGTCGGTCGTGGCGCGGATCGCCGAGCTGTCGCACAAGCTGCGGCAGCGGCCGCCGCGCCGCCTCCCTTCCGGGATCCGCTTCACCCCCCGCGAGCGGGAGATCCTGCAGCTTCTGATCGAGGGCCGGCGCAACAAGGAGATCGCCAAGAAGCTCTACATCGCCCTGCCCACCGTCAAGATCCACGTCCACAAGATCTTGAGGAAGATGCAGGTACGCAACCGGCGCGAGGCCGGGCAGCTCGCGCTCGAATCGGGCCTGCTCGGCGACGTCAACTGAGGAAAGGGGGGCAGGGGAGTTTCTACAGGTGGAACTCCACCCCCTGCGCCAGCGGCAGCTCCTCGCCCCAGTTGATGGTGCAGGTCTGGCGGCGCATGTAGGCCTTCCACGAGTCCGAGCCCGCCTCGCGGCCTCCGCCGGTCTCCTTCTCGCCGCCGAAGGCGCCGCCGATCTCCGCCCCCGAGGTGCCGACGTTGACGTTGGCGATGCCGCAGTCGCTGCCGGTCACCGCCAGGAAGCGCTCGGCCGAGCGCATGTTGAGCGTGAAGATCGCCGACGACAGGCCCTGCGGCACGGCGTTGTGGAGCTCGATCGCCTCGTCGAGCTCGTCGAACTCGAAGAGGTAAAGAATCGGCGCGAAGGTCTCCTCGCAGGTGATCGGCATGTGGGCCCGAGCGGCGACCAACGTCGGTTCCACGAAGAATCCCGGACGCTCCAGCGCCCGGCCGCCGTAGATCACCTCGCCGCCCTGCTCCTTGACCTTGGCGAGGGCGGCCATCATGTCGTCCACCGCTTTGCGGTTGACCAGCGGCCCCATGACCGTGCCCGGGTCCATGGGATCGCCGATGCGTACCGAGCCGTAGGCCTTGACCAGGCGCTGGCGCACCGTGGCGGCGATGCCGCGCTGCAGGAAGAGGCGGCGCAGGGTGGTGCAGCGCTGGCCGGCGGTGCCGACGGCGGCGAAGAGCACGGCGCGCAGCGCCAGCTCGAGGTCGGCGTCGCCGGTGACGATGATGCCGTTGTTGCCGCCGAGCTCGAGGATCGTGCGGCCCAGGCGCCGGGCCACCACCTCGCCGATGCGCCTGCCCATGGCCACCGAGCCGGTGGCCGAGATGAGCGCCACCCGCCGGTCCGCGGTCATCGGCTCGCCCACGGCGTGACGGTCGCCGATCGCCAGGTTGAAGACCGGCGGCGCGCCGTTGGCGTCGAGCACGCGCTGGGCGATGCGGGTCACGGCGACGGCGGCGAGCGGCGTCTGCGACGACGGCTTCCAGATCATCGAGTCGCCGCAGACGGCGGCCACCGCGGCGTTCCACGCCCACACCGCCACCGGGAAGTTGAAGGCGGTGATGATGCCCACCGGGCCGAGCGGATGCCACTGCTCGTACATGCGGTGCTGCGGACGCTCGGAGTGCATGGCCAGCCCATAGAGCTGGCGCGACATGCCGACCGCCAGGTCGCCCATGTCGATCATCTCCTGCACTTCGCCGAGGCCCTCGCTCGCGACCTTGCCCACCTCCAGGGTCACCAGGGCGCCGAGGTCCTCCTTATGGCGGCGCAGCTCGTCGCCGAGCTGGCGCACCACCTCGCCGCGCTTCGGCGCCGGCCAGGCCCGCCACTGCCTGAACGCCTCGACGCTGGCCGCGGCCACCCGCTCGAAATCCTCGGCGGTGGCCTGGCGCACGGCGGCGATGGGCTCGCCGGTGGCGGGGTTCACCGATTCCAGCAGCTCCCCCCGGGTGGCGATCCAGGAACCGTCGAAGGCCCCGGAGGTCTCGGCCTCGAGCCCGAGATTGCGCAGCACCGTCTCGGTCGCGGACGTCGTCAGCGTGGTCATGAAGATGTCTCCTCTCCTATATCTCCTCAGAGGACGCGGTTGACCCGCGCCGCGAACTCGAAGTCGTTGTCGCTGATGCCGTCGACGTCGTGGGTCATCAGGTGGATGGAGACGCGGTTGTAGACGTTGAACCACTCGGGGTGGTGGTTCAACGACTCGGCGATCAGCGCCACCTTGGCCATGAAGCCGAAAGCGGCGACGAAGTCGTTGAAAGTGAAGTCGCGCTGGAGCTTGCCGTCCAGCACCATCCAGCCGTCCACCTCGTCCAGGCGGGCGTCGATCTCGTCCTCGGTCAGCTTGCGGGCACTCATGTCGCAACCCCTTGAAAGCTCGTTCAGCGGGAGCCTCGCGCCGGCGAGGCGGGCGTCCGTCTCCGTCTCCGCAGCGTAGCAGATCCGGGGACCGAGGGGGGATTGCCGACGAAGTCGGCCGCCCTCTCGTATATCCTTCAGCGCCAGAATGGACGCGCGGTGATGATCCGGATCTTCCTCCTCTTCCTGCCGTTGCTGGCCCCGACGCCCGCCGCGACGCAGGCGCCGGTCGCGGGTGCGCCGGTCGCGGACGCACCGGTCGTGGTGTCGATCGAGGTGGACCCGGAGACGGGATTCCCGTTCGCGGCGCCGGAGACCGAGATCGTGGTGCCGTCCCTCGAGCTCGACGAGGGCTGGATCGAGCTGACCCATCTCGCCGTCGACGAGCTGGCCCCCGTCGTCTACGACCTCGGCCGCCGCCGGCCCGACGACGAGCCGTTCAGCCTGCGTCCGCCGCTGCCGCCCGGCCCCACCATGCTGTGCGGCGGCGGACGCCCCTACGGCGTCCTCTGCGAGGAGGTCTACCGCGGGCGGGGCGAGCTCGTGTCGCTGCCGACGATCGACGTGCGCTTCGAGCCCGGGCTCGAGGTGCGCGGCTCCTACCGCCAGGACCTCGACCCGGTGGCCGGAGCGCGCGTCGCCGTGGTACCCGCCGGCCTCGACGCCCTGCGCGCCTTCACCGTGCCGCTCGGCGTGCGAGAAGGCCGCGCCTTGCGCGAGGTCGCCACCGGCGCCGACGGCCGCTTTGCCATCCCCGAGCTCGCCCCCGGCGAGTACTTCCTCGAGACCCTCCTGCCCTCGGGACGCGTCCACCGCTCCGACCCCTTCGAGCTCCCCGACCGCGACGCCCTGCACCGTCTCTACGAGGTCGACGAGCGCGAGGCGGGCGAGCTCTTCTGGGACCTGGGACGGATCGACGTGCCCACCGGCCTCGACGTGGCCGTGCGGGTGCTCGACGGCGCCGGCGAGCCGATCCGCGGCGCCGCGGTGGCGGCGTCGCAGGGCAGCACGGCGCGCGAGGTGCTCGACTTCGAGGGCACCTCGGACGCCGACGGGCGGGTAGTCCTCCGCGGTCTCGTGGTCGAGCTGCCGGTGCGCCTGAGCTGCCAGAAGGAGGGCTTCCGGCCCCTCGCCGAGGATTACGAGCTGCTGCCCGTCGACGTGGACTGCGTGCTCGAGCCCTGGGCGCGGGTGACCGGCGAGGTGGTCGGCCCCGACGGCCAGCCGCCCGCCGGCGCCACCGTGGCCCTGAGCCTCGTCGGGGACGACGGCGAGCCCTTCGCCGTCGGCGCCGGCGGACCCTTCGAGCTCGGCGAGCTGGCCGCCGGCGACTACGAGCTAGGGGTTGCCGCGCCGCTCTTCCGCACCGAGGAGCGGACCTTCACCCTCGAGGCCGGAGCGCACCTCGAGCTCGGGACCGTGCTCCTCCTCCACGCCCGCGAGGCCAGGGCGCGGGTGGTCGACGCCGGCACCGGGGAGCCGATCGCCGGCGTCGACGTGCGCGGCGTTTCGCCCCCCGGCGCCGTCGACGCCTACTCCGACCTCGACGGCGAATTCGTCTTCGGCGCGCCGGGCCCCGAGGGCCTGGTACTCGCCTTCAGCGTCTTCGACTACGCGCCGCGCGAGGTGACGGTGACGCCGGAAGACGTCGCGGCGGACGCGCCGCTGGTGGTGGGGCTGCAGCCGGCCGGCTGGATCCTCGCCGAGGTCGAGGACGCGGACGGCGGAGCCTGCCGCGGGTGCCGGGTGGTGATCTGGCCGAGCACTCCCCCCCGATCCCCCCCGAGGGGGCCGGGCGGCGAGGAGCTGTGGAGCGACGGCCTCGGCGAGGCCCTCTCCGGGCCGCTCGCCGCCGGCACCTACCGCGTCGCGCGGCCGGGCGTCGTCCACCTCGGGTCGACCGTCGTCGAGGAGCCCGAGGCCGAGACCTTCCGCGTCCGGGTGCGTCCGGGCCGGCTGTCGATCGTCCGCCTGGCGGCCGGGGGACGCACGGTGCGGGTGCGCTTCGAGCCCCCCCTCGACGGCCTGTGGACGCTGAGCGCCCGCACGCCTCTGCGGGTCGAGAAGAGCCTGGCGGACGACGACGGGCGCTTCCCGGTGCGCCAGCCCCCCGGCGAGAGCCTCGACCTCTATCTCAACGCCTGGGACGGGGACCTGCAGCGGGAAGTGACGGTCTGGCAGCGGACCCTTCCCGCCGCGGCGCTCCCCGAGGAGGTCTCGGTGCGGCTGTCGGGCTCCGCCGTCCACGGGCGGGTGTTGGGGCCCGAGGGACCGCTGGCGGGCGCCGAGATCCGCCTGCTGAGCTTCGCCGACGCGTCGACGCGGGCGCTCACCGCCACCTACGCCGACGGCAGCTTCCGCATCCCGCACGTGGCCCCCGGCGTCTACAACTTCTACGTCGGGCAGCGGCCGCTCCAGTTCATCAGCGTCGGCGAGCGCCAGACCCTCGACCTCGGCACCTTCCAGGTCTTCTGAGGATC
>DASWIG010000377.1:0-7108 GCA_036397835.1 Thermoanaerobaculia bacterium
CGCCAGATCCCCGTCCAAGAGGCCACCGGCCTGCTGCGCAAGCTCTTCGACGCCGCCCTCGAGCGCGCCGGCCGGGTGTGGAACATCGTCCACGTGATGAGCCTCAACCCGCGGACGATGGACGCCAGCCTCAAGCTCTACGGCGCCGCCATGTTCGGCCCTTCGCCGCTCTCCCGGGCGCAGCGGGAGATGCTCGCCACGGTGGTGTCGCGGGAGCAGCGCTGCTTCTACTGAACGCAGGCGCACGCCCATGACCTCCGGGCCGAGGTCACCGACCGATTCGCCGACGACGCCGAGACCGACGCCTTCGTCCACGCCGTGGCCCGCGACTGGCGCCAGGCGCCGCTCTCCGACGCCGACCGGGCGCTGTGCGCGTTCGCCGTCAAGCTCACCCGCCACCAGCACGACGTGTCGCCGGCCGACCTCGACGCGCTGCGCCGCCAGGGCTTCGACGACCGGGCCATCCACGACGCCGTGCAGGTGATCGGCTACTTCAACTACATCACCCGGGTGGCCGACGGCCTGGGCGTGGAGCCGGAGGACTTCATCCGTCCCTGGGGGACGCCCTCGGGCTCTGCGGGCGGTTCCTGACTCTCGGACGCGGCGCGGGGCCAGGCTTCGATGCTCAGGGTCTCGCTCAGCGTCTCGAGCGGCAGCAGGCGCGAGCCGGTGGCGGCGAGGCGCAGCCGGGGGGCCGGCCGGCGCGGGGCGTCGAGCTTCCAGGTCAGGCCCTCGGCCGCGGCGATCGCCGCCAACTCCGCCGCCACCGCGGCGGCGCCGTCGGGACGCTCCTTGCGGTCTTTCGCGAGCAGCCGCGAGATCAGGTCGTCGAGGCGCGGCGGCAGGTCGGGCACGATCTCGGCGAGCGGCCGCGGCTGTTCCATGACCGTGTTGTGGAGGGTGCGGCGCCAGTTCCTCTCGACGAAGGGATGGCGGCCGGCCAGGCATTCGTAGAGCGTCGCGCCGAGGGCGAAGAGGTCGCTCGCGGTGGTGGTGAGGTCGCCGGTCAGGGACTCCGGCGCCAGGTAGCCCGGGGTGCCGAAGATCGAGCCCGAGTCGTTGGCCCGCGACAGGAACTCGGAGATGCCGAAGTCGGTCACCTTGATCGCGCTGCCGTCGCCGAGCAGCACGTTGCCCGGCTTGACGTCGCGGTGGAGGATGCCGTGCCCGTGGGCGGCGGCCAGGGCCCGCGCCACTGCCGCGGCGAGCGGCACGAGCTGGCGGTAGGAGAGGGTGCCGTGGGCCGCCAGGTGGGCCTCGAGGTTGGTGCCCTCCACCAGCTCCATGGCGATGAACGCCGCCTTGCCCTCCTCGCCCACGTCGAAGACGGTGACGATGTTCGGATGGTTGATGCGGGCGTTGGTCACCGCCTCGTGGAGGAGCCGCGAGACCTGCTTCTCGCGGTCGCCGCGGCGGGAGTCCTTGAGGTTGAAGCGGATCGTCTTCAAGGCCACCGGACGCTGGAGCTTGGGGTCCCAGCCGCTCATCACCGTGCCCATGGCGCCGCGGCCGAGCATCTCGCGCACCTGGTAGCGCCCGAGGCGGACCTCGTCGAGCGGCTCGCGGGCGGCGATACGCCGCTCGAGCTCGGTGATCGCCTCGACCAGCGACGGCGCGACCTCCGGCGCCGGCGGGCGCTGCCCCCGGCGGGCGATCAGCCCCTCGACGCGGGCGAGCAGCTCCTCGGGATCGAAGGGCTTGGTCTGGTAGTCGTCGGCGCCGCCGCGCAGGCCCTTGACGCGGTCCTGCACGTCGGCGAGCGCCGTCAGCAGGACGACCGGCAGCGTCACCAGGGCGGGCCGCTCGCGGATCTCCCGCAGCACCTCCCAGCCGCTGCGCCCCGGCATCATGACGTCGAGCACCACGGCGTCGGGCGCATTGCGCTCGGCGAGCGCCAGGACCTCGCGCGGGTCCTCGGTCGCGATCACCTCATGGCCCGCGACCTCGAAGGTCACGCGCAGGACCATCAGGATGTCCGGATTGTCGTCGACCAGCAGAATCTTCCCCATCCGATCACCTAACCTCATGGCGGGAAACCGAGACCAACCAGATTGTCCGCCGCGGACATTACGACACAGATTACGACACTGGTCAGGGAAAGCCTGTGGCGCCTCTACGGCCGCCTGCCGCCCGGACTTGCTAGAGTCCGTCTCCCATGCCGTCCCCGCCGCCCAGCGACGCCTTCGACCCCGCAGCGGCGCTCGCTTGCTGGCGGCGCCGCGGCGCGCTGCGACCGGTCGAAGGCGGGCTGATCAACCGCACCTGGACGGTGGACGAGCCGCCGTCGGCGGTGCTGCAATGGGTCAACCCGATCTTCGATCCGCGCGTCCACCTCCACGTCGAGGCGGTGACGAGGCACCTGGCGGCCGCCGGCCTGACGACGCCGCGCCTGGTGCCGACGCCGGCGGGCCGCCTGTGGATCGAGAACGCCGAGGGTTGCTGGCGGCTCGAGACCTACGTCGACGGGCGCACCGTCGACCGGCTGGCGGGGCCGGCCCAGGCCGCCGCCGCCGGCGAGCTGGTGGGCCGCTTCCACGCCGCGCTCGCCTCCTGGCGCGGCGAGCTCCACGCGCCTCCGCGGCGGATCCACGACTCTCCGGCGCGGATGGCGGAGCTCGCCGGCGCGCTCGCCGCCTGCGACGGTCATCCGCTGGCCGCCGAGGCCCGCGCCGTGGGCGGCGAGATCCTCGCGGCGTGGGCCGCGTGGGAGGGCGAGCTCGAGCTGCCGGAGCGCCTCTGCCACGGCGACCTCAAGGTCTCGAACGTGCGCTTCGACGCCGCCGGCGAGCGCGCGCTGTGCCTGATCGACCTCGACACCCTGGAGCCGATGCCCTACGCCAGCGAGCTCGGCGACGCCTGGCGGAGCTGGTGCAACCCGGCGGGCGAGGACGCGCCCGAGGAGAGCCGGCTCGACCTCGCCCTCTTCGCCGCCGCGGCGCGCGCCTGGCTCGCCGCGGCGCCGCCGCTCGCCGAGCGCGAGCGCGCCAGCCTGGTGCCGGGCCTCGAGCGCATCGTGCTCGAGCTCGCCGCCCGCTTCGCCGCCGACGCGGTGCGCAACCGCTACTTCCACGAGGACCGCGAGCGCTGGCCGCAGCCCGGCGCCCACAACCTGGTCCGCGCCCGCGGCCAGCTCCGGCTCGCGCGCTCGGCGCGGGCGCAGCGCGCCACGTGCGCGGCCATCGTCCGCGAGGCGGCGGCGTGAGGAGGGCCGGCGCGGCGCTCGCCGTCCTGGCGGTGGCGGCCGCCTGCGGGGACGACGGCCGTCTCCGCCGTCCTCTCCTCGACTCCCGGTACGCCCCCGACCTCCTCGTCGAGGCCGGCCGCCTGGCGCCGCGGCCGACGCTCGACGGCAACCGCTTCGTGGCGGGCTGGCGCCCACGGCGCGGCGGTCTGGGGGGCGGCGGCCAGCTTGCGCTGAGCGCGGCGTCCGCCGGCGCGCGGCTGGAGATCGTCCAGCTCGCGCCGCGCGCCCGGACGCTCGCCCTCGACCTCGAGGACGGGACGTTCGACGCGGAAGGGCGGGTGAGGGTTCGCGCCGCCGGCCGCGACCTCGGCGCCGTCGCCGTTGCCGATCCGCTCGAGATCCCGTTGCCCCCGGACCTCCCCGCGGGACGCGTCCTGGTGGAGCTGCGGCCGGCCGGCACGCGCCTCGTGGTACGGGAGGGGCGCTTGCGCCCGGCCCTGGCGGCAGGAGAAGCCGTGGAGGACGACGGGGGCTTGGCGCAGAGCGGCGACTCGCGGGTGGACGTGGTGCTGCGGGCGGCGGCGGGCGAGTCGCTGGCCGGACGCTTCGCGCCACCTTCTCCGGCGCGCGCGCAGCAGCGCTTCGAGCTGCGGCTCGAACGCGCGGACGGCCACACGGCCGAGCCCTTCACGTGGACGCCGAGCCTGCTGGGACGGCTGCGGGGGGCGCGCCGCTTCGAGGTCCCCCTCGGCGGCGCGGGCCTCGTGCGCGTCAGCATGGTGGCGCGGGGCGAGGGGCCGCCGGGGCGCTGGAGCGATCTCTTCGTGGTCTCGGCGACGGCGGCCTCGCGCGGGCGTGAGCCGCCGGCGCCGACGTGGGCCGAGCCTCCCGAGCTCGTGCTGCTCTACGTGATGGACGCCCTGCGCGCCGACGCCGTGGGCCACCTCGGCGGCGGCGGCGCGACGCCGACCTGGGACCGCCTGGCGCGCGAGGGTCTCACCTTCCGCGCCCACCGCAGCGTCGCCCCCAACACCCTGCCGTCGACCAAGGCGCTGTTGACCGGCGAGGCCTACGCCGACCGCGGCGGCTGGAAGCTCGCCGAGGGCGTCGCGACGCTGGCCGAGGCGTACCGCCGCGCCGGCTATCGCACCGCGCTCTTCTCGGGCAACCCGTGGGTGGGGCCCTCCTACGGCGTCGACCGCGGCTTCGAGCACGTGGCCGAGGTGGCGCTCGACGAGCATCGCGCCCCGTACAACGACAACGCCGAGCGACTCCACGAGGCGGCCCTGGCCTGGCTGGCGTCGCTGCCGCGCGGCGCGCGCGCCTTCGTCTACGTCCACGCCGTCCACCCGCACAACCCCTACGCTGCGCCGGAGCCCTGGCGCTCCGACTTCACCGCCGGCGTCGACGATTCGACCGTCGACGGCTCGACCGCGACGCTGCTGGCTCTCAGCCGCCGCCGGCTGGATCTCACGGCGGCCGACCGCGAGCACCTGCGCCGTCTCTATGCCGCCGGCCTGGCTTACGCCGACGCCCACCTCGGGCGTTTCCTGGAAGCGCTCGAGGAACGGGTGCCGCGCCGGAGTCTGCTGGTGGCCCTCACGTCCGACCACGGCGAGGAGCTCTTCGACCACGGCGGCGTGCTCCACGGCTACACGCTCTACGAGGAGATGATACGGATCCCGCTCGTCCTCTGGTGGCCCGGCGCCGTGACGCCGGGCGAGCACGCGGGGCCGACGAGCACGCTCGACCTCCACGCCACCCTCGCCGGCCTAGTGGCGCCGGACGCCGCCGGCGAGGGGCGCCTGCTGCTGCCGCGTCCGGCGGAGCCCGACCTGCACCTTCCGGACCTGCACCTGGCGGCGGCGGCGAGCGTCAAGGGCGGCATCTACTCGGTCCAGAGCGCGCGCTGGAAGCTGGTGTGGGCGCCCCGCCGGGGCCTCGACTGGGGCCTCGGCGGCGGCCTCGGACGCACCCGCTCGGCGGAGTACCTCTTCGACCTCGAGGCCGACCCGCGCGAGCTGGCCAACCGCGCCGGCGAGGGCGGCCTCGAGGCGGCCTGGCTGCGCTCGCGGCTCCGGGCGTGGATCGCCGCCAAGGCCGCGCGCCAGACGCGGGAGGAAGAGCCCGGCGTCGACGACGAGACGCGCCGGCGTCTGCAGGCGTTGGGGTACGTGGAGTGAGCGCGGAGGACTGCCGGAGGCCGGCGATCAGCCGGGATCGGCATCGGCGTCGGTGCTGGAGTACCACGTCGCCGATCTGGCCTGCCTTGCCGCCGCCCCCCAGCGCCGGCAACGTCACCGAGCCGTGGAAACGACGAAAGGAGCGTTCGCGAATCCCCGGCGGCGCCTTGGCGGCGACATCCGGATAGACCCGGTCGCCGAAAAACGATCGCAGGCGTTGCCGGCGCCTCCTGGCAGTCGCCGAAAACCGTTCGCAGGCGTTGCCGGCGCCTCCTGGCACTTGCCGAAAACCGCTCGCAGGAGAGCCCCGGGCTGTGGACACGGGCCAGTATAGCACGTCACTCCTCCCAGGCATAGAGGGGCGCCACCGTCCCCGCCATGACCATCTCCTTGAGCGCCGCCGCCTGCTCGTTGGCCGGGTCGGGCGGCGGACGGCGCTTGCGGCCGGCTCCTCGTCCCGCAGGGACGGTGGAGAGATAGCCAGTGATTTTAATCGCCTCGGCAGGGCTGGGCTTTGTCGAGCGTCGGGAAGAACTCAACCCGTTGCGGCGGCCAGATGAGCCGGATGAGCGGCGTGAAGACGATGATCAGGCCGACGGCCAGCAGCCCGCGCCAGGAAGGCCAGCGGGGACCTTCGTCCTTGCCAGTACTCCGAGGATGTTCGCCTTGGGGTCATCTCCTGGGTCACCTCGCCTCCCGCAACCCGACGAGTTGCCAGGACGCTCCGATCTTCTCGACCTCGACGTCTATCTGGAGAGTCCTCCGTCTTTCAACGAGCCTCGTCCGTGAGTCGCCGCCGAGGGTGTCGAGGAGCTTGCGCGCGGCGTCCTGGCGGGCTCCGCGGCCCGGCGGTCGGCGGCGACGGCGCGGAGCTGGCCGCCGCCTCCCGCCGTGAAGGTGACCGTGGCCCGCTGCCAGATCTCGCGAGTGGGAACTCTCGGTGTCCAGACGGCGGGCTCGAGTGGTCGGGATTCTCTCGGCTTGTCCTTCGGCGGTCCCGGCGGTCGACCAGGCTGTTGCCTCCGCGGTCCGGACTGGAAGCGTTCGCGCTTTCTCTCTTTCTCGTGGGCGTCGAGGATTCGGGTCGTCCAGCCGAGGAGGAAGCGTATCTCCCGTCCGAGCTCGCGGCCCGTCACCCCGATCGGGCACGCCGGCCGCCGCTCTTCGGCGTCGCCCTCGGCGTCAAGGACGCCTTCCACGTCGACGGCCTGCCCACCCGCGCCGGCAGCCGCCTGCCGCCCGAGGTCCTGCAGGGGCCGGAAGGGCCCTGCGTCGCCGCGCTGCGGCAAGCGGGGGCTCTGGTCGTGGGCAAGACGGTGACCACCGAGTTCACCTACTTCGCGCCCGGTCCCACGCGCAACCCGCGCAACCCGAAGCACACGCCCGGCGGCTCGAGCAGCGGCTCGGCCGCCGCCGTGGCCGCGGGGCTCGTGCCGCTGGCGCTCGGCACCCAGACGATCGGCTCGATCACCCGTCCGGCGGCTTTCTGCGGCGTGGTGGGCTTCAAGGCGAGCTACGGCCGCATCTCGCGCGACGGCGTCATCCCCCTCGCGCCCTCCCTCGACCAGGTGGGCTTCTTCACCGCCGGCGTGGACGGCGCGGCGCGGGTCGCGCCCCTTCTCGTCCGCGAGTGGCGCCACGCCCACCCGGAGGGGCGCCCGGTGCTGGGCGTTCCCGAGGGGCCCTACCTCGAGAGCGCGTCGCCGGAGGGGCTCGCGCACTTCCGCGAGGTCTGCCGCCG
>DASWIG010000378.1:0-2532 GCA_036397835.1 Thermoanaerobaculia bacterium
CGGCTCGGGCGGCCTGGCGCCCTCGACGGGGACCGCCGTCAGGAGGTAGACCCGCTCGCCCCAGACGATGGGCGCGGCATGGCCGCGGCCGGGGATGGGCACCTTCCAGCGCACGTTCTCGGTCTCGCTCCAGCGCACCGGCGGGTCGGCGGACGGGGCCACGCCCGTCCCCTCGGGTCCGCGCCATTGCGGCCAGTCGGCGCCGGCCGCGAGCGGCAGGGCGAGGCTCCAGATGGCGGTGAACGTCGGCAGCTTCTTCATCGCGACGCTCCTCTCGTGTTCTCGGTGTCCCCGTATCTTAAACGAAGATCGCCCTGCCGCCTCGCCAGGTCGGCCTCGCCGGACTCGATTTCGCGTCAGCTCGCGGCCCGGGCGAGCTCGGGCGGGCTCTCGCTGTGGCCGCGCAGGAAGGTCGTCGGGTCGGAGAGCTCTTTGACGAGGTTCCAGCCCTTCCTGACCGCGCCCATCGACACCTGGCCGGTGGCCAGCGCCGCCGCGACCCCCAAGCGGAGTTGCCACCGACCGCATCTGACGCTCTCGCCGCTCAGAGGTCCACCCTCTCGAATTTCGTGCCCTTGACGGGGACGCGATACCCACAGCCGCGGCGTCTGTGCCCGGCCAGGCGGATGATCTCGTCCCACTGGTTCACGAGGCACCTGCAGATCTCGACTCGCTTCAGACTCTGCCACCCTCTCTGAAGGAAGAAGACCGTGAGCCCGGACCTGAGCCACGCTTCCCGTTCCTGCGGGACTTTCTTGATCGCGTTGTCCTTGGTGACTACCGCCTGGAAACCTCGCTCGCGTGCCTGCTGAATCCAGTCAACGTCTTCGACGCTCTCAGGGAAAAGCGTGCGCAAATGGAAAATCTGGTGGTCATCTTGCGCATAGATGGCGTGGAGGGCCTGGGCCGCCGCAAGCGGAAGATTGTTGTCGAGCAAGAACTTCAAGCTGCGATCGCCGCTTCGAAGTCAATCGCATCGCGCACAGAATCCTCATCGACGTCATACCACTTGGCGACCGCGGCGAGGCTCCCTTCCGTAGCGTACGCGGATGCCAGGACGTCTGTGGGAACCCCTTCGTCTACGATCGGATGCCCGAAACCGCGGCGCGGATCGAGCAGGACCCTGTTGTTTTTGGGCCGCCAGCGGACGAGATCTCCCTCTCTGTACTCGAGCCCGTCTCGGAGACGATCGAGGATCTGCGGGAAACGAAAGACGTGCTGCTGTGATGGGATTTCAAGGAGAAGGTGGTTGTGACCCTCGATATCGGCGTAGATCTTCTTGCCGTCGGTCTTGAAGTGAAGAGTCGAGAGCGGATACTCGGTCTCGATGAGCCGGCGCACCGAATCCAGGGCGCCGCGAATCTGATGAAGGCTGACGCCCGCCTCGCGGAAAGCGTCGACGAAGCGAATCTCGATGAGGTCTCGGAATCCCAAGGCCTTGGAGCCGTCAAGGACGGGATGCTGGGGATCCCAGAGCGGCCTGGCGTCGCCGCTTGCCGTTCCCCAGAGCCAGCGCCGTATCTTGTCGCCGGAGATCCCCGTCAGACGCTCCGCCTCCGGAACGCTGTAGATTCCAATGCCCAGGGCTGCTGGTGTGGATGCCGTCGATTCCATGAGCGCCTCCCCCGACAGTCGTATCTCGTTCTCCTCGACTCTGTATCCACTTTATCATCGCCCGATGACCTTGTCAAGGACTCGGACGACACCTAAGCGTGAGGGTCCAGCGTCAGAGGCGGCCCACGACCTCCCTGAAGAGCTCGACCTCCCGCGCCGCGTGCTCGAGGTGCCGCCCGCGGCCACCGAGGTGGCGGTGCTGGTCGAGGAGCTCGACCTCGAGCGCTGAGGCGGCACCCGCGCCGGCGTGATCACCGGGCCGGCGGACAAGGCGCCGCCGGCGGCGCGGGTGCTCGAGATCGAGCGTCCCGACGACGAGCTGCTGCGCGGCCGCATGCGGTTCTCGACCCGGGTCTTCGACAGCCGTGTGGCGCGGGTGCTCTTCCAGCTCGACGAGCGCGACGTGGCCGAGGCCACGCGCCCGCCGTTCGCCGCGCGCCTCGACCTCGGCCGCTCGCCGCGCCGCCAGACCCTGACCGCCGTGGCCTACGACGCCGACGGCGCCGAGGTCGGCCGCGACTCGGTGATCTTGAACGCCGGCAGCGGCGGCCTGCTCGTCGACATCATCCGCCCCGAGAAGCTCGAGGGCACCGGCGCCGTCGAGGTCGAAGCGAGCGTCGCGGTGCCGGTCGAGCGCCGGCTCGACCGCGTCCTCTTCTTCTGGAACAGCGAGAGCGTCGCCACCCTCTTCGCGCCGCCCTTGCGCCAGCGCATCCACATCCCCCCCGACAAGCCCGTGGGCTACGTGCGGGTGGTGGCGATGCTCGACGACGGCACCACGAGCGCCGCGACGACCGCCGCGAGCTGCGCGAGGTGCGGGAGGGGGACCTGCGCTTCCTCGTCAACCTCACCGACTACCTGGACACCGGCCTCTTCCTCGACGACCGACTGCTGCGGCGACGCCTCCGCGAGCAGGCC
>DASWIG010000379.1:0-5069 GCA_036397835.1 Thermoanaerobaculia bacterium
CGGGCTCGACCCGGACGCCGTTACCATGCGCGAGGTCATGACGCCGGATCCTTACGTCTTGCAGGCCGGCGACCCGCCGGCGTTCGCCATCCACAAGATGGTCGTCGGAGGGCTGCGCCACCTGCCGGTCGTCGAGGGCGAAAAGATCCTCGGCTTCATCTCCGTGCGCAACGTCCTGCGCTATGTCCGCGACGACGTCCTCGCGGAGCCCACGGGATCTACCCGCGGAGAACGGCCCCGACCTCCTTCGCGAGCCGCTTGACGATCTTCGTCCGGATCTTCTCCGCGTCCTTGTCGGTCAGCGTCCCCTCGTCCGACTGGAAAGTGAGCCGGTACGCCAGGCTCTTCTTGCCGGCGCCGACCTGCTCGCCGCGGTAGAGGTCGAAGAGACGCACCTCCACCAGCCGCGGCCGGCCGGTCTCGGCGATCAGCCGCTCGACGTCCCCCGAAGGGACCGCGTCGTCGACGACGACCGCGATGTCCTCGCGGATCGCCGGGAAACGGGAAACGCTCGTCACCGCGAAGCGCGCCGGCGCCGACGCCAGCAGCGCTTCGAGGTCGAAGTCGGCGGCCAGCACCGGCTGCTCCGGCAGGCCGTAGGCCGCCCGCACCCGCGGATCGAGCTCGCCGAAGACGCCGGCCGCGGCGCCGCCGACCACCAGCCGCGCGGCGCGCGCGGGATGGAAGCTCGGGTGCTCGCCGCGCTCGTAGACGACGTCCGCGAGGTGGAGGCCGGCGACGACCGCTTCCACCAGTCCCTTGAGGTCGTAGAAGACCGCCGGCGTCAGGTCGGCGCCCGTCCAGCTCTCTTCGTCGCGGGGTCCGGTGAGGACGATCACCAGGCGCCGCGGCTCGTCGGGGAGCTGCTCGCCGGAACGCGGCAGGTAGACCTTGCCGATCTCGAAGAGCGCCAGCCGCTCGCGGAAGCGGGCGTTCGACTCCGCGATCTCGAGCACGCTCGGCAGCAGCTCGCGGCGCATCACCGTGCGGTCGGCGACGATCGGGTTGGCCAGCGTCACGTATTCCGGCTCCTCGTCGGGCGTATCGGGCACGACGGCTCGGCGCTCGCGCTCCGGCGCGGTGATCCGGTAGGTGATGACTTCCTGCAGGCCGAGGCGCGCCAGCAGGTCGCGCAGCTCCTCCTCCTGCTCCAGCTCCGGATTGCCGTGCTGCGGCGGTATGGTGTCGGTGATCTGGGTCTCGGGGATCCGCTCGTAGCCGTAGACGCGGGCGATCTCCTCGACCACGTCGGCGATGCCCACGGCCCCCCGGCCGACGTCGAGGCGGTGGTCGGGCACGGTGAGGCGCAGGACGCCGCCGCCGTCGTCGACCTGGAATTCGAGCTTCCCCAGGATGCGCAGGACCTCGTCCTTGGGGACGTCGACGCCGAGATAACGCGGGATCTCGGCGAGCGGGAAGTCGAGGGCGGTCTCCTCCGGCGGCGCCGGGTACTCGTCGACGACGCCGGCGCACACCGTGCCGCCGGCGAACCGGCGCATGAGCTCGACGGCACGCAGGTTGCCGCGCAGGGCCTGCGCGGGATGGACGCCGCGGCTGAAGCGCCAGCCCGCCTCCGAGGTCCGGAGCTGCTGCGCCTGCACCGAGCGCCGGACGTTGATCATGTCCCACGCCGCCGCCTCGAGCAGCACGTTGCGCGTCGCGTCGCTGACCTCCGACTCGGCGCCGCCCATGATGCCGCCCAGCGAGATCGCGCCGGCGGCGTCGGCCACCAGGATCGTGAAGTCGTCGAGGGCGCGGTCGACGCCGTCCAGGGTCCTCAGGCGCTCGCCCGGCGCGGGCAGACGGGTGATGATCGTCGGCACCCGGGCTCCGGTGCTCGCCGCGCGCGCGGCGAGCACGTCGTAGTCGAAGGCGTGCAGCGGCTGGCCGAGCTCGAGCATCGCGTAGTTGGTCACGTCGACGACGTTCGAGATCGGCCGCATGCCGGCCAGGCGCAGGCGGAGCTGCAACCAGTAAGGCGAAGGGCCGATCGTGACGCCCTCGAGCAGCGTGGCGGTGAAGCGCGGGTTGAGGCCGGGCTCGCGGATCTCGATCGCCACCTTGCCGGCCACCGGCGGGCCCTCGGCACGCACGTCGAGGCGCGGCGGTCGCAGCTTCCCTCCGGTCAGGGCCGCCACCTCGCGGGCCACGCCCACGATCGAGGCGTTGCGCGCCATGTTGGGCGTCAGCGAGACGTCGAGCACCACGTCGCCCACGTAGTCGGCGAGCGGCGTGCCGGGGGCCGGGGCGTCGCGGTCGAAGAGGATCACGCCCTCGTGCTCCTCGGAGATGCCGAGCTCCTTCTCCGAGCAGGCCATGGACGAGGACTCGACGCCGCGGATCTTCGTTCGCTTGAGCTTCATGAGCTGCTGGCCGGCCTGGTGGCCGTCGTAGAGGCGCGCCCCCTCCTTGGCGAAGGCGATCTTGAGGGGCTCGCCGAGCGGCCCGCGGCCTTTGTATTCGAAGAGGTTCGAGGCGCCGGTGACCACCGTGTGACGCCGTTCGCCGTCGTCGACCTCGGCGAGCACCAGCCGGTCGGCGTCGGGGTGGGCCGTGACCTCGGTGATCGCGCCGACCACGATCAGCTCGCGGTCCCACGCGAGGCCGCTCACCTTGGCCTCGGTGCGCCGCAGGTCGGGCAGCGGCAGGCCGACGTAGGTCATGCTCTCCACCTCGAGGCCGGCGAAGGTCAGGGCGCGGGCCAGGTCCTCGGGCGCGACGGAAATCTCCACGTAGTCTCGGAGCCAGCTCAAAGGCACTCTCATGACGAAACCTTCCAATAACGTTTTCAGAACTGTTCGAGGAAGCGCAGGTCGTTGGCCCAGAAGCTGCGGATGTCCTCGATGCCGTGGCGCAGCATGGCGACGCGCTCCGACCCCATGCCGAAGGCGAAGCCGGTGTAGACGGCGGGGTCATAGCCGCCGTTCCCGAGCACGGTCGGGTGTACCATGCCGCAGCCCAGGATCTCGAGCCAGCCCACGCGCTTGCAGATGGCGCAGCCGTCGCCGCCGCAGAGGAAGCACTCGATGTCCATCTCGGCGCTGGGCTCGGTGAACGGGAAATAGGAGCAGCGGAAACGCGTGCGCGTGGCCGGGCCAAACATGCGGCGCGCGAAGTCGGTCAGCGTGCCTTTGAGGTCCGACATCCTGATGCCCTTGCCCACCGCCAGCCCCTCGACCTGGTTGAACTGGATCTCCGAGCGCACGGTGATCTGCTCGTAGCGGTAGCACATGCCGGGGAGCACGACGCGGATCGGCTCCGGGCAGTGTTCGCGCATGGCGTGGATCTGGCCGGCCGAAGTGTGGGTGCGCAAGAGCACGTCCTCGCGCGTGGTGTGGAAGGTGTCCTGCATGTCGCGCGCCGGGTGGTGGGGCGGGAAGTTCAGGAGCTGGAAGTTGAGCTCGTCGGTCTCGACGTCGCGCGAGCGGTAGACCTGGAAGCCCATCTCCGCCCACACGTGGCAGATGCGGCGCAGCACCTGGGTGGAGACGTGCAGGCGTCCGCGCCGCGCCGGGCGCCCGGGCAGGGTCACGTCGAGGGCCTCGGAGCGCAAGCCGGCTTCCAGCCGCGTCCGGCGCAGCTCCTCCTCGCGCGCCGCGAAGGCCTCCTCGAGGCCGCTCTTGACCGCGTTGACGCGCTGTCCGGCGGCCGGCCGCTCCTCCCGCGGCAGGCTGCCGAGCCCTTTCAGGAGGTCCTGGAGGACGCTCTTGCGGCCCAGGTACCGGCGGTGCCAGTCGCGGAGGTCGTCGCCGCCCGCGACCGACCGCAGAGCTTCGCGCGCTTCTCGTTCGAGCTGGGTCAATCGTTCGGGCATTGTCGTCTCCCGGAGGGGCGGAGACTAACACAGACATAGACGTGGAGGATTCTGTCCCGCGAAGCCCGCCGTCCGCCGGCGCCGAATCCATCGACGTCGAGCTCATTCGCTCTCGGTGCCGAACAGCTCGTCGAGGGAAGAGGCGGTGCCGGCGAGGCGCAACCAGCGCCGGAGGGTCCCGTGGTCGGTGGTGGCGAGAGCCCGCTCCCGAGTCTCTTCGGGAATCATGAATCCGCGTCCCTCCAACGCGGCCGAGCGCGCGTAGACCACCTCGAAGACGAGCTCCTCCAAGTGTTCGGGATCCATGCCGCGAATCTATCACGGCCGCGGCAAGACGCTGGTGTGGGGCATCGTGGCCCAACCAGGGAAGACCTCGCAGGCTCTACGAGGACCCACCCACCGTCATGCACCCGCAGGACGTGCTTCAGTGGAGCACTCGCAACCGGGCCGGCGCCGAGCGGCTCTCCGCGAATCCCTTCATGGGACAGCCCAGCTCCAGAGGATCGCCACTGAAGAGCCCCCGCACCCAGCCGTTGATTCTCGCCTGGTCGAGGGTCGCGGTCCCATCGGGATGAAGCCGCCCAACGCGATTGTTGGGGTGCTGGAAGGCGACGGTGCACTTCGCGATCTCGCCCGTCGAACGGATCACGAAGGAGTTGGCCGCCGCTGCGTGGCAAGCGTCGAGACCGCCCGAGGTGGGAAGACGCAGCCCGCGCTCGCTCGCGCGAAGGCGTAGCGCCTCGACGGCTCCGGCGTCGCGCTCCGTGAGCACGGGAAGGGTCTCGTCGTTGGGACCACCGAGCCGAGCCAGGGGACGCAGGTAGACCTCGAAACGCTCATCCCCGCCGAGCTCCCGCCCGAGCCGATCGATGAAGCTCGCAAGCTCGGCACGGTTCTCTCGATCTACGTGAATCCGCAGGCGGACGTCGAAGGCGAGGTCGGACTCGTGGGCAGCGAGCAGGTTGCTCCATATTCGCTCGAACGTGCCTGCGCCATCGGCGCGCCGGCGCCGCGCGTCATGGGACGGCGCGCCGCCATCGACCGAGATCTGATAGCTCCCGATGCCGAGATCGACGAGACGAGCGAGCACTTCGCGCCGCAGCAGATAGCCGTTGGTCGTCATCCCGGCACGGAATCGCATGCCGCCGTGCTCGCGGGCGAGTCGTTGGACGTGCTCTTGGATCTCCTCGATGATCGGCAGCTCGAGGAGGGGCTCGCCTCCGAACCAGTCGAGGGTAAGAAACCGAAGCGTGGG
>DASWIG010000380.1:0-26327 GCA_036397835.1 Thermoanaerobaculia bacterium
GGACGAGATCTGGCGGACCGACCTCGAGCTCGTGGAGCTGCCGTGGAGCGCCGACCACTACCTGGCCACCGGCGTGACGCTGCCCGAAGGCGCGCTCGACGACCTGCGCGAGAACTACGCCGCGGTCTTCATCGGCGCCTACGGCGACCCGCGGGTGCCCGACATGAGGCATGCCGCGGACATCCTCCTCGGCATCCGCTTCGGCCTCGACCTCTACATCAACTTCCGCCCCATCAAGCTCTACGACGCGCGGCTCTGCCCGCTCAAGGACAAGGGGCCGGACGACGTCGACATGGTGGTCTTCCGCGAGAACACCGAGGGCGCCTACGTGGGCATGGGCGGCAACTTCAAGCGCGGCACCGCCGACGAGGTCGCGGTGCAGGAGGAGGTGCACACCCGCAAGGGCGTGGAGCGCATCCTGCGCGCCGCCTTCGACTACGCCCGCAGTCACCACCGCCGCCAGGTGTGCATGTGCGACAAGTCGAACGTGATGCGCTACGGCCACGACCTGTGGCAGCGCGCCTTCGCCGAGGTCGCCGCCGACTACCCGGAGATCGGGACCCAACACCTCTACGTGGACGCCCTGGCCATGCAACTGATCCGCGCCCCGGAGCGCTTCGACGTGATCGTGACCAACAACATGTTCGGCGACATCCTCACCGACCTCGGCGCCGCCCTGCAAGGCGGCCTCGGCGTCGCCGCCTCGGCCAACCTCCACCCCGGCCGCACGTCGATGTTCGAGCCGGTGCACGGCTCGGCGCCCAAGTACGCCGGCACCGGCCGCGCCAACCCGGTGGGCGCGGTGCTCTCGGCGGCTCTGATGCTCGAGACCCTGGGCTGCCGGGAAGCGGCAACGGCGGTGGAACGGGCGGTCGCCGAGGCGCTGGCCGGCGGCCATACGACGCCCGACCTGGGAGGCGCCCTGACCACCGAGGAGGTCGGCGACCACCTCGCCGGCCTGCTCCACTCGCGCGCCGCGGCGGCCTGCGCGGCCGAGACCTGAGGCCCCAGATCGGGAGGACCCCGTGCCGAGCGAACGCAAGCCCTATTTCAAGGAATCCGAGCTCATCTACGACTGGAACCGCGCTTCCGGAATCGAGCTCCAGCCTCCCCAGCCCCACGTCGAGCTCGACGACGAGACCCTGCGCGACGGCCTGCAGTCGCCCTCGGCGCGCACCCCCACCATCGAGGAGAAGCTCCGCATGGTGCACCTGATGGCGGCGGTCGGCATCGACGGCGCCGACATCGGGCTGCCGGCGGCGGGCAAGGCGGTCTATGAGGACGTGCTGCGCATCGCGCAGGAGATCGTCGCCGAGCGGCTGCCGGTGGCGGCCAACGCGGCGGCGCGCACCGTGATCTCCGACATCGAGCCGATCGTCGACGTCGCCCAGCGCTCCGGCCTCGCCATCGAGGTGTCGGCGTTCATCGGCTCGAGCCCGATCCGCCAGTACGCGGAGGAATGGGACATCGACCGCCTCGTGCGCCTGACCGACGAAGCCGTGACCTTCGCCGCCGGTCACGGCCTGCCGGTGATGTACGTCACCGAGGACACCACCCGCGCCGACCCCGACGACCTGCGCCGGCTCTACACCACCGCGGTCGAGGCCGGGGCGCGCCGGGTGTGCGTGTCGGACACGGTGGGCCACGCCACCCCCAACGGCGCGCGCGCGGTGGTGCGCTTCGTGCGCCGGGTGGTGGGCGCCACCGGCGAGCAGGTCAAGGTCGACTGGCACGGCCACCGCGACCGCGGCCTGTCGGTGGCCAACGCGCTCGCCGCGGCGGCCGCCGGCGCCTCGCGCCTGCACGGCACGATCCTCGGCGTCGGCGAGCGGGTGGGCAACACGCCGATCGACCACCTGCTGGTCAACCTCCAGCTCCTGGGCTGGAGCTCCCGCGACCTCAGCCGTCTCTCGGAGTACTGCCACCTGGTGGCGGCCACCACCGGCGTGCCCTTCCCTCCGAACTACCCGATGTTCGGCAGCGACGCCTTCCGCACCATGACCGGCGTCCACGCGGCGGCGATCATCAAGGCGCGCGCCAAGGGCGACGACTGGCTGGCCGACCGCGTCTACTCGGCGGTGCCGGCGTCGATGGTGGGCTGCCGCCAGATCATCGAGATCGGGCCGATGAGCGGGCTCTCGAACGTCACCCACTGGCTCAAGGAGCACGGCTACCCGCAGGACCGCGAGCTCGCCGAAGCCGTCTTCCAGCGCGCCAAGGAGTCGCGCTCGGTGCTCACCGCGGTCGAGATCGAAGAGATCTGCGCCGAGCACGGGGCGGCTCGGGTGTAGGGGCGCACGGCGTGCGCCCGGCCCCGAAGGGGCCGTCCGCCGGGCGCCCGCCGTGCGCCCCTACACCACCCGCCCGCTCACCCGCTGGCGGAAGACCCGATACGTCCACCCCGGGGGACCGGTTTCACCCTACCTCATCGGACGGGAGAGGCATATAATGAAGGGCAAGGAGCACCGCTCCTGGCACAATGACCGAAGGTGACCAACAGCAGAACGAGGCCTCGCTGCGCCGCTACCGCGAGCTCTTCGAGCTGACGCCCAACGGCTATCTGATGACCGACGCCGAAGGGCGCGTCGCCGAGGCCAACCGCGCCGCCGAGAAGCTGTTCGGACGCACGCGCCGCGAGCTCGCGGGCACGCCCCTCGCCGAGTTCGTGCCGGCGGAGCACCAGGAGCGCTTCCGCGCCCGCCTCGACGCGCTGCGCAGCGGCCGCGCCGGACGGATCCAGGACTGGCAACTGCCGCTCTCGCCCAGTGGCGCCGCGGCCTTCGACGCCGAGGTGACCGTGGCGCCGGTGGCCGACGGCGGCCGCGGCGAGGTCAGCGGCCTGGTGTGGCTGGTGCGCGACGTCACCGAGCGCAAGCGCGCCGAAGAGCACGTGCGCGACAGCGAGCGGTCGCTCAAGCGCGCCCGCGGCCAGCTCGAGCAGAGCCTGGCACGGACCCAGGGGATCCTCGACTCCGCCGTCGACGGCATCCTCACCATCGACGAGCGCGGCATCGTCCAGTCGATCAATCCCTCGGCCGTGGCCATGTTCGGCTACGCCGCCGAGGAGGTGGTGGGCCGCAACGTGAGGGTGCTCATGCCCCCCCCCTACCACGAGGAGCACGACGACTACCTGCGCCGTTACCTGGAGACCGGCGACAGGAAGGTCATCGGCATCGGCCGCGAGGTCGTGGGCCGGCGCAAGGACGGCACCACCTTCCCGCTCGACCTGGCGGTGGCCGAGTTCTTCCTCGGCCACCGGCGGGCCTTCGTCGGCACCCTGCGCGACGTGACCCAACGCCACGAGATCGAGGAGGCCCTGCGCCGCGAGCGCGAATACGCCGAGAGCCTGGTCGAGACGGCGCCCGCCATCGTCCTGGTGCTCGACGTCGGCGGCCGCATCGTGCGCTTCAACCGCTACATGGAGGAGCTCTCGGGCTACCGGCTCGATGAGGTGCGCGGCCGCGACTGGTTCACGACGTTCCTGCCCAACGCCGACCGCGAGCTGGTCCGCGAAGTGTTCGCCGAGGTGCTGCGCGGCGACGCGACCCACGCCACCAACACGATCGCCACGCGCGAGGGCCACGAGCGCGAGATCGAGTGGCGCAACACGCTGCTGCGCGACGCCGCGGGGGAGACGTCGGGCATCCTGGCGATCGGCCTCGACATCACCGAGCGCCGCCGCCTCGAGGAGCAGTTCCGCCAGGCCCAGAAGATGGAAGCCATCGGCCGTCTGGCCGGCGGCGTGGCCCACGACTTCAACACGCTGCTGGGCTCGATCACCGGCTTCAGCGAGATGCTGCTCGACGGCCTCGAGGGCGGCGATCCCCTGCAACGCGCCGCCGAGCAGATCTTTCGCGGCGCCCAACGCGGCGCCGCGCTGACCCGCCAGCTCCTGGCCTTCGGCCGGCGCCAGGTCCTGCAGCCGCGGGTGCTGGCGCTCGGTTCCGTGGTCGCCGACATGGACGACATGCTGCGGCGCCTGATCGGCGAGGACGTCGAGCTCGTCCACCGCGACGGCGAGCCCTGCGGCGCGGTCCGGGTCGATTCCGGCCAGCTCGAGCAGGCGATCATGAACCTGGCCGTCAACTCCCGCGACGCCATGCCCCGCGGCGGACGCATCGTGATCGAGACCCGCGACGTCGAGCTGTCGGCGGCGGACGCCGCCGACAGCGACCTGGCGGCGCCGGGCCGCTACGTGATGCTCGCCGTGAGCGACGACGGCTGCGGCATGGACGAGACCACGCGCCGCCGTCTCTTCGAGCCCTTCTTCACCACCAAGGAGCTCGGCAAGGGCACCGGGCTCGGGCTGTCGATGGTCTACGGCTTCGTCAAGCAGAGCGGCGGCGGCATCACCGTCGAGTCCCAGGCCGACGCGGGCACCACGTTCCGGATCTACCTGCCGCGGGCGGAGGGCGAAGCGGTGGCCGCCGTCCATGCCCCTCCGGCCGCGGCGTCGGCGGCGACCGCGGGCAGCGAGACGGTGCTGCTGGTGGAGGACGACGAGATGTTCCGGGGGCTGCTGTGCGAGGTCCTGGCGGCGAAGGGCTACCAGGTACTGTCGGCGCCGGAGCCGGCGGCCGCCCTGGGCCTGCTCGGGGAGCACCGCGGCTCGCTCGACCTGGTGGTGAGCGACTTGGTGATGCCGGGCATGACGGGCACCGAGCTGGTCGACCACGTGCGCGCCGAGCACCCGGAGACCAAGGTCATCCTGATGTCCGGCTATACCGACGAGGACCTCGCCGAACGCGGCGCCACCGGCGACGGCGAGCCCTTCCTCCAGAAACCCTTCAGCACCAAGGTCTTCCTGCAGGTCGTGCGCGACGTGCTGGGCCCGGTCTACTAGGCGACCGGGGGTCCGCTGCAGGAGAGCCGGGTGCGCCAGCGGCCCTCGTGGCGGACGATGCGCAGGGCCTGAGGATCGATCGTGTCGACCGAACGCCGGAACGCGTGGCGGGTGGGGTCGAAGGGCTCGCCCCAGGCCTGGGCCTCCAGGGTCATGCCGTCGGCGCCGGGGGAGGTGATCTTGATCCGGGCGACGCTGAAGAGCAGCCCCTCGCCGGCGAACACGGCCACCAACTCGCGCAGCCAGGCCAGCAGCAGCGCATCGGCGTCCGGCGCCGCCAGCTCGACGAGCCGCGACTCGCGCGGCATCACGTCGCGCGCCTCGGTGATGCAGTTGCACAGCGCCAGCGTGGCCTCGGCGAAGAGCTCCTCGAGCGAGTCCGCCTCGAGCTCGACTCCTACCGCCTGGCGCGACTCCGATCCGGCGGGGAGATGAGGCATTTTTCCGGGCGTCACGACTTCGATTCCAGTCATTGTTCCATCCCATGCTCGCGGCGAAACGGGCCGCGTCGAAGAGAGCGTAAACGACTCGCCGCCGCCTGGCGACGGCCCACGGGGTTGGACAGTATCGCGGCAAGATGGGCGGGGACACGTCCGTTGGTGGAGGACGAGTGCCGGCGCCTCCCATCCCTTTGGGTAGGAACTACCCGGAGTCGCCGGCGAATCCGAGTAGAACTACCCGGAGTCGCCGGCGACGGTGAGGGGAAGCGACAGTGTGAAGAGGCATCCCCGACCGCCCGCGTCGCGCGCCTCCAGCCGCCCCTCGAGGACGCCGGCGAGGGCTTTCGCCAGGGGCAGGGCCAGGGCCGTGCCGCCGCTCGAGCGGCGGATCCGGACGCCGGGCGGAAAGGGCTCGAAGAGGGCGGCGCGCTCGTCCGCGGCCACCGGGGAGCCCCCGTCGCGCACGGTGAGGACCGCCTCCCCCGCTTCGCGGGCGACGCCCAGCTCGATCCGTCCCTCGGCGGTGGCGCCCATGGCGTGCTCGAGCAGGTGGCTCAGGGCGCGCCGCAGGATCTCGCGGTCGGTGGCCAGGGACCGCGGCGCCTCGGGGCGCCATTCCACGGCGAGCTCGAGCCCTCGGGCGCGAGCCCGCTCCGCGAAGGCCTGCCGCAGCTCGCCGACGAGGGCCTCGAGGTCCACCGCCGACGGCGTGGCCGCCAGCCGTCCGTCGGCGGCCTTGGCGTAGACCGAGACCTGCTCGACCAGCTCCTTGAGGTCAGCGGCGGCGAGGCCGATCTTGCGCACCCGGTCGCCCTGCGACGCGGACAGCGGCTCGGGGCCGTCCTCGAGCAGCTCGGTCAGGATCAGGATGCTGCCGAGGGGCGTGCGCAGCTCGTGGGCGAGCCCGCGCAGGAAGCGGGCGGTCTCCTCGGATGCCGTCATTCGTCCGTCCTCCGGCGTCGTCTCGGTCTATTCTGCACCATCCGACCCACGCGCGGTCAACATGCCGCCACCGAATCGGGTCTGAATCCGATGAGGATAGCCGGGTCGAACTTCCGTTAAGAGACTCGAGGGCGGCCGGAAATCGGTTCCCGGCGTCCGTCCCAGTGATCGGGGGACGATGAAATGAGAGACAAAGACTGGCGCACGCTCATGTACGGTATCAGCCAGGGCAACTGCATCCTCGTGCTGGGGCCCGAGATCGCGCTGCCGGACGAGACGCCGGCGACGGGACCCGACAGCGTGCCGCTGCCGCCGCAGTTCGCGAGCAAGGGGGGGATCACGCTCCCCGAGATGCTGGCCAACCAGCTCTGCATGGAGGTCCAGGTCACCAACCTCAACTCGGGCAACCTGACCCAGGTCGCCGAGTTCTACTCCGCCAGGCACGGACGCAACGACCTCGAGGCGGAGGCGGTGTCCTTCTACCGCACGGCGCCGCGCAGCCCCGTCTACGACGACCTCGCCAAGATCCCCTTCAACGTGGTGATCTCGCTCACCCACGACACCGGGATCGTCACCGCTCTCGAGCAGCAGGGCCGCTCGCCCGTCGTCGAGACCTACGACTTCCGCGGCGACCAGCAGGCCTTCATCGGCCTCGGCCGCGACGGCCTGGGCACCGCCGAGAAGCCGCTCGTCTACAACCTCTACGGCAGCGTCGACACGCCGCGCTCCCTGGTGCTGACGGAGAGCGACATCCTCGACTTCCTCTCCGCCGTGATGTCCAAGAACCCGGAGCTGCCCAGCGACCTGCGCAGCAGCCTCAACGACGTCAACAAGAGCTTCCTGCTGCTCGGCTTCGGGCTGACCAGATGGTACCTGCGCATCCTCCTCCACGTGCTCAAGGTCAGCAAGCGCGACACCCGCTCCTTCGCCCTCGAGCGCCTCTCCAGCGAGGACCAGGCCCTGCTCCAGCAGACCATCCTCTTCATGCGCCGCGGCCTCAAGGTCGAGAGCTTCGACTTCGAGGTCGCCTCCTTCGTGCGCGAGCTGAGGACGCGGTTCGAGGCCTCGGGGCTGGCGGTCCCGGCCAACGGCGCCGGGCAGGCGGCCGGCGGACCGGCGGCCGGCGGACCGGCGGCCGGCGGGCCGGCGGCCGGCCAGACGAGGTTCGCCGCCGCCGCCGCCGGGAGCTCGCCGCTCGACGCGCCCAAGGTCTTCATCTCCTACGCCAGCGAGGACGAAGGGCCCGCCAAGAAGCTCTACGACTCGCTGCGCGCCGCCGGCTTCGAGCCCTGGCTCGACAAGGAGGGCCTGCGCGGCGGCGACCGCTGGGACGACGCCATCCGCGACGCCCTCGACGAGGTCGACTACGTGGTGGTGGTGCAGAGCGCAGCGCTCGCCCGCAAGACGTTCAGCTACGTCAACCGCGAGATCGACATGGCGCTGCAGCGCCAACGGTTCGCCCGCCGCGGGATCAACTTCGTGATCCCGGTGCGGATCGACGCCGCGCCGCCGCTCGAGGAGCTGCGCGACCTGCAGTCCATCGACCTTTCCGGCCCCGGCGGCTTCAAGGACCTCGAGAGCGCCATCCTGCGCGACCAGCAGCGGCGCAAGAAGAGGGCGGCCTGAGCGGCGCGCGAGGTCGATTGACCCGACGGCGTTCTGGCGGGCTCGACGCGGCGGTGGTATAGTGGCGCGCCACATGGGGTGCTGACCAGATTCGGGGGTGGGCAATCCGACGCCGTCCTGCCGGCGGGGCGCCGTGCGGCGGGCGCGGGCTGAAGTCACGTCCACTCGGAGGTAACCATGCTCATCAAGACTCTCGGACCCTGGCCGGCGGTCCTGTTGCTCGTCACCGGCTGTTCTGCCGCGCCGCGGCCGGTCAACCCCGTCGATTCGATGTTCGGCGGCGATCCGGCGACGCCCGCCGGCGAATCGGATCCCGCCACGCCCGACGCGCGCGGATTCTCCGCGGTCGCGGAGCTGGTGGACGAACGGCTGGCTGCCCGCGTCCACTGGTTCCAGGGAACCGAGGAGGACGCCGCCGTCGCCGCGAGCGTCGGCGCGCTGCTCGCCGGCGAGCTCACCGCCGACGCGGCGGTGCAGATCGCGCTGCTCAACCACCGCGGCCTGCAGGCCGAGTACGAGGTGCTCGGCGTCGCCCAGGCGGACCTGGTGCAGGCCGGCCTGCTCGAGAACCCGGTCTTCGCCGCCGGCGCGCGCTTCCCCGACCGGCCGCCGTCAGCCGCCAACCTCGAGCTCGGCGTGGCGCAGAGCTTCCTCGACCTGCTGGTGCGCCCGGCGCGGCGCGAGCTCGCGGCCCGCGAGCTCGAGGAGACGCAGCTCCGCGTCGGCGCCGCCGTCCTCGACCTGGCGGCGGACGTGCGCGCCGCCTTCTACACGCTGCAGGGCAGCCGGCAGGCGGCGGCGGCGCTGGCGGTCGTCGACGGCGCCGCCGAGAGCGCCGCCGAGCTCGCCAGCCGCCAGCACGCCGCCGGCAACCTCAACGACCTCGATCTCGCCGGCTACGACGCGCTGCGCGAAGAGGCCCGCCTCGACCTGGCGGGCGCCGAGGCCGCGGCGGCGGAGGGGCGCGAGCGCCTCAGCCGTCTCCTGGGCCTCTGGGACGACGAGGGCTGGACGATAGCGGCGGCCCTGCCCGAGCTGCCCGCCGCCGAGCCCGACCTCGCGCACCTCGAGCAGTCGGCGCTCGCCCGGCGCCTCGACCTGGCGGCGGCGCGCGTCGAGGTCGACAAGCTGGCGCGGGCGCTCGAGATCACCGTCCGGTGGCGCTGGATCGCCCTCGCCGAGATCGGCGTCGACCGCGAGCGCGACACCGACGGCCAGACGGTGACCGGGCCGACGCTGGCCGTCCAGCTCCCGGTCTTCGACCGGGGCCAGGGGCGCGTCGCGCGTCACGAGGCGTTCCTGCGCCGCGGCCGGCAGCGCCTGGCCCAGCGCGCCCTGGAGATCCGCTCCGAGGTGCGCGCCGCCCGCCGGCGGCTGCTGGCGAGCCGGCAGCTCGCCGAGCGTTACCGCGACGTGCTGATCCCCCTGCGCCAGCGCATCGTCGCCGAGGCGCAGCGCCATTACAACTTCATGCTGATCGGCGTCTACCAGGTGCTGGAGGCCCGGCGCGACGAGGCGGCCGCCTACCGCGACTACCTCGACGCCGTCCGCGACTACTGGCTCGCCCGCGCGGAGCTCGAGCGCGCGGTCGGCGCGGCGCTGACCGCGCCTCCCGCCGCCATCGTGCCTGAGGCGGCCGTCCCCGAGGAGACTCACCATGACCACCACCATTAGGACCGTCCTGCTGTTCCTGGTCTTGCTCCCGCCGGCCGCCGGCGCCGCCGAGCTGCCCTATACGCCCGTCGTCACTCCCAACGGCGCCAGCCTGCCCTGGGAGATGGTCGACGGAGTCAAGGTCTTCCGCCTGACGATCGAAGAGATCGACTGGGAGATGGCCCCCGGCATGACCATCAAGGCCTGGGGCTACAACGGACGGACCCCCGGCCCCACCATCGAGGCGGTCGAAGGCGACCGGGTCCGCATCTACCTCACCAACAAGCTCGGCGAGCCCACCGCCATCCACTGGCACGGCGTCCTGCTGCCCAGCGGCATGGACGGCGTCCAGGGCCTGACCCAGCGGGGCGTCCCGCCGGGCGAGACCTTCGTCTACGAGTTCACCCTGCGCCAGCACGGCACCCAGATGTACCACTCCCACGGCGACGAGATGGTGCAGATCGGCCTCGGCGCCATGGGCTTCTTCATCATCCACCCGCGACGGCGGCCCGACCCGCCGATCGACCGCGACTTCGCCATCATGTTGAGCGAGTGGTTCGTCGACCCGGGCACGGCGAGGCCGGACGCCTTCGTGATGACCGACTTCAACCTCTTCACGTTCAACAGCCGCGTCTTCCCGGGCACGGCGCCGCTGGTGGCCAGGCGGGGCGAGCGCGTGCGCATCCGTTTCGGCAACATCGCCCAGGACCTCCACCCCATCCACCTCCACGGCTTCCAGTTCCAGGTCACCGGCACCGACGGCGGACCCGTCCCGCCCTCCGCCCGATTCCCGGAGACCACGGTGTTGGTCGGACCGGGGCAGACGCGCGACGTCGAGCTCGTGGCCGACGTCTCGGGCGACTGGGCCCTCCACTGCCATCGCCGCCACCACCCGATGAACGCCATGGGCCACGACATTCCCAACGTGATCGGCGTCGACCAGCAGGGCCTGGAATCGCAGATCCGCGGCCTGCTGCCCGGCTACATGGCGATGGGCCGCGACGGCATGCACGAGCACGCCGAGCACGCCGAGCACATGGAAGGGCCGCCCAACACCCTGCCCATGGCGGGGGGCGAGGGCCCCTTCGGCTCGATCGCCATGGGCGGCATGTTCACCATTCTCAAGGTGCGCGACGAGCTCGAGAGCTACGACGACCCGGGCTGGTACGACCATCCCGAGGGCACCGTTTCCGAAAGCGTCGATTCAGTTCCCGAGCCGCCGCGGGAGCACCACCACGATTGATGGCCTGACTACGCCGGGAGAACCTCGAAACCGAGCCCGTGAGCGCCGGACCTCAGCCGATGGTCCAGGCTCAGCACTACGAGATCCGGGAACGCGACGCGCAAGACGAGAGCGCTTGCCAGGTGGATAGCATCAAGGGTCCGGATCGGCTCGACGGGGAACGGCCGGCGCGAGCGCTCGATCACACTCGATCAGCGTCAGATCCGAGGAGATGATCGTCGTGGCCTGCCCAAGAGCGCTGCGTACTCTGCCGTTGTCGGCTTCGCCGAGCAACCACGAAAGGACGGCGCTGGACTCGGCGTAGAGGTTCAACGCTCGCCCCGCTCTTCGTCGAGCAAGCTCAGGACCTCCTCATCCTTCAACAATGGCTGCAAAGCCGGATAGAGAGCCGCCGCATTGGGCGCTCCCAAGCGAGCCTTTCCCTGGCGGGCGAGGTCGTGCAGGGCCGACTGCGCGAAACCGTCCGCGGAGTCCGGCTGGCGAATCACGGCAACCACCTGCCCGCGATCCGTTACCAGGATCGGTTCACCGTGTCGCACCAGGCGAATGAACTCGCTCAGACGATTCTTGAGCTCCCGAATCCCCGTCGTCTTCATGGACAGAATGTAGCCGCATGGGGCTACCATGTCAAGCAGATTCGGACGATTGACGGCGGACGCCCCCGGATAGGATCGTGCGAGCCGCCGCGCAGGAGACCCTCGAGTGAATCACGACGCTGCCCACGCCCATCACCACCACCACGCCGCCGCCGACTCGGGCGCGAAGGATCCCGTCTGCGGCATGACCGTGGACCTCGACGCCGGCAAGCCCACCGCGGAGTGGGAAGGCACCACCTACTACTTCTGCTGCGGCCACTGCCGCGCGAAGTTCCTCGACGACCCCGAGAAGTACCTCGCGGACGCGCCGGCGGACGACGAGCCCGCCGCCCCCGAAGGCACCGTCTACACCTGCCCCATGCACCCCGAGATCCGCCAGATAGGACCGGGGAGCTGCCCGATCTGCGGCATGGCGCTCGAACCGGCCACCGTGTCGCTCGACGAGCCGGACAACCCCGAGCTCGCCGACATGACGCGGCGCTTCCGGGTCGCCGTGGCCCTCACGGTGCCGCTGCTCGCCGTGGCCATGGGCGACATGCTGCCGGGCCAGCCCGTGTCCCGGCTCCTCGCCGCGGGCTGGCGGCCGCTCGTCGAGCTGGCGCTGGCGACGCCGATCTGTCTGTGGGCCGGCTGGCCGTTCTTCGTCCGCGCCGTGCAGTCGGTGAAGAACCGCAGCCTCAACATGTTCACCCTGATCGGGCTCGGCGTCAGCGTCGCCTACGTCTACAGCGTCGTGGCGGCGCTGGTGCCGGGGCTCTTCCCGGCGTCGTTCCGCGGCCATCACGGCGACGTACACGTCTACTTCGAGGCGGCGGGCGTGATCGTGACGCTGGTGCTCCTCGGTCAGGTGCTCGAGCTGCGCGCCCGCGGACGCACCGGGGCGGCCCTGCGCGCGCTCCTGAGCCTCGCTCCGACGACCGCGCGGCGGATCACCGACGGCGACGAAGAGGACGTGCCGCTCGCCGACGTCAGGGCCGGCGACCGGCTGCGCGTGCGGCCGGGCGAAAAGGTGCCGGTGGACGGCGTGGTGCTCGAAGGCGCGAGCGCGGTCGACGAGTCGATGGTGACGGGCGAGTCGATCCCGGTCGCCAAGCAGCCCGGCGACAAGCTCATCGGCGCCACGGTCAACGGCACCGGCGCGCTGGTGATGCGCGCCGAGAAGGTGGGCTCCGAGACGCTGCTGGCGCGCATCGTGGCGCTGGTGGCCGAGGCCCAGCGCAGCCGCGCCCCGATCCAGAAGCTCGCCGACGTCGTCGCCGGCTACTTCGTGCCGGCGGTGGTGGCGGTGGCCGTGGTGACCTTCGTCGTCTGGGGCCTGGCCGGTCCCGAGCCGCGCATGGCCCACGCGCTGATCAACGCGGTGGCGGTGCTGATCATCGCCTGCCCCTGCGCCCTCGGGCTGGCCACGCCGATCTCGATCATGGTGGCCACCGGCAAGGGCGCGGGCGTGGGCGTGCTGTTCAAGAACGCCGAGGCGATCGAGGTCATGCGCCAGGTCGACACCCTGGTGGTCGACAAGACCGGCACCCTGACCGAGGGCAAGCCGAAGCTCGTCGACGTCGTCGCCGCGCCCGGCGTCGACGAGAGGCGCCTGCTGCTTCTCGCGGCCAGCCTCGAGCGCGGCAGCGAGCACCCGCTGGCCGCCGCCATCGTCGCGGGCGCGCGCGAGCGCGGCGTGGAGGACCTGGTCGAGGCGTCGGGCTTCGACTCCGTGACCGGCAAGGGCGTTACCGGCAAGGTCGACGGCCGCCGCGTGGCCCTGGGCAACCGCGCCCTGATGGATGAGCACGGCGTCGACGCGGGCGGTCTCGACGAGCGCGCCGAGGAGCTCCGCGGCGCCGGCCGCACGGTCATGATCGTGGCCGTCGACGGCGCGCCGGCCGGCCTCCTGGGCGTGGCCGACCCGATCAAGGAGACCACGGCCGAGGCCCTGCGCGAGCTGCACGCGGAAGGCGTGCGGGTGGTCATGCTCACCGGCGACAACCGCACCACGGCGGAGGCGGTGGCCCGCGAGCTCGGCCTCGACGAGGTGGTGGCGGAGGTGCTCCCCGACCAGAAGGCGGACGAAGTCAAGCGTCTGCAGGACGAAGGACGCGTGGTGGCGATGGCAGGCGACGGCATCAACGACGCTCCGGCCCTGGCCCAGGCCCAGGTCGGCATCGCCATGGGCACCGGCACCGACGTGGCCATCGAGAGCGCCGGCGTCACGCTGGTCAAGGGCGACCTGCGCGGCATCGTGCGGGCGCGTCGCCTGAGCCGCGCCACCATGGCGAACGTCAGGCAGAACCTGTTCTTCGCCTTCGTCTACAACTCGCTGGGCGTGCCGATCGCCGCCGGGGTGCTCTACCCGTTCTTCGGCCTGCGGCTCTCCCCGATGATCGCCGCCGCGGCGATGAGCTTCAGCTCGGTCACCGTCATCGGCAACGCGCTGCGGCTGCGCCGCGTCGAGCTGTGACGGGCTCTGCCCGGCTCCGGGAGCGCCAGTCGCCGAGCCCGCAACCGCCTACCCGACTCGACTATAGTAGAATGGCTGACGGTGGGCCGGGACGGTGCTGGCAGAGCGGCCCGACCTTCATTCGCCGTACGAGGAACATGACCATGCAGCTTCAAGAGACCATTCAGTACGTCTCCGATGAGGACGGCCGGAGAACGGCGGTTCTCGTTCCCATTAGCCTGTGGCAGGAGATCGCGTCGGAGAGAGAGACAGCGCACCTGCTCACGAGCGAGACGATGAGGAAGCGCCTCCTCGAAGCGAGAAGTCGAACGGATGGCATTACCGTGGAGGAAGCTCGTGAAAAGCTTGGTCTTTGATCCAGCGGGTTTTGACGATCTCGCCTGGTGGGTCAGTGAGGATCGCAAAACCGCGCTCCGGATTATCAAGCTGATCGAAGACATTAAAAGACATCCGCTCACGGGACTCGGCCAGCCTGAACCGCTCCGGCACGACCTCTCCGGTTGCTGGTCTCGTCGGATCACTCAGGAACACAGGCTGGTTTATGAGGTACTGGGCGACACGATCAGGATCTTGTCGTGCCGACACCACTATTGACGGCGCCAGGTCTGCTGCACGGCCCCTGACCGGCCGAGCCCAGCAGGCGAATCCCGGCCACCGGCGAGACGCCGGCTTTCTGCTTTCACCGCCAGATCAGCAGCTCACCTGCCGTCGACGCAGGACGAACTGCTCAGGGCCGTCGAACCTGTCGAGCTTGACGACGTGGGCCGGCTGGGTGACCACTGTAGGGCAACCGCAGCTCGGCCCGGGCTCGAAGTCCGTGACCTCGATCTCGAGCGATACGCGCGCTTTGCGGGTGACACCCGTGACCTCGACGCGGAAGCAGCCGTTGCTCTTGGGACCCATCGCCGCCAGCACCACCACCTGGCGAGCGAAATCGATCGCCGGCAGGGGCGGCACCGGGCTCTGCCCGGCGTACAGCGTCTCCCAGGCTCCGGCCCAGTCGCCGTCGGTGCGGACCACCTGTTGACGGGGCGCGGAAAAGCCCGAAAAGGAGGCCAGAGCGATGGTCTCGAACGAGACGGGGACGTCCCCCGGCTCAGTCGGGGAATCGTCGCAGCCCGCCGCCAGGATCGAGACCGCCAGGAGTGCCAGGACCCGAGTAGGGGTGCACATGACGGTTTCCTCCACGGTGCTCCGTTGTGGGCAGCATGAAGCTGCGGAGCACCATCGGAGATGAACGCAAACGAGATGCCAATCGCATGCGGCGCTCGGGTCGGCGAATACGTCCGGCTGAACCAGGTCCGTCTGAACCAGGTCACGCCGTGCCGATCGCGGCCCCTGAGGTTTACTTGCAGGTCTTGCTGCCACCCGAACCGCGGCACTTGCCGGAGCAGCACTCGGCGTCGGAGCCGCAGGGGTCGCCCTTCTGCTTGAGGTCGCAGCTTCCGCCGCCGCCGCCACCACCGCCGCCGTAGAGGGCGTTGATGCCCGCTTCGTCGTCGGCCTCGATCGAGGCCGGGCCGTTGTTGCACGAGGAGACCGACGGGAACATGGTGGCGCCGCTGACGTCGGTGTGGCCGAGGCCGAGGCCGTGGCCGGCCTCGTGTACGTGCACGCCTTCGATGAAGAACTCGCCGGAGCAGCCGTCGCTCTCGCTGGTCGACGTCCATTCGAAGCGGGTGTTGGTCACGATGTCGGCGTCGAAGATGCGGACGGAGCCGTCGTTGCGCTCCTGGAAGAAGCCGGTGAAGGTGGCCGCCAGGCGCCACGCTGAAGCCCACGAGCGCCAGCATGACGCCGAGATGGAGGCCGGCGCGGCGACCGCGCAGGCCGCCCTCGCGCCGGTAGGCGCGGCGGGCCAGCGCCGGCAGCGGGCCACGAGCTCTTGCAGCCGGGCGTTCATGCGCCGATTCACGTCGCCCCGCGCTCAGCGGTGAAATCCGCTCCAGATCGCCAGCGCGAGCACGAGCCAGGGGACGAGGGGGAGCGCGAAGACGTGGCTCCGGAGCTTCTCGACGTAGCCCTCCATCACGAAGACGCAGATGCCGAAGAACAGAGCCGAGAGGACGACGCCGACCATGGTATACTCGGCAGTCAACTCTGAAGGACAGAGAGCAACCCCGGAGCCGGCCGTCCGCCGCCGCCGTGCGGGGCGGCGCGCCGGTGATCGGGTGAGATTCAAGGAGGTAACCATGATCCATGAGAACCCACGTCGGATCGAGTATTGGCTCGCCGCGCTCGCGTGCTTCGTCCTCTTGACCGCGTGCCCGCCGAGCGGCGACGACGGCACCGGCACGCCGCCGCCGCCCGGCGGCACGCCACCGCCGCCCGGCGGCACGCCGCCGCCCGCCTCGGCGGTCAACGTCCGCCAGGAGATCCACAGCCTGACCCCTGACCAGATCGACGCCTACCGTCAAGGCGTGGCGCTGATGATGCAGCGCGCCGACACCGACCCGACGAGCTGGATTTACCAGGCCAACATCCACGGGTACCCCTCGTCAAGCTCCATCTGCGCGGTGACGCCGGGACCGCCCCAGGAGGCCTGGGAGACCTGCCAGCACGGCCAGTTCTTCTTCCTCGCCTGGCACCGGATGTACCTCTACTACTTCGAAAGCATCTTGCGCTCGGCGGTGCGCGAGGCCACGGGCGATCCGCAGGCCGAGTTCGCGCTGCCCTATTGGGACTACGAGGACGCCGCGTTCCACGCGCTGCCGGAGCCCTTCCGGGTGCCGGCTGACAGCTCCAACTCGCTCTACGTGAGCCGGCGGGCGGCGAACTGCAACAACGGAGCGACCTGCGTCTCGGCGGCGCAGGCCTCGGCCACGACCGCCCTGGGCCTCGTCCCGTACTGCAATTGCCCGCCTGGCCAGAGCTGTCCCGGCGGCACGCCCGAGGCCCCCGGCTGCGTGCAGAACCTCTTCCCCGACGAGACCTTCGGCGGCCAGTTCACGCCGCAGCCGGTCCACCTGACCAACACCTTCGGCGAGCTCGAGAGCCAGCCGCACAACGTGGTCCACGGCGCCGTCGGCGGCAACTTCGGCTGGATGTCCTACGTCGAGTGCG
This sequence comes from Thermoanaerobaculia bacterium, assembly GCA_036397835.1. Lineage (GTDB taxonomy): Bacteria > Acidobacteriota > Thermoanaerobaculia > Multivoradales > J023 > DASWIG01. The sequence goes on from DASWIG010000380.1 coordinate 16,862, forward strand.
CGGCCCGGGACCCGATCTTCTGGCTCCATCACGCCAACGTCGACCGCCTGTGGCAGGTGTGGCTCAACGAAGGCGGCGACCGCGCCAACCCCCTCGGCGTCGACAGTTGGAAGCAAGAGCCGTTCGTCTTCTTCGACGAGAACGGGCAAAAAGTGGAGATGACCGCCTGCGAGGTGCTCAACATGGCGACCCAGCTCGATTACGAGTACGCCGGCGTGCCGGTGCAGAACGTGACGCTGTGCGACGATGCGGCGCCGCAGGGCGTCGCGCCGCCTCCCCCGCCGCCTCCCGCGCCCACCACCCTGGCCGCTACCGAGCCGGGCGCGGTGGAGCTCGGCGCCGACGCGACGACCGTGGCGGTCAACGTGCCCGAGCAGTCCCTGGTCGCGGAGACCGCCGGCAGGCTGCGGGTGGTCATCGAGGAAGTCGAGCTGGTACACCCCGGCGCCGTCTACGAGGTCTACCTCAACCTGCCCGCGGGCACCGAGCCGGATCCGGAGAGCCAGTACTACGTGGGGCACCTCGCGGTCTTCACCGGCGTCCACGAGGGCCAGGAGCCCGCCACCGGCCAGCGCAGTTTCGACGTCACCGACCAGGTGGAGGCGCTGCGCGCGAGCGGTGATTGGTCCGGCCGCGTCGAGCTGACCTTCGTGCGCGGCAACCCCGAGGAGGCCCCCGAGGGAATCGCCGCGATGCCCGAGACGTTCCTGCGCTTCAGCCACATCTCGGTGGTCCGGCGTTAGGCGCCGGCACGGCATTGGACGAAGGGGGCGGCGCGCGATATACTCATGCCCATGAAGGTATGGATCGTCATCCCCTTCGTCCTTTCTCTCGCGGCCGCCGCGATGCCCTGTAGTCCGGAGCGGTCGGGCACGCTGGCGGCCAGCGAGAAGGCAGCGCGCTCGCTGGGCAACGAGCCGGTCACCGTCGCGGTTCGTCTGCCTGAAAGCGTCGCCGGCGACGCGTCCAGGCGGTTGCGGGTGGTCGTCGAGGGGCTCGAGCTGGTACACCCGGGCGCCGTCTACGAGGTCTATCTCAACCTCCCCGAAGGACGGAAGCCCGACCCGGAGGGCCCCTACTTCCTCGGGCACCTCGCGCTCTACGGCCAGCCGGTGGGCGGCGAGCCGGACGGCCGGCGCAGCTTCGACCTCACCGACAAGCTGGCGGCACTGCGGGAGAGCGGCGATTGGACGGGCGAGGTCGAGCTGACCTTCGTCCGCGGCAACCCGGAGCAGGCTCCGGCCCGCGCCGCGCCGGCGGAGTTCATCCGCTTCAGCCACATCTCGGTCGTCGAACGCCAGCGCTAGGCCTCTGCCGTGGCGCGGCCGCTTGGGAAGAGGCGATCGAGAAACACAGGGCCGCGAAGCGCGCGGCAGAGTCGGGGGCCCTCGAAGACTGAGCGCCGCTGCGCCAGGCCCTGGTCGAGCATGGCGTGGGCTTGACGAAACGCCTGCGCCGCAATACCCTTCGATCGACGGTAGGATCGATCGACGAGACCACCCAAGGAGTCACCTTTGCCAACCCTTTCCATGAAGGTTTCGGATGACCTGGACCGAGATCTCGCAGCCCTGGCTCGCCGCCGCGGCGTGAGCAAGTCCGCGCTGATCCGCGAAGCGATGGCCGAGCTCGTCGCAAGCGCGGCACGCGCCGAGGCAGGCTCCGCCGGGGGTGCCGGCGCCGCGGAGGGCGCCACGGCGAACGACGACGCCGACGAGTACGGCTGGTGAGCGCTAGCTAGCGATTCGGACGGCCGTCTGCGGCGGATTCCTCCGGCGTGGACGCGAGACGCGGCTCGCATCGAGCACGAACGAACCGGGCGTAGGCGGCAGCACCAGCAGGGTGAGCAGCGTCGACGTCACCGGCCCGCCGATGACGACGGTGGCGAGCGGCAGGGCGTAGCGCGAGGCCTGGGGATCGTCGTAGGCGACGAGCTGGGGCCCTGCGGTTGTCAAGGACGGACCCGTCCTTGACAAGCGCAAGCCCTGCGGTCGTCAAGGACAATCCGTCCTTGACAAGTGCAGGCCCTGCGGTCGTCAAGGACGAACCCGTCCTTGACGAGTACAGGACCTGCGGCCGTCAAGGACTAATCCGTCCTTGACGGGCGCCGCGCGAACCAGGCATAGATGGACGGCAAGACCAGGAGCGTCAGCAACGTGGAAGTGACGAGCCCGCCGATCACCACCGTGGCGAGCGGACGCTGGACCTCGGCGCCGGCGCTGGTGGCCAGCGCCATCGGCAGGAAGCCGAACGACGCCACCATCGCCGTCATCAAGACCGGCCGCAGGCGCGTCAGGGCGCCGGCGCGCGCGGCGCTTTCCGCGTCGAGACCTTCGCGACGCTTCTCGACGACGTAGGAGACCAGCACCACGCCGTTCAGGACCGCGATGCCGAAGAGCGCGATGAAGCCTACTCCCGCCGAGATCGAGAACGGATAGCCGCGCAGCCACAACGCCACCAGGCCGCCGGTGACCGCCAGCGGCACGTTGAGGAAGATGAACGCCGCCAGCCGCGCCGAGCCGAACGTCGTGTACAGCAGGACGAAGATCAGCAGCAACGCCAGCGGCACGAGGAGCGTGAGCCGCGCCGAGGCCTCTTGCAGGTTCTCGAACTGGCCGCCCCACTCCACCGTCCAGCCGGGCGGCAGGGTCACCTCCCGGTCGACGGCCTCCCGGGCCTCGGCGACGAACGACGCGAGATCGCGCCCCCGGACGTTCGCTTCGACGTTGATGCGGCGGCTGATGCGATCGCGGCTGATCTGGGCCGGACCGTCCTCGATCGTGACGTCGGCCAGTTGGCCGAGCGGGATCAGACGCGGGGGGCCGCCATTGCCGGGGGCCGCCACCCGCAGGTCGCGAAGGCGGTCCAGGTCGCCCAAGACATCCCGGCCGAAGCGGGCCTGGAGCGCGAAACGCTTCTGGCCCTCCAAGACCACTCCCAAGGGTCTGCCGCCGACCGTCTCGATCACGTCGAGCACGTCCGCCGCGTTGATGCCGTGACGGGCGATGGCCCGGCGGTCGACGCGCACGCGCAGCATCGGCAGCCCGCTGGTCTGCTCGGCTTTGACGTCCGCGGAGCCCGGGATCTCCTCGAGCACGCGAACGATCTCGTCGGCCTTCTCCTTGAGCAGCCCCAGATCGTCGCCGTAGACGTGCACCGCCACGTCCGAGCGCACGCCCGAGATCAGCTCCGAGACCCGCAGCTCGATGGGTTGGGAGTAGCTGAAGATGGCGCCGGCGACCTGGCTGCTCACGGCAGCGTCGACCGCTTCGACCAGCTCCTCCTTGGTGTCGAAGCGCCAGCTCTTCCTCGGCGCCAGCATCAGATAGGTGTCGCTGATCTCCACCCCCATGGGATCGGTGGCGATCTCGGCGCGGCCGGTGCGCGAGATGACCGTCTCGATCTCGGGGAAACTCTCCATGAGCACCTGCTCGACCCGCGTCGAGATCTCGTTCGACTGCTCGAGCGAGATCGACGGCAGGCGCCAGATCTGCATGGCGACGGCACCTTCGTCGAGCCGGGGGATGAACTCAGCGCCGAGCAGCGGCACGATCGCGAGGCTCGCCGCAAAGAGCCCGATGGCGACGCCCGCGGTGACTTTCCGGCGCCGCATCGCCCGGTCGAGCACCGGTACGTAGAGCCGCTTGCAGAGCCGGAAGAGGAAGGGTTCTTTTTCGGATACACGCTTGAGGAAGAGATTGGCCAGGACCGGCATCAGGGTCAGGGCGCAGACCAGCGACGCCGCCAGGGCGAAGACCACGGTGAGCGCCATGGGGCGAAACATCTTCCCCTCGATCCCGCGCAGCGCCAGGATCGGCAGATAGACGATCATGATGATGCCGACGGCGAAGACCACCGGCCGCGCCACCTGCCGGGCGGCCTCCCGCACCTTCTCGAGGTGTGAGGTCCGCTCGTCATGGCGACGATCGTGGAGCACGCGCACGACGTTCTCGATCATCACCACCGAGCCGTCGACGATGAGGCCGAAATCGATGGCGCCCAGGCTCATCAGGTTGCCCGAGATGCCGGCGTAGCGCATGGCGATGAAGGCCGCCAACATCGAGAGCGGGATGGCCGAGGACACGATCAGGCCGCCGCGCAGGTTCCCCAGCAGGAGCAGCAGCACCAGGATCACCAGCAGCCCGCCTTCGGAGAGGTTCTTGGCCACGGTGCGGATCGTGCGTCGCACCAGCTCCGTGCGGTCGTAGAACGGATCGATCGTCACCCCCGGCGGCAGGGTCTTCTCGACCTGGGCGATCTTCTCCTTGACGCGGTCGACGACCACCCGCGAGTTTTCGCCGATGAGCATCATCACGATGCCCACCACGGCCTCGCCGCGGCCGTCGCGGGTCACCGCGCCCTGGCGGATCATCGGCGCCAGCTCGGCGCGGCCGACGTCGCCCACGTAGACCGGCGTGCCGCGCTCGTCGTGGGCGAGCACGATCGACTCGAGGTCGTCCAGGGTCTCGACCAGGCCTTCGCCGCGGATCAGGTATTGCTCGCCGCCGCGGGCGATGTAACCGCCGCCGACGTTGCGATTGTTGGCCTCCACCGCGGTGAAGACGTCACGCACGGAAAGGCCGTAGGCCACCAGCCGATCGGGATCGAGGGTGACCTGATAGGTCTTGAGCTCGCCGCCGAAGGAATTCACCTCCACGATCCCCGGCACCGAGCGGAGCTGGTAGTTCACGAGCCAGTCGAGGATCGTGCGCAGCTCCATCGGCGTGTAGCAGGCGTCGGTGTCGGGCTCGCCGGGAGCGCACTCCGGCTCGCCGCGGACCTCGAACTGATAGATCTCGCCCAGACCGGTGGAGATCGGTCCCATCTCGGGCTCGCCGTAGCCTTCCGGGATCTGCTCGCGCGCCGCCGTCAGGCGCTCGCCCACGAGCTGGCGCGCCCAGTAGATGTCGGAGCCTTCCTGGAAGACCACCGTGACGACCGAGAGGCCGAACTTCGCGACCGAGCGGATCTCCTCGACGCGCGGCAGCCCGCTCATCGCCGTCTCCACCGGGAAGGTGATGAACCTCTCCACCTCTTCGGGCGCCAGCCCGGGGCTGTTGGTGAGCACCTGGACCTGGACGTTGGTCACGTCGGGCACCGCGTCGACGGGCAAATCGGCGAGCGCGCCCAGGCCCACGGCGACCACCAGCAGCCACAGCACGATCACCAGGAGGCGGTTGTCGAGCGAGAAATCGACGATGCGTGTGATCATGGCGTTCCTCCTGGTCCTAGTGAGCGTGGCCTTCGCCCAGCGATTCCCGGGCCGCCGTGGACTTGAGCAGGAAGGCGCCTTCGACCACCACCTCGGCGCCGATCTCCGGTCCCTCCAGGAGCTCCACCCAGCCGCCCGAACGGCGGCCGGTCAGGATCTCGCGCCGCGCGAAGCGGTTCGGCCCCGCGGCGACGAAGACGAACGACGCGTCGCCGTCACGTTGGATCGCGCTTTCCGGCACCACCGGGCTGCGGGGCGTTTGGCCCTCCTCCACGTGCGGATCGGAGAGCTCGACCTGCACGAACATGCCGGGGCGCAGCCGGCGCTCCGGGTTGGGGACGTCGATGCGCGCCCGCACGGTCCGCGTGTCGGCGTCGACCTGAGAGCTCAGGTACGAGACCTCGCCCACGAAGACGGCGTCCGGATAGGCGTCGATTCGCGCCCGCACGCCGTCGCCCAGGTGGACGCGGCCGAGGTCGCGCTGGTAGACGTCGATCCAGATCCACACGCGCTCGAGGCCGGCGAGGGTGAAGAGGTTGCGCTCGGGCGTGACGAGCTCGCCGAGCGTGGCGTGACGCTCCACGATGGTGCCGGCGAAGGGCGCCTGCAACGGATAGACGGAGGCTTTGGGGTCGTCGTAGCGCAGGGCGTCGACCTGGCGCTGGTCGAGGCCGTAGAGGTGGAGCGTCTCCTCGGCGGTGCGCAGCACGGCGGTGGCCTCGCGCCGCTCGGCCTCGGCGACCTGGACTTCCTGGTCGGAGACGATCCCTTCCTCGAAGAGCCGGCGTTCGCGCTCGTAGCTCGTGCGTGCCAGGTCCTGGCGCGCGCGGGCCTGGAGGAGCTCGGCCTTGGCGCGGCCGAGCTCGATCGAGTCGATCTCGGCCAGGGTGTCGCCGGCGCGCACGTCCTGGCCGAGCACGGCGCGCACCCGGTGGACGCGGCCGGTGATCCGCGGGCTGACGTGGGCGAGGCGATCCTGGTCGAAGTCCACGTGGCCGGTGGTCGAGAGCTCGCCTGCGAGGGCGCGCTCGGTCACCGGCTCGGTACGGATTCCGGCGCCGGCCACCGCCTCGGCGGGGAGCTCCACCACGCCGTCCGGGTGCTCGTCGCGCGCCTCCGGCTGGCCGGCGCCTTCGGCGTGGGGACGAGCGCAGGCACAGACGATCGCGACCAGGGCGACGCTGATCAGGCAACGTATCCACATGGGAACCTCCTTGCGGGCTGTGACTGAGTGCGAGCAGGACCGTCCGCCTCGACCGGCGGACAGCCCACGGCGCGCCCGGCTCGCGGGCGATCGCGTCAGGAGAGGGCTCGATCAGGCGCGCGGAGGTTTTTCGGGGATGTGGTGAAAGCCGGCGCGCGGGGACGTCGTCTCCGGGGTCGCCGGGGAGCCGTCCGGCGCCGCCCGCCGGACGGCCGGCGGCGCCACGGCCGGCAGGAAGCTCAGCGAGTGATGGCAGGAGCAGAGGTGGAAGGTGCCGTTGCAGCCGTGCTCGGGTCCGGGCTCGGAGTGCTGGTCGCCGCTCGGCCGCGCGTGGGCCGCGTGCCCCTCCACCGCCAGGTGGACGACGTTCTCCACGATTTCGCTGACGCCCGGGACCAGGGCAAGCAGCAGGACCGCGGCGAGACCGCGTCGGGCAAGACCGGACATACCGGTAGTCTAAATGACGGCCGGATCCAGATCAAGAAGTGGCGCCCCCGTCACCATCTTGCGCGTTGTCATCTTCCGTTAATCTTGTCGTCATTACCATTGGAGCGACCATGACCCGACCGCAGAAGCAACGCCTGCTGATCGTCCTCGTGCTGGCGCTCGCCGGCCTGGTCTTCCTGCGCCATCTGGCGCGGCGCGGCGGGGTATCGAAGTCCGCCGACGGCTCGCGGGACGTCGAAGCTCTCGCCGTCGCCGCGCCGCAGCTCCCCCAGGGCGGGCGCACCGAGCTGCTCCGCAGCGTCCGCGCGCACCTGGAAGAGGGGGTCGCGATCGCGGCCGAGGACGGCTCCCGGGCGGGCACGCGCGTCGCCGTGCTCAGCCTGACGCGCGCCGGGCAGGCCGCCGCGGTCTCACGGGGCCAAGGGCCGACGCTGCGGGACGCCCTCGCCGCCGCCGCCGGCGCCCTCGCCCGCGGCGCCGGCAAGCCGGAGATCGCGGACGGACGGCTGAAGGTCGACCTCCTGAGCTCGCGCGGCGAAGAAGAACGCTTCGACGAGGACGGCGAGGCCCGCCTCGACCGCAGCCTCGAGGGTCTGTGGCTCGCCGAGCCGGACCTGATCCTGCTGCCTGAGGAGCTCCTCTCGCGTCGCCTGGTGAGCACCAAGGGCGATCTCCACTATCGGCGCCTGCGCGAGTACCTCGCGGAAACCGGACGCAAGGCGCTGGCGCCGAAGGAGGATCCCGGCCGCGCCGGCGCGCCCTACTACCGCGTGGGCTTCGACAGCTTCATGGAAGGCGACGGCGGCCTGCCCGTGCAGCTCTACCGCGGCAACGACCGCTCCCCCGAGCTCACGCCGCCGGCGCTCCTGGCCACCGCCCGTCTCGGTGGCGACTACCTGCTGCGCCACCAGAAAGAGGACGGCTCCTTCGGCTATAGCTACGAGCCCAAGAAGGACTCCTACAACGACGACTACAACCTGCTGCGCCATGCCGGCACCTGCTACGCGCTGGTCGAGCTCTTCCAGGCCGCCGGCGATCCGCGCTACCTCGAGGCGAGCCGCCGCGGCCTCGAGAACCTGCTCGCCCACCACGCCCGGCCGCCGAAGGACGAGGACGCGGCGGCGGCCTTCGAGGCCATCGTCTCGCCCGGCGAGGAGGCCAAGCTCGGCGGCGCGGCCCTGACCGTGCTGGCGCTCGTCGAGTATCAGCGCGCCGGCGGCGACGACCGCTGGGCGCCACGCGCCACGAAGCTCGCCCGCTTCCTCCTCCACCAGCAGGAGGAGTCCGGCCACTTCCACTCGAAGTACTTCTACGGCGAGCCCGACCCCGAGCCCTTCGATTCGATCTACTACCCGGGCGAGGCGATCCTGGCGCTCGCTCGCCTCCACGGTCTGGATCCGCGGCCCGAGTGGCTGGCCGCGGCCCGGCGCGGCGCCGACTGGCTCATCGACGTGCGCGACGCCGCCAAGAGCACCGAGGACCTGCCGCACGACCACTGGCTGCTGATGGCGCTCGACGAGGCCCACGCCGCCACCGGCGAGAGCCGCTACGCCGACCACGCCGCCCGCATCGCCGCGGCGATCGTCGCCGCCCAGCGGACGTCCTCGCCCCAGCTCGACTGGATCGGCTCGTTCTACGATCCGCCGCGCTCGACCCCGACCGCCACCCGCGGCGAGGCCCTGGTGGCCATGCACCGGCTGGCCGTGCGCCGCGGCGAGGACCCCCGCGTCTACCTCGAGGCCCTGCTGCGCATGGCGGCCTTCCAGCGCCGTTGCCAGCTCACCCTCGAGAATTCCCTGTACCTGCCCCGGCCCGACCTGGCCCTGGGCGGATTCCGCCGCAGCCTCACCCACTGGGAAGTCCGCATCGACTACGTGCAACACAACCTTTCGGCGCTGCTCGGCCTGCGCTCCATCCTCCTGCAGGGAGTCTGAAGGACGGGCTTGACGAGGCGGACCGCGACCGAATCATAGAAACGTGGCAATAACCAGATCTCCAGAGGAGGATCACGCCATGCACCTCGAATCCACCAACATCCGTTCCGTCCTTGGCAACGCCCTCTCGAACCGCCGGCGGGGCATGCTCGCCCTGGCCGTCGCGGCGCTCTTCCTGCTCGCGGCCTGGCCGGCCATCGCCGCCGCTCCGGACAACGTGCCGGCGCGCAACCTCATGGACGCGCGGCAGATCTCGGGCGCCGCCAGGGCCCTCGCCGAGGTCGAGAGCGTGGGCCTGACCCGGCACCTGATCACCGTCCACACCGGCGTGCGCGCCGACGAGCTCGACGCCGCCGGCCTGCCGGCCCACGAAGCCGCCCCGGCCGCCCTCGCGGCGCGGCTTTCCGGTCTGCCGCTCGGCCGAGTGCTCGACGAGCTGGCGGCGGGCGCCAGCCTCGACGAGGTCCTCGCCCAGGCGGGCGTCCGGCGCCGCCAGGCGCAGGAGGCCATGGAGCGCATGCTCAACGCCTTCAACGTCAACACCCTCGCCCTGAACCGCGGGCTCGCCGACAGCGACGGCGACGGCATCGTCAACGCGATGGATCCGGACGTCGACGGCGACGGCCTGCCGAATTGGATGGACACGGACGTCGACGGTGACCAGATCCCCAA
>DASWIG010000381.1:0-7325 GCA_036397835.1 Thermoanaerobaculia bacterium
TGCAGGACGGTCTCGGGATCGGTGCCGGCGGCGCGAAGCCGTGCTAAAGTGGGGACATGCGCCCCGTCTTCGCCGATCCCAAGACCGACTTCATCTTCAAGCGGATCTTCGGCTCCGAGCCCCACAAGCACCTGCTCGTCGAGCTCCTGAACACGCTGCTCGAGCTCGAAGGCGACCGGCGAATCCGGGACCTCACCTACCTGCCCGCCGAGCAGATGGTGCCGCTGCCTGAGATGAAGCTCTCGATCGTCGACGTCAAGTGCGTGGACCAGCGGGACACGGAGTACGTCGTCGAGATGCAGCTCTTCAACGTCCAGGGCTTCGAGGAGCGGGTCGTCTACAACGCATCCAAAGCCTTCGTCATGCAACTGCGAAGCTCCGAGGACTACAACCGCCTCGCGGACGTGGTGGGCGTGACGATCTGCGACTTCGAGCTCTGGCCCGAAGCGTCCGTTCTTGGCGCGCCCCTGGTCCCGATGCTCTCCCGCTGGCGCATGCAGGAGCAGCACACTGGGGCCAACGGTCTGGGTCAGGTGCAGTACGTCTTCCTGGAGCTGCCGAAGTACGCAGGCGGTCCCCATCCCCAGAGCTTCCTCGACAAGTGGGCCTACTTCTTCCGCGAGGCGGAGAACCTGGACGTCATCCCTCCCGAGCTCGACGAGGCGCCTTTCCGAGAGGCCTTCGAGGTAGCGCGGATGGCGGGCATGAGCGACGCGGAGTTCGAGGCGTACGAACGGGCGAAGATGGCCGAGCAGGACGCCCGGGGCGCGCTCGGGAAAGCCAGGGACGAGGGCTTGGAGGAAGGCCGCGCGGCAGGCTTGGAGGAAGGCCGGGTCGCGGAGTTGCGCCGGAGCCTGGCCGACCTCTGCGAGCTACTCGGCATTGAGATGACGGACGAGCACCAGGAAGTGCTCACCACGGCCAATCTGGCCGGCCTCGAGAGGCTCCGAGCGCGAATCAAGCAAGAGCGTCGCTGGCCCGGAGAACTCTGAGCCACGGCTCGAACGTCGCGGGCCTCGAGATCGCCCTTGAAGCGGGCGTCGACGTGCTGGCCCATGCGCTCGACGACGACCTGGGCTTCAACGAATCGCTCGTGGCGCGCATGAAGGCCGGCGGCATGGCTCGCTACTTCTTCCGGCGCCGCGGCCAGTCGGGGATGTTGCGCTGCCGCGCGCGGCCCACGGCGAGGGCGCCGTCGGGCACGTCCTGGGTGATCACCGAACCGGCGCCGGTGGTGGCGCCGCGGCCGACCTTGACGGGCGCCACCAGCATCGTGTCGCTGCCCACGAAGGCGCCGTCGCCGATCTCGGTCGGGTGCTTGGCGACGCCGTCGTAGTTGCAGGTCACCACCCCGGCGCCGATGTTGGCGCCCTCGCCCACGGTGGCGTCGCCGAGGTAGGCCAGGTGGCTGGCCTTGGCGCCGGCCCCCAGGCGGGCTTTCTTCATCTCGACGAAGTTGCCCACGTGGGCGCCGTCCATGAGCACCGAGCCCGGACGCAGGCGGGCGAAGGGGCCGACGCTGCACCCGACCGCCACCTCGGCCCCGTCGAGCACGCTGTAGGGACGGACCTCGACGCCGGCGGCGATCGTCGAGTCGCGGATCCAGGCCCCCTGGTGGACGACGCAGTCGGCGCCGATCCGGGTGCGGCCCAGCAGCGCCACGCCCGGGTGGATCACGGTGTCGACCCCGACCTCGACGCCCGGCTCGACGACCGTGCGCGCCGGCTCGAGGACGGTGACGCCCGCGGCCATCAGCTCGTCGACGCGGCGCGCCAGCAGCGCGCGGTGGACGGCGGCGAGCTCGCGCCGGTCGTTGACGCCCAGGGCCTCGGCCGCCTCGACGGCGACCAGGGCCACCGGCCGGCCGGCGGCGACGGCGAGGCCCATGGCGTCGGTAAGGTAGTGCTCGCCCTTGGCGTTGTCGGTGCCCAGCCGCCGCAAGTCGTCGAAGACGGCGGGCGCCGGCAGCGCGTAGAGGCCGGCGTTGACGCGGCGGATGGCGAGCTCCTCGGCGGTGGCGTCGGCGGCCTCGACGATGCGCTCGATCCGGCCGTTCTCGTCGGCGAGGATCCGCCCCAGGCCGCCGGGCTCGGCGAGCTCGGCGGTGGCCAGAGCGCCCCAGCCCGCGGCGGCGGCGGCGATCAGACGCTCCAGCGTCGCCGGCCGCACGAGGGGCACGTCGCCGCTGAGGACCACCAGGATCGCGGGGCCCGTCACGTGCGGCTCGGCCTGGGCCAGGGCGTGCCCGGTGCCGAGCTGCTCGCGCTGCTCGACCCAGGTCACGTCGTCGCCGCGGACGCGGCGGCGCACCTCGTCGGCGCCGTGGCCCACGACCACCAGCAGGCGCCGGCAGCCGGCGCCGCGGGCCGCCGCCAGCACCCACTCGAGCAGCGGGCGGCCGGCGACCTCGTGCAGCACCTTGGGGCGCTCGGACCTCAGGCGCGTCCCTTTGCCGGCGGCGAGCACGACGGCGATCCGCTCCGGGTTGACGGCCTGAGGCATCAGGTTCTCCCTGGCACCGGCCCGGGCCTCACCGCGGGCACGGCGTCCGCGCGGCGATCTCGAGAACGGCCCGGCCGAGCCGGACCGGATCATGACGGATCAGCTCGCCGCCGGCCAGCAGGTCCTTCTCGATCACCTCGACGCCCCGCGCTTCGATGGCGGCGCGGTCGACCTCGACTTTTTCCGATCCGGCCTCGGCGTAGAGCCGCAGGGCGGCCGCCGGGAGGGGAGCGGAGCTGACCAGGACGGCGTCGACCAGCCCGCGGCCGGCGTGCTCCTCGATCGCGGCCAGGTGATCGAGGGCCGACATGTGGTCGGTCTCGCCGGGCTGCGTCATCAGGTTGAGGACGAGCACCACCGGGGCGGGGCCGCGGCGCAGCGCGTCGCGGATCCCCGGGATGAGCAGGTTGGGAATGACGGAGGTGTAGAGCGAGCCCGGGCCGAGAAGGACCAGGTCGGCGCGCTCCAGGGCCTCGACCGCGGGCGGAAAGGCGCTCGCCTGCGCCGGCTCGAGGTCGAGGTGGGCGAGGCGTTCGCCCGAGCGGCCCACCGCCGACTCGCCGAGGTAGACGCGGCCCGAACGCCCGACGCCGCGCAGCCGCACGTCGGTGAGCGTGGCCGGCAAGATGCGGCCGCGCACCGAGAGGATCGACTCGGCGGTGAGGATGGCCTGGTAGAAGTCGCCGGTGATGTCGGAGAGGGCGGTGAGGAAGAGGTTGCCGAAGGAGTGACCGGAGACGCCCTCGCCGTTGCCGGTGCCGTCGGCCGGCCCGCGGAAGCGGTAGCTGAAGAGCCGGGCCAGCAGGTCCTCGTCGTCGGCGAGGGCCACGAGGCAACTGCGGATGTCGCCGGGCGGGAGCACTCCGAGCTCGCGCCGCAGGCGCCCGGAGGAGCCGCCGTCGTCGGCCACGGTGACCACGGCGGTGAGACGGTCGGGGCTCTCGGCGTGGGCCTTGAGCCCGCGCAGGAGCACGGCGAGACCGCTGCCGCCGCCGATGGCGGCCAGCGATCGCGAGCCCGGGGCGCGTGAGCCCTGCGGCTCAGGACTCCGCGAGGCCCCCGATGAGGCTCGCGAACTCGGCGCGTCCGCGGAGCTCGGCGAAGTCGGGGTCGTGATAGGCATGGACACGGTTCTTCGGTTCGAGGCGGATCGCGGTCTCGAGGTGCTGGAGAGCTTTCTCGGGCGATCCCGCGAGGCTGTGGAGGGAGGCCAGGAGGTAGGCGTGACGCTCGTCGTCCTCCGGCTTTCCCAGCGCTCGGCAAAGCTCGAAAGCGGCCTCGACGTTGCCGCGGTTCTTCTCGTAGATCGCCTGCAGGTACGGGCTCGCGTCCGCGGCCGGCGGCGCGGTGTGGCGCCGGCAGGTCTCGAGGCCCTGGCGGGCGCGGTCGGCGAGCTGGCGGTTGTCGGTCTCGGCGGCGACCTTCTCGAGCAGCGGCGCCGCCCTGGCCCACTCGCGGCGGTGCATCAGGGCGAGCGCCTCGGCGTAGGCCGCGAGCTCTTCGCCGGCGGTCCCCGGCTCGCCCTGGGCGCTCAGCCCGAGCTCGTCGAGCTTGCGGCGCACGCTCGCGGCGTCGGTGTGGAGCTTGCGGGCCAGCTCGTCCAGGCCGGCGCTCGCCGCGTGGCGTCTGAGATGGGTCAACTCCGCTTTCGACCACCGCTTCGCCATACTGCTCACCTCTTGCGCAGCTCGACCAGGATCTGCTTGGCCACCGATTTCAGGGTGTCGAACACGCCGACGCCCTCCGGCGCGACCGCCTCGAAGGTGGGCTCGCGCTTGAAGTTGAGCACCCGGTACATCTCGTCGACGGTAATGACGTTGGGCAGGTCCCGCTTGTTGAACTGGAGGGCGTAGGGGAGCGACTTGAGGTCGAGCCCGTGCTCCTCCAGGTTGGCTTCCAGGTTGCGGATCGACTCGATGTTCGACTCCATGCGCTCGCGCTGCGAGTCGGCCACGAAGATCACGCCGTCGGCACCCTTCAGGATCAGCTTGCGGCTGGCGTCGTAGAAGACCTGGCCCGGCACGGTGTAGAGGTGGAAGCGGGTGGTGAAGCCCCGGATCGTCCCCAGGTCGAGCGGGAGGAAGTCGAAGAAGAGGGTGCGGTCGGTCTCGGTGGCCAGGGAGATCATCTTCCCCTTGGCGTCGGGCGAGGTCTTGTTGTAGATGTACTGCAGGTTGGTCGTCTTGCCGCACAGGCCGGGGCCGTAGTAGACGATCTTGCAGTTGATCTCTTTGGCGGCGTAGTTGATGAACGTCATGGCGCGTTCTCGGGGGCGGGACGGACCGGCGCTCGATACGCCCTCTGCCGCCCTAGGTGGATCTCAAGCTTCATGTGCTGATGGACTGTTTGGCGGCCTCGGTCGCAGACCTCAATCGCTGAACAGGGCGTCGATGTCCTCGTCGGTGATCTCCGAGAAGGGCGTCGGGGGCGCCGCGCCCTCGGCGTCCCCGCTCGCCTTCTGGGCCATGGCCTCGAAGATCTTGTCGAACTCGGAGCCGGCGCGTTTGACCCGCAGCCGCACCAGGCCCAGGGACGAGCGCTCGTCGAAGATGACGAGCAGGATGGCGCGCTTGGCGACGATGGAGATGTGGATGTGGTCGCGCTGTCCCTCGTGGAAGAGGACCGAGAACTCGCGCTCGCCGATCAGCTTGGCCAGGCTGTCGGTGGCGGCGACGTTGCCGGCGGTCAGGGACGCCAGCGAGGTGGTGTCGAAGGACTCGATCTCCCCGGCCGCGGCGATCTGCTGCCCGTTCTTGTCGATCAGGAACACGGCCCGTGCGTTGGCGTCGTGGCGCAGACGCTGCAGCACGTCCTCCAGCAGGTGGATTTCCTCTTCGTACAGTACCAGGTCCATGGATGACATCGGTTACCTCTCAGCGGGTAAGCAGAAGGTATAGCACAGCCCGCCCGGACCGTCAAAAGCCGCTAGCGGCCTCGCGGAGAATCGCGGGGGCGTCCAGACCCTCTCGGGATGGCTTCGCCCGTGGAGCCCGTATTCTCCTCCATTCCGGCGGCGGCTGCAATAGCATTCGCCCCGACGGAGCCCGCGAGATGCCCCCGATCAAGCCCACCTGGACCAAGCTGCTCGATCACCCGCTGGCGCCGTGGCTGCCGAGCCTGGGCGTCGCCGTGGCCCTGGGCCTGGCCGCCGGCTCTCCGGCGCTGTCGCCCGGCGGCCTCGCGCCCCGGCCTCTGGTGATGGCGGGGCTCTTCGCCGCCGCGCTCGCGGCCGCCCTCTACCGTCTGCCCGCGGGCGACCTGCCCGGCGCCGGCACCGTGAGCCGCGGCACGCTGGGCCACGGCACGCTGGGGCTGGGCACCCTGGTCCTGCCGGCGGCGCTCTTCCTCCTCGGCGGCGTGCCCGCTGCGGTGATCGCCGGCGCCGCCGCACTGGCCGCCGGCGCCGGCCGCGACGTGGCGGAGCGGGGCGGCCTCGGGGGGCGGCTCGCGGGCGGCGGGCCCGGGCCGCGGCTCCGGGGTGCCGCGGCGGTGGCCGGAGCGACCCTGGCGGCCGGCGCGGCGGCGGCGCGCTGGGTCGAGCCGGCGCCCGTGCTCGGCCTGCAGGCGCTGTGGCCGGCGCTCGCCTACGTCGTCCTCCTCCTTCTCTTCGGTGGCCTCGCGTCGCCGCGGCCCCTGGCTCTCGACGCCGCCGGCTGGGCGATCGGCACGCTGCTCTTCGACGTCGCCGTGGCGGGCGGCTGGGGCCGTGCCGGCGCGCTCATGGCGATCGTCGCGCTGGCCGCCGCCGAGGCCGCGCGCGGCGCTTTCCTGCGCGGCGGCGCCGCGCTGCGGCTGGCCGGCTACGAGCGTCTCCGGCACGCTTACCAGCGCATCTTCGCCGAGATCTCGAGCATGGGCGAAATCGCGCAGCAGATCCTGACCGAGTGCCGCAACGTGGTGCCGGTCGAGTGGTTTCACTTCGAGCTCCTCAAGGCGACTGCGGGCCAGGCCGGCGAGCCGCCTCGCCGGAGCTGGTCGGCGGGCCCCGCCGGTACCCTCTACGAGGGCGAGCCGCGGCCGCCGGCGCGCCCGC
Source organism: Thermoanaerobaculia bacterium (assembly GCA_036397835.1). Taxonomy (GTDB): domain Bacteria; phylum Acidobacteriota; class Thermoanaerobaculia; order Multivoradales; family J023; genus DASWIG01. The sequence continues at coordinate 6,536 of DASWIG010000381.1, forward strand.
GGGCGCTGCCCGGCGTCCATCGGCGGGCCCGCTGGCGAGTGATCGAGAAGGTCCTCGAGGCGGACGGCGACGCCCTCGCCGAGGTGCGGCTGTGGTGCGATCCGCGGCGCCTCGAGGCCGGCTCGGAGGAGCTGCTCGCGACGCTCGTGCCGCAGATGGCCAGCTCGGTCCACCGCGCCCTCCTCGACCGCGAGGCCAAGCTCGACGCCCTGACCGGCGTGCCCGTGCGGCGGCTGCTCGAGAATCGCCTGCAGCGCCTCTATCGCCAATGTTGCGACGAAGGGCGGTCGATGGCGGTGCTGCTCTGCGACGTCGACCACTTCAAGCGCGTCAACGACACCTACGGCCACGCCGCGGGCGACGAGGTCTTGAAGCTCTTCGCCCACACCCTGGAGGCGCACCGCCGCGAGCGCGACCTGTGCTGCCGCTTCGGTGGCGAGGAGTTCGCCCTGCTGCTCGAGGAGACCACGGGCGAGGCGGCTCTGCGCCTGGCGGAGCGCCTGCGCCTGGCGGTGGCGGCGCTGGCGCCCGAGCTCGAGGGACGCCGCCTGTCGCTGACCTTCAGCGGCGGCGTGGCGGCGTTTCCGGAGCTCCACGTGAAGACCGCGGGCGAGCTGCTGCTGCTCGCCGACGAGGCCCTCTACGCGGCCAAGGAGCACGGCCGCAACCGCTGCCTCCTGAACCTCGGCCGCGGCGCCTTCCGCGCCCCGGCGGGCGAGACGCTGCGGACCCGCGAGACGCCGGCCGAGCCCAGGCTGCCGAGGGTCTTCGACTAGCGGCAACGCGGCGC
>DASWIG010000382.1:0-39569 GCA_036397835.1 Thermoanaerobaculia bacterium
GAGGTTTCGCAACCGCTGCGGCTCCCACACCCACAAGCTCTTCATCGTCGAGCAATTGGGCGGCGGCGCCGCGCTCTTCGACTACGACTTCGACGGCGACCTCGACCTCTATCTCGTCAACGGCGGCGACCTCGCCATCGCTCGCGGCCAGGCGCCGGCGGTGGCCAACGCCCTCTACCGCAACGAGGGCGACTGGCGCTTCGTCGACGTCACCGCGCGCGCCGGCGTGGGCGATACGGGCTGGGGCGTGGGCGCGGCCGTGGGCGACGCCGACGGCGACGGCGACGCCGACCTCTACGTGACCAATTGGGGGCGCAACGTCTTCTACGAGAACCGCGGCGACGGCACCTTCCGCGAGGTGGCCGCGGCGGCCGGCGTCGACGACGCCGGCATGGGAGTCTCGGCCTCCTTCGGCGACCTCGACGGCGACGGCGACCTCGACCTCTACGCGGTCAACTACGTCGAGCTCGATCTCGCCGATCCGCCCAACGGCGGCCGCCTCTGCGACTACGAGGGCATCGCCACCGCCTGCGGCCCGATCGGCCTCACCGCCACGGCCGACCGTCTCTACCGCAACGACGGCGGCCTGCGCTTCACCGACGTCTCGGCCGCCGCCGGCGTCCACCAGCCGGAGCCTCAATACGGCATGGGCCTGATCTTCGGCGACTACGACGACGACGGCTTGACCGACGTCTTCGTGGCCAACGACTCGGGCCCCAACTTCCTCTTCCACAACCTGAGCGCCGGCGGCGAGCTGCGCTTCGAGGACGTGGCCTGGCTCGCCGGCGTCGCCACCCAGGCCGACGGCCGCTACCAGGCCGGCATGGGCGTCGACTTCGGCGACGCCGACGGCGACGGCCGCCCCGACGTGTTCCTGACCAACTTCGCCAACGACCACAACACGCTCTACCGCAACGCCGGCGACGAGCTCTTCCAGGACGTGAGCTACCCCTCGGGCCTCGGCGCGCCGAGCAACGAGCCGATGGGCTGGGGCACCCGCTTCCACGACCTCGACAACGACGCCGACCTCGATCTGTACGTGGCCAACGGCCACACCTACCCGGAGGTCGACCCGCACGGCGACGAGACCTTCCGCCAGCGCGACCAGCTCTACCTCAACGACGGGCGCGGGCGCTTCCTCGAGGCCTCCGAGCGCATCCTCCGCGGCGGCGCCGAGGTGAGCCGCGGCGTCGCCGGCGGCGACCTCGACCTCGACGGCGACGTCGACCTCGTCGTCACCGAGATGAACGCCACGCCTTCGCTCCTGCGCAACGAGGGCGAGGGTCACGGCGCCTGGCTGGCGCTCGAGCTGCGCGACCGCGCCCGCACCGAGGGCGCCGGCGCGCGCGTCCGCGTCACCGCCGGCGGCCGGACCCAGCGCCGCGAGGTCACCCGCGGCGGCTCCTACGCCTCGGCCGGCGACGCGCGCCTGCACTTCGGCCTCGCGGACGCCGCGCGCGTCGATACCGTGGAGGTGCGCTGGCCGCGCGGCAAGCGCCAGGTGTTCCGCGACCTGGCGGCAGGCCGCCGCTACGTGATCTGCGAGTAAGAGCGCGGGCGGCGATCCGCGGGCGGCGAGACGAGAGGGCTCGTACTGCTAGCATGATGGCTGCGGAGACGCGAGCCGATGGTTGCGAATCCCTACAATTGGCAGAGCCACACCCCCCAGATCCAGGTCCCGCGCCCGGACCTCGACTTGGCGGCGGAGACGCTGCTGGGCAACGGCAGCGCCGTCTTCCTCGGCGGGCGGGGCATGGGCAAGAGCGTCTTCCTGCGTCAACTCGCAGCCGAGCTGGAAGGCCGGCCGGGGACGCAGGTCGTCCTCTTCGTGGCTCCGCCGGCGCCGCTCACCGTCCGGACTTGCCTGACTCGCCTGGCACGTCAGATCGGCGTCGATGCCCATGAAGACGCCGGAGCCCTCGAGATCTTCGAAAGCTATTTCGGCCGTGATGGCGCCTCCGAGCGGCTCGTCCTGCTCTTTGACGAGTTCGACCGCTACGCGGAAAAGGGCGAAACCTCGGCCCAGCCGCCGGGGCGCGGCTTTTTCAACGACCTGGAAGCGGCGCGCCGGGAATTGCCACGATTGGGCATTCTGGCCGCCGGGTCGATCGGCGTCTTCATCTTTCGCGACGTCCTGGGATCGAGCTTCATGTCACGGGCGCTGCACCGGCGCCTGCGGCCCTTTGACCGTTCCGAGGCGGCCCTCCTGACCCGGCCTTTCGACGAGCGCGGAGCCCCTCTTTCCGAGGACGTGCTCGACGCCCTTTTCCTGGCGAGCGGCGGCATACCCTCGCTCCTGACCTACGGCCTGCAACACTTGTGGAAGCTCGACCGACGTCCCGAGGCACGGGACGTCAGCGAGATATTCATGCAATTCGAAGAGCTTCACGGCGACTATCTGCGCGATCTTCTGGGAGCGCTCAACGATCCGCGTTTCTCGGACACGCCTTTCCGAGTATGGCAGCGTATCCAGGAGGGTCCCGGCCAGATTCGGCGGGCCGATCTCGAGGCGGCCCTCGGCCAACCGTCCGGCGTCTTGAAGCTCGACCTGGCCGACGCCCTCCACCTGCTGGAAGCCGTGGGCGTCATACGTCTCGAGGGCTCGGCCATCCACGACAAGAGCTTCACCGTTCATCCGCTCTCGAGCCTGCTCAACCTCTCCCGGAGCCACCATGCCGAGGACGACTTGCGGGTGGATTTCTTTCGCGACCTGACTGTGCTGTTGGGCAAGCTCCATCGATCGAGCGTCGACTTCTTTCGACCGAGCGGCGGGGGCGCAGGCGGCAAGCGCCTGGTGCCTGAATCGGTTTTCGCGGCTCACTTGGCGTTGGGATTCGAGCTCCTGGGTTGGCGCTCGGAGCGCGAAGCCCAGCGCGGTGCGGGACGCACGGACCTGCTGCTGCGGCGCAACGGAGACACGGAGGTCGTCGTCGTGGAGGTCAAGATCTGGGGGCGAAACGATTACCGGGAAGCCCATCGCCAGGTCGAGAGCTACTGGACCGACGACGTCGCGGTCGGAGCGGTCGTCCAGATTGCCGACGGGGAGATCGCCGATTGGCCCGACCGGTATCGGCGTGAGTGCCTGGAGCCTCTGGGCGTCCAGGTCGCCGAAGGCTCGGTGGAGGGGACGCCGATCCGGGCACGATTCATCACCTCCGCGTCGTCCGCGGACGGTCTGGAAGTCAGAGTCGAGCACTTCCTGCTGCGGCTACCTCGGCGATAGTCCGGGCGGGCCGTCAAGACCAGCCCGGCCGACACCGACCGGGGACCGCGAGGCACTGCTCGAAGCCCTGACCGGTTTGTTCGAGAGGAGGCTGGGCCGATCGTGCCATCCGCTGGCGCTGCTGCGGCAGACTCGGCGGCTCCTCTCGCGGCTCAAAGATCCTCAGTTCGCCGGGGCCAGCGTCGCTCCTGCTTGATTCGATCCCAAAGACTTTCGAGCCGAGCCATGTTGGCCATGGTGAGCACCTTTTGGTGCTCACCCGTCATCTTGATACCGAGCAGCTCGCAGAGGTCGACGAGGCGCCGGCGCAATTCCTTTACCTGGCCTTCCTCCAAGCCCTCCGCCCGGCCTTCCGCCCGGCCTTCCGCCCGGCCTCTCGCCTCACCCTTCTCTTCGGCCTTCTCGAGCGCGCCGCGAGCGTCCTGCTCGGCCATCTTCGCCCGTTCGTACGCCTCGTACTCCGCGTCGCTCATGCCCGCCATCCGCGCCACCTCGAACGCCTCCCGGAAGGGAGCCTCGTCGAGCTCCGGCGGGATCACGTCCAGGTTCTCCGCCTCCCGGAAGAAGTAGGTCCACTTGTCGAGAAAGCTCTGGGGGTGGTGGCCGCCTGCATACTTCGGCAGCTCCAGGAAGACGTACTGGACCTGACCGAGACCATTGGCGCCGGTGTGCTGCTCCTGCATGCGCCAGCGAGAGAGCATCGGGACCGCAGGCGCGCCCGGCTCGGACGGCTCGGGCCAGAGCTCGAAGTCGCAGATCGTCACGCCCACCACCTCCGCCAGGTGGCGATAGTCCTCGGAGCTTCGCAGTTGCATGACGAAGGCCTTGGAGGCGTTGTAGACGACCCGCTCCTCGAAGCCCTTGACGTTGAAGAGCTGCATCTCGACGACGTACTCCGTCTCCCGCTGGTCGACGCACTTGACGTCGACGATCGAGAGCTTCATCTCGGGCAAGGCCACCATCTGCTCGGGAGCAAGGTAGGAGAGGTCGCGGATGCGCCGGTCGCCCTCGAGCTCGAGCAGCGTGTTCAGCAGCTCGATGAGCAGGTGCTTGTGGGGCTCGGAGCCGAAGATCCGCTTGAAGATGAAGTCGGTCTTGGGATCGGCGAAAACGGGGCGCATACTTGCAGGTTACCACGGATCCTGAGCCTCCCGAGCTTCGGCCCGGCGGAGCAATCGACCCCGGCCCGCGTGTGACTCCGAGCCGCCGCCAGGCAGATGAGCGTTCCGGAGCTCGCCTGCGGGTTTTATCGGCCACCGGCGCGTTACCTCCCACATGGAGGCCACGACGCCGGATCCCGACGCGGGATCCGTCCTCCCGGACCGCGAGCACAGGAGCCCGTCATGCACACCAGGATCCCCACCGTCCTCAGTCCCTTCCTGCTCTTCTCCCTCACCCTCCTCGCCCTGCCGCTGGGCGCCCAGCAGGTCGTCCAGAGCCGCGGCGTCGACGCCCGCGTCGACTACGCCGCCCTGACCCGCCTCGGCCCCTGGGACGACCGCAACTACCGCCTGACCCGCGACGACCTGGCGCTGCTGGCGCCCGACGAGGCGGCGCAGACCGACCCGATCCCGGCCTTCTTCCGCGTCGAGCTGCGGCGAAGCTGGCCGACGCTGCGCCGCCGCGGCCCGGCCCAATATCCGCGCAGCGCCCTCCAGATCTTCCGCCAGCTCTACACCGGCTACCTCGTCGCCGGCAAGCACTACCGCCGGGCGCGGCGCGAGGACGGCCGCTTCCGCGTGCTCGTGACCCCCGAGTCCGAGATCGCCGAGCCGCCGGCCAAGTTCCTCGACGGCGAGGCCCGCGTCACCAGCCCGCAGGGCGCCGCCGAGTCGGCCGTCAAGATCAGCCCGGCCGACACCAACCGGGTGATCGCCGGCTCCAACGGCCCCGGCAACGGCCAGCGCATGCACTACTCGACCGACGGCGGCGCCACCTGGAACGTCGCCGCCGCCCTGCCCCAGGGCGGCACTTGCTGCGACCCCACCGTCGACTGGAAGTCCGACGGCTCGCTGGCCTATGCCGCGACCCTCGGCAACTGCACCAACGCCGGCTGCGCCGTCTGGTTCTACCGCTCGAACGACGGCGGCCAGACCTGGAACGGCCTCGAGAGCGTGACGCCGGGGGACCCGCGGCGCGAGCTCACCACCAGCGGCAGCGACAAGGAGTTCCTCCACGTCGACAAGGCCGCCGCCTCGCCCCACCGCGACAACGTCTACCTGACCTGGCACGACGACAACGTGCTGCAGTTCGCGCGCTCGACCGACGACGGCCACACCTGGTCGAAGATCGGCTTCACCGGCGAGGCGCTGGGCATCGGCAGCGACGTGACCACCGACGGCAGCGGCGCCGTCTACTACTTCTGGCCGGCCTTCGACACCCGCCAGATCGTGCTCAAGAAGTCGACCAACGGCGGCGCCTCCTTCGCCGCCGGCACCACGGTGGTGGCCTCGACCGAGGCCAGCTTCACCTTCCCGGTGCCGTCCATGGACACGCGCGAGGTCTTCGTCTACGTCGCCGCCGACGCCGACCTCTCGAGCGGCCCCTTCGGCGGCAGCGTCTACGTCGCCTGGACCGACTCGACGGCGGCCACCGGCGGCAGCGCCGCGGGCAACCACGCCCGCGTGCGGGTGGCCTTCTCGCGCAACGGCGGCGCCTCGTGGAGCGTCGTCACGGCGCACGAGACGGCGGACGCCGCGAGCGTCGACCGCTACCACCCGTGGCTCGCCGTGGGGCCGGACGGCCGGGTCCACGTGGCCTTCTACGACACCCGCCGCTCGGCCAATCGCGCCGCCGTCGACCTCTTCTACACCTCCTCGGCCGACGGCGGCCAGAGCTTCGCGTCGCCGGTCCGGCTCACCGCCCAGGCCTCGCCCAAGATCGACGACAGCTTCGAGCTCGGCGACTACAACGGCCTCGACGCGGTGATGAGCGACGTCATCGCCGTCTTCACCGACAACCGGCCCGAAGGCGGCGGCGGGGGCGACTCCGTGGACGTCTACGCCGCCGGCTTCAGCGTCGACCCCGGCGACGGCGGCGGCGGGGACGACGGCGGCGACTTCAGCGAGAGCTTCGAAGGCGGCGCCGGCGGCTGGACCACGAGCGGCCTCTGGCACCTCGTCACCGACGGCGGCTGCGCGAGCCCGGGCTACTCCTCGCCCACCCGCGCCATGTACTACGGCCAGGACGCCGGCTGCGACTACGACACCGGCGCCGCCACCAGCGGCAACCTGATCTCGCCGCAGATCCAGTGCGGAAGCGGCGCCACGCTCACGTTTCAGTACTTCCGCCAGGTCGAAGAAACCGTCAACGATGCCTACGAGACGACGTCGGTGGCGGCGTCCGTGGCGGGCCAGTCGACGTGGACGACCCTGTGGTCGAGGACCTCGCTCCAGGCGTCCGAGAACGCCTGGACGTCGAGCGGCGCGATCTCGCTCGCGGCCTTCGCCGGCCAGGCCATCGAGCTGCGCTTCCGCTTCGACAGCGTCGACGAGATCGAGAACGGCTTCGTCGGCTGGCTGGTCGACGACGTCGTCGTCGACGGCTGCGGGAGCGGCGGCGCAGGAGGTGGGGGCATCGTCATCTTCGCCGACGGCTTCGAGTCGGGGAACATGAGCGCGTGGACGACGCCGTGACGCCTGCCGTTCTCCGGCTGAGCAGATCGGGTAACATGCGCTCGGAGCCCCAAAGTGCCCGCAACCTCCGAGCGCGCTCCGGCGCGGATCCTGACGGTCGACGACGATCCCGACCTGATCGCCGCCATCGAGCTGCGCGCGCGCCGCTGGGGCTACGAGCACCGCGGCGTGACCAGCGCCGCGGATCTCTGGGCCTTCCTCGAGCGGTCGACGCCGGACGCCGTGCTGCTCGACGTGATGCTCGGCGACGCCGACGGCTCGCGCCTGGTGGGCGAGCTCAAGCGCCGGCTTCCCGAGCTGCCGGTGATCATGATCACCCGCTCGACGTCGGTGGACGCGGCGGTGCGCTGCATGAAGCACGGCGCCACCGACTACATCACCAAGCCGCTCGACTTCGAGCGCCTGCGCCGCGCCCTCGGCGAGGCCCTCGAGGTCGGCCGGCTGGCGCGGCGCCTGGCGCGCCTGGGCGAGGCGGCGGAAGGCGAGGAGCCCTTCGGCATGGTGGGCCGCAGCGCCCCCATGCGCCGCCTCTACCGGCTGATCGCCAACCTCGCCCCCACCGACGTCTCGGCCCTGATCCTCGGCGAGACCGGCACCGGCAAGGAGCTGGTGGCGCGCGCCGTCCACCAGGCCAGCCCGCGCCGCGGCGGCCCCTTCGTGGCGGTCAACGCCGCGGCGATCCCGCGCGACCTGATCGAGAGCATGCTCTTCGGCCACGAGAGGGGCGCTTTCACCGGCGCCGACCAGACGCACGTGGGCTTCTGCGAGCAGGCCGACGGCGGCACGCTCTTCCTCGACGAGATCGCCGAGATGGGCTTCGAGGTGCAGGCGAAGCTGCTGCGCTTCCTGCAGGACCACGTGGTGCAGCGCCTCGGCTCGAGCCGCACCCTCCGGGTGGACGTGCGGGTGCTGGGCGCCACCAACGTCGACCCGCGCCGCGAGATGGCCGAGCGCCGCCTGCGCGAGGACCTTTACTACCGGCTGCGGGTGGTGAGCCTCCAGCTCCCGCCCCTGCGCGAGCGCGCGGGCGACGTGGAGCTGCTGGCGGGGCATTTCCTCCGGCGCGCCGCCGCGCGTCACGCCCGCGGCTGCAAGCGCATCAGCCCCGCGGCCGAGACCCTGTTGGCGAGCTACTCCTGGCCGGGCAACGTGCGCGAGCTCGAGAACGTGATCGAGGAGGCCGTGGTGCTCCACCGCGGCGAGGAGCTCACCCTCGACATGCTGCCCGCCGAGATCACCGGCACCGCGCTCGGTACCGCCTCCGCCGCCGCTGCGCTGACGCCCCAGGGAGCGGCGGAGTCGCGGCTCAACCCGCGCCGGGCCTTGCAGCGTCAGGCCCTGCTGGCGGCGCTCGAGCGCCACGCGTGGGACCCGGAAGCCGCCGCCGCCGAGCTCGGCGTGAGCCGGGCGACGGTCTACCGGCGGATGAAGAAACACGGCCTTTCGGCCTGAGCCTCGTCCCACATCCCGAGCTTCGAGTACTTCGTGATCGACGAGGGAGGCCTGCCGCAAGAGGAGCTCGAGCCGCTCGACAGTCCGGTGACCGGGGTCTTCCAGCTCGAGCGCTCGCAGAGCGTCGAGGAGATCCGGCGGATCATCGACACGCTGATCGGCTCAGTCGCCGAGCTTGACGCCCTCAGGACGCCCGAGGTCCTTGACGAAAGCCGGCATGCCGGCGAACGCCGGACGCCCGTCGCCCTGCATGCCCGCCTGCATGAGCTCGCCGGTGATGACCCGCGCCCCCTGGCGCCGGGCGTAGCTCTCGAGACCGGCGCGCACCTTGTCGCGGATGAAGGCGATCGGGATGCGCTCGAGACGCGCCCGGGCGTCGGCCGACCACAGGACCTCGGCGGCGTCGAGAGGACGGCCGGTAGGCTGGTGGGGGCAGGCCGGATCCTCCGCCAGCACGTCGCCGAGGCCGGCGTAGGCGCGGCAACGGCAGCCGCCGCACAGCTCGCGGTACTCGCAGGCGCCGCAGCGGCCCTTGAGGCGCTCGGGGTCGCGCAGGGCCGCGAGCAACGGCGAGCCGCGCCAGATCTCGCTGAAGCTGTGCTCCCGCACGTTGCCGGCGACCACCGTCATGTAGGGGCACGGCGTCACGTCGCCGCCGGGGGTGACGCGGCAGTACTGGGTGCCCGCCATGCAGCCTCCGCTCTCGAGGCCGGCGAGGCCCTCTTCGTAGGCGATGCGCTTGAACTGCGGCGCGCACTTCGAGCGCACCAGCATGGGCTTGTAGCTCTCCTGGGCGCGGGCGAGGCCGGTGAGCAGCTCCTCGGTGTCGGCGGCCGAGAGGTCGTTCATGAGCTGGCCGCGTCCGGTCTGCACCAGGAAGTAGAGGTTGAACGACCACGCGCCCTTCTCGCGCGCGAAGTCGATGAGCCGCGGGATCTCGTCGCGGTTCATGTCCATGACCGTGGTCTGCACCAGCACCTCGAGACCGCCTGCCCTGGCGATCTCGAGAGCGCGCACCGAGCACGCCCAGGAACCCGGGCCGCCGCGAAAGCCGTCGTGCTTTTCCGGGTCGAGGGAGTCGATCGAGATGCCCACGCCCTTGACGCCGCACTCGACCACCTTCGCGGCCACGCGCTCGTCGAGCAGCACGCCGTTGGTGCCCATGACCACCCACAGCCCAAGGTCGGCGGCGGCGCGGGCGAGGTCGTAGACGTCCTTGCGCAGGAGCGGCTCGCCGCCGGTGAGGATCAACATCTCGGTGCCGAGCCCCGCCATCTCCTCGAGCAGCGCCAGGCACTCCGCGGTGGTCAGCTCGTCCTCGCCCTTCCTGCCCGCGGAGAGGTAGCAGTGAGGGCAGCGCAGGTTGCAGAGCCGGGTGAGGTTCCAGGAGATGAGGGAGGGGCGCGGTTCCATGGCCGTCGAGGTTATCCCACCTCGCCCGGCGGGGGCGAAGGGGGGCGGCTCGTCCCGGAACCGGCGGCCGCCCCTTTCGCGGCGCGGGCGCGACGGTGTATAGTCGGCCTGAAGCCCCCAGGGAACGAAAGGAGGAGGATGATGAGCACCGAAGAATCTCTGAGCGAGAGTGAACGCGATTTGCTGGACGCGGTGCCGGACGCGTTGAAGAACGGCGTCGAGCTGCTCGAGTGGTGGCGGCAGGCGGACGCCGAGAGCTCCTACGAGGAGCGTTACGACGAGACCCTCGTCTTCAACCGGCCCGACGACACGAGCTACGGCTTCTTCGACCGGGTCGAGCTCACGGGGAAAGGCAAGGTGCGGATCAACGGCAACGTCCAGAGGATGTTCTACGACGAGCCCAAGGCACCGCCCGACGCCAAGCTCACGGCCATCGCGGACGAGTGGATGGACTCTCAGATCCGCGAGTTCGTGCTGCGCTACTTCATGCGCATCAGCGACTTCCGCCTGCCCCAGCTCGTCGCGGAATCGCACGAGGACCCGCCGCCCGGCCTCGGTTTCCTGAGCCAGTGCCCGGAAGAGAAGGAAGACGCGACCGGCTTCGGCTTCACGCAGCTCTACTTCAAGAAGCGCGACGGCGAGACCGGCAAGTTCGCGGAGGACGAGCAGGACAAGATCGTGGACCTGCGGCGCCTCGAGGACGAATACGAGTGGATCGTGCTGAAGAACCCGATCTTCGGTTTCGGTTTCGATTTCAAGCCGTTCGGGCGTTTCTTCGAGACGTTCCTCGGCGCCGCCGGCCCGCAGGTCAAGCTGCCGGCGAAGGTGTTCAACTACCTCGTGCTGTCGAACGATTTCGTGGTCAACGAGGCGAAGCCCGCGAAGGGCGTCCGCAGCCGCTACGGCCTCGGCTACGCCTTCGTCAACGATCCCGAGCCGAGCGTCTACGGCTACGGCCCGGGCCAGCTCCAGCCGGCCTTCGAGCAACTGGTGTGGGAGGTCCACGATTCGGGGCAGATCACGGTGCGCGCGGCCTTCGTGGCCGAGGAGCCCACGAAGATCCTCAAGCTCTCGGTCGACCCCCTGGCCTGGGGCTTCCAGTTCACCAAGGCGATCGGCGGTGAGCTCCCGGGATTCCTCAAGGGGGTCAAGCGCGCCTGGGACGACCTGCCGTTCACCAACGTGACCTTCGATCCGGTGCTGCCCACGGTGCGCCTGCTCAATGCCGTCACCGCCGGCGAGGCCTCCCGGCGCTTCTGCATCTCGAAGGACCAGATCATCAAGGAGGCGCTCTTCCTCCACTTCCAGCAGCATTACCAGACCATCGTCGGCTCGCTCCAGACCTGGCGCCAGATCCGCGACTGGACGGCCAAGGAGGACAAGCTGCCGGATTGGGTGGTGAGCGGCAAGAGCGCCTGAAGAACCCTCACCCCCAGCCCCCTCTCCCAGAGGGAGAGGGGGTGATCGCATCTCCAGGTGGAGCCTGACCTACGTCGCTCGGGGACGCTGACGCGTCCCAGGGCAGGCACGGGGGCCTGCCCCTACGTCCCGGATTGATTTTTCGTCTTGACCGGCGGGTCCGGCCGTTTCGGCAGCTCGTGCGGCGTGGTCTCGAGGCTCTTCAGGACCTCCTCGACCGCCCGCTCGAGCTGCGGATCCCGGCCCGCGAGCACCGACTTGGGGTCGTTGTCGACCTCGACGTCGGGGTCGACGCCGTGGCCCTCGATGACGTAGGAGCCGTCGACGTCGTTGGTGGAGAACTCGGGCACGAAGACGTTGCCGCCGTCGAGCAGGGGTCCGCGGCCGGAGATGCCCACGACGCCGCCCCAGGAGCGCTTGCCGATCAGGGGACCGAGCCCGGCCTGGCGGAACATGTAGGGGAAGATGTCGCCGTCGGAGCCCGAGTTGGCGTCGAGCAGGCAGGCCATCGGGCCGTAGAACACGGTGCCGGGGTAGGTGCCGGCGGTGTCGCTGTTGCGCGCGAAGCCGGTGCCGAGGAGCTCGCGGCGCAGCCGCTCGAGGATCATCTGCGACACGTTGCCGCCGCCGTTGCGGCGGGCGTCGACGATCAGGCCGTCGCGGCGGATCTGGGCGTAGAAGTACTTGATGAACTCGCGCAGGCCGGCGGCGCCCATGTCGGGCAGGTGGACGTAGCCCACCCGGCCGCCGGTCAGCTCGTCGACGCGGCGGCGGTTGCGCTCGATCCAGGCGAGGTAAAGCAGGCTCTCCTCGTCGCCGATGGGGCGGAAGGTGACCTCGCGCGACCCCTCGGTCGACGGCGTCGCGTTGACGGTGAAGGTCACCGGCCGGCCGGCCTTGTGGCGCAGGAGCCGGTAGGGGTTGTCGTCTCCCTTCAGTTCTTCGCCGTCGATCGCCAGCACGTAGTCGCCCTCCCTGGCGTCGACGCCGAGCTCGGTCAGGGGAGCGCGGTAGACGTCCTCCTCGTTCTGCCCCCGGAAGATCCGCGCCAGCCGGTAGCGGCCGCTTGCCGGATCGAGCTCGAAGCGGGCCCCCGGCAGGGCGAAGCGCGGGCGCTCGGGCGTCTCGTAGTCGCCGCCGGTCACGTAGGCGTGCCCCACGTTGAGCTCGGCGATCATCTCGGCGATCACGTAGTTGAGGTCGCTGCGGTGGGCCACGTGGTCGAGCAGCGGCCGGTACTGCTCGCGCAGCGCCTGCCAGTCGTAGCCGTGCATGTTCTCGACGTAGAAGAAGTCGCGGAAGCGGCGCCAGGCCTCGTCGAAGATCGCCGCCCACTCCTCGGCGGGCACGCGGTCGACCTGGAGGGCGTCGGTGGCGACGGCCTTGCCCTCGGTACCGGGCACGTCGAAGAGCTGATAGGAGCCGCCCTGCGCCACCAGCACCTTCTTGCCGTCGCGCGACACCGCGAAGCCGTTCACCGCTTCGGCGAGGGTCTTCTCCTCGCGGTCGTCGAGCGAAAAGGTCTTGAGCGCCGACTTGGCGTCGGCCGCGCGCCCGTAAAAGAAAGGCGCGGCCTTGAAATAGAGGAGGTGGCGGCCGGCGGCCACCAGCGCGAAATAGTTGTCAGCCTCCACCGGCACCGGTGCCACGCGCTCGCCCAGCCCGTCGAAGTCGATCTTGATATACTCCTTCTTCCCGTCTTCATCTTCATCTTCATCTTCATCTTCATCTTCATCCTTCTTCTTGCCTTTCTCCTTCTCCTCCTTCTTCCCGTCCTTCTCCTTCTCCCCCTCTTCCTCCACGGTCACCTCGTCGCTGCGCGGCGGGAAAGGATGGGGCACGTCCTTGCGCAGCGCCATGGCGAAGATCCCCGTCGTGCGAGTGGTGGCGTAATCGAACTCGGCGGTCGAGATCAGCGGCGCGAACTCGCGGTCGCTCAGATAGTAGAGGTACTTGCCGTCGGGATCCCAGGCCGGCGCGTACTCGTTGAACATCTCGCCGGTCACCCGGCGTAGCTGGCGGTCCTTCAAGCTCCAGACGTGGAGGGCGTAGAAACCGTTGACGTCGCTCAGGGTGAGGGCGATGAAGCCGCCGTGGGGCGACCAGGCGAAATTGTTGAGGAAGCCGCGCGCCTCGTCGGCCACCAGCACCTTCTCGCGGCTCGCCACGTGGAGCACGTAGAGGCGCCCGTTCTTGTCGGTGAAGGCGAGGCGCTCGCCGTCCGGCGACCATTCGGGGGCGTAGCGCATGGCGTCGCCGTCGGCGGTCAGTTGCTCGGGGGCGCCGGCGCCGTCCTGGTCGACGACCCAGATCTCGTCCTCGCCGCCGGCGTCCGACACGTAGGCGATGCGGCGGCCGTCGGGCGACCAGCGGGCGGCGCGGTCGTGGGCGTTGGCGCTGCGGGTGAGGTTGCGGGTGGGGCCGTGCTCGATGGGCGCGGTGAAGACGTCGCCGCGGGCCACGAAGAGCGCGCGCTCGCCCTTGGGGGAGAGCTCGAAGTCCTCGACGGCGCCGGCCGCCGAGATCCGCGCCGGCCGCCGCGCCACGCCGTCGTCGGGCACGAAGATCGAGATCGCCCGCGACTGGCCGGCGGCCGCGTCGTAGACCTCGAGCTCGCCGTGGAGCTCGTAGACGATGCGGCCGGCGCCGTCGCCGCTCGGCCAGCGCACGTCCCAGGTCGTGCTGTGGGTGAGTTGCGCGGTCTGTTTCGACGCGAGGTCGTAGCGGTAGAGGTTGAGGGTGCCGTCGCGGTCGGAGCTGAAGTACACGGCGTCGCCGATCCACATCGGGTCGCGGTCGGTGCGCGGGTGGTCGGTCACCTGCTCGAGCTCGTAGCTCTCGAGGTCGAAGAGGTAGAGGTCCTGGGCCCAGCCTCCCTGATAGCGCTTCCAGGAGCGGAAGTCGCGGGCGTGGGGCGAGTAGACGACGCGGCGGCCGTCGGGCGAGAAGTCGCCGGCGCCCGACGACGGCATCGGCAGCGCCACCGGCAGACCGCCGTCGACGGAGACGAGGTAGAGGCGCGAGTCGGAGACGTCGACGCCGTCGCGCAGGGAGCGGAAGAGCACCTTGCCGCCGTCCGGCGACCAGCCGATGACCTGGTTGTCGTAGCCCCAGCGAGGCGGCAGGGGCCCGCGCGCCGGGTAATAGGTGAGCTGACGGGGGGCGCCGCCGCCGGCGGCGACCACGTAGACCTGCTCGTCGCCGTCGTACTGGCCGGTGAAGGCGATGCTCTGGCCGTCGGGGGAGAACTTGGGAAAGAGCTCGAGACCGGGATGGGCGGTCAGCCGCCAGGCGGTGCCGCCGCCGGCCGGGGCCAACCACAGGTCGCCGGCGTAGCAGAAGACCACCCGGTCGCCGTGGAGGTCGGGGAAGCGCAGCAGGCGGGTGGCCTCGGGTTCGGCGGCGAAAGCCGGCGCGACGAGCGTGCAGAGGACGGTAAGGCAGAAGACGGCGACAGGGGGCAGCTTACGGGTCATGGGTTCCTCCGGGGGTGGGCGGCGGGCGGGCGCTTCAACGACGGTGATCGAAGTATACGATGCACGGCTCCCGAGGTTCTGTAGACTGAGATCCTGCAGATCGAGACCCTCTTCAGGACTGGGGGCGGGACCATGACCCTGATCGGCGCCACGGTCGGCAACATCCGTATCCTCGAAGAGCTCGCGCAGGGTGGCATGGGCAGCGTCTACGTGGGCTTCGACGAGAAGCTCCGGCGCCGGGTGGCGGTGAAGGCCATCCGCCGCGAGCGCCGCCTCGACGCCCGCTCCCGCGAGCGCTTCCTGGCCGAAGCGCGCGTGCTCTCTCAGCTCGACCACCCGACGATCTGCCGCATCTTCGACTACCTCGAGAAGGGCGAGGACGACTACCTGGTCCTGGAGCTCGTCGAAGGCACGAGCCTTCGCCCGGTGATCCGGGAAGGGCGGCTGGCCGACGCCGCCAAGCTGAAAGTCGCCGAGCGCGTGGCCGAAGCCCTGGCGGCGGCCCACGAGAAGGGCGTGATCCACCGCGACCTCAAGGCCGAGAACGTGATGCTCACCAGCGGCGGCGAGGTCAAGGTGCTCGATTTCGGGCTCGCTCAGTCGGAGGCCAGGCCGCCGGCCGACGCGTCAGAGCGGGGCGTGCTCCTGGGCACGGTGAGCTACATGAGCCCGGAGCACGCGCGCGGCGAGCGGGTGACGGCGGCCAGCGACATGTACGCCTTCGGCCTCCTGCTCCAGGAGCTCTTCACCGGGCAGGGCGTACACCCGGAGCTCTCGGAGCCGCTGATCCTGGCGCGGGTGATGACGGGGGAGAGCCGGCCGATCGCGGGCGTCGACCCGGACCTCGCGGCGCTCGTCAACCGCCTCAAGTCGCGGGCGCCGGAGGCCCGTCCGTCGGCAGTGGAGGCGCGGGACCGCTTGCGGTGGATCCGCGACAAGCCGAGGCGCCGCCTGCGCCGTCTGGCGGCGGCGCTGGCGCTCGCCGCCGTGGCCGCGGGCGCCGCCAAGTACACCTTCGACCTGCGGCGCGAGCGCGCCGCCGCCGTCGAGGCGCGGGAAGAGGCCGAGGAGGTGGTGCGCTTTCTGGTGGACCTCTTCGAGGTGGCGGATCCGGCCGCCGCCCGCGGACGTACCGTGACCGCCCGCGAGATCCTCGCCAGCGGCGCCCTCAAGGCGCGCCGGGAGCTCGCGGGCCAGCCGCGGGTCCGGGCCCGGCTGCTCTTCACCGTGGGCGCGGTCTACCGCAAGCTGGGCCTCTACGACGAGGCGGCCGAGCTCCTCGAAGAGTCGGTGGCGCTGCGCGAGGGCTTGCCGGGCGCCGCTCCGGCCCTGGCCGAGAGCCTCGACGAGCTCGCCCAGCTCTACTGGCAGCGAGGCTGGTTCGACCGCGCCGAGCCTCTCTATCTGCGCGCGCTGGCCCTGCGTCAGGAAGCGCTCCCGGAGGGCCACCCCGAGGTCGCCGGGACGCTCAACAACCTCGCGAACCTCTACGTGGACCAGGGGCGGCACGCCGACGCCGAGGAGCTCTACCGGCGCTCGCTGGAGATGCGCGAGCGCACGCTCGGAAAGGACCACCCCGACGTCGCCGGCAGCCTCAACAACCTGGCGCTCTTCTACGTCGACCAGGGGCGTTACGGCGAGGCCGAGGAGCTCTACCGGCGCTCGCTCGAGATCAAGAAGAAGGCCTGGGGAGCGGACCATCCGTCGGTGGCCCGCGGCCTCAACAACCTCGCCTACCTCTATCTGCGCCAGGGCCGCCACGCCGAGGCCGAGGCGCTCTACCGCCAGTCGCTGGCGATCTGGGAGCAGGCGCTCGGCGGCGAGCATCCGGCCCTGGCCTGGCCGCTGCACGGGCTGGCCACCCTCTGCCGCGAGCAGGGGCGCTACGAGGAGGCCGAGCCGCTCTACCGCCGCGCCCTGCGCCTGCGCCAGGAGCACCTGAGCGCCGATCACCCGGAGCTCGCCGACACCCGGCGCGAGCTCGCGGAGCTGCTTCGCCGGACCGGGCGCGACGAGGAGGCCGCCGCGCTCGAGTCACGGGCGGCTGGCGATTAGCCGGAGGCCGAGAACCCATCGGCTCGGCCCTCTTGCCATTCTGTTGGCGAGCTCTGCTCGCCGACGGCCGCCGCCCGGGGTCTTTTTCTCCTGGAGCGGGTCCGCCACTATCGAGACTTCGTCCACAGGTCCCAGGGATCGGGATCCGTGTCCGGGACCTGGGCCAGCGCCGCCTCGAACTCCTCGCGGCTCACCGGCTCCTTCAGGCTCGCGAACAACCGCGACGTGCGCAGGGCGGAGATTTTCTCGGCCACCGCCGTGAGCACGAGCTGATTGATCGAAACGCCCTCCTGCTTCGCCAGCACCTTGAGCTGGTCGTGAGTCGAGTGCGGCAATCTCAGGGTCAAGCTCGCCATGTCAGTCCTCCAAAGCGCCGAGGAAGTCCTCAGGGCTGACGACTCGGACTCCAAAGCGCTCGGCACCACGAAAGTCTCGCAAGTTGTAGGTCACGATATAGCTCGCTCCCGCGGCGACCGCGAGCTCCAGAACCATCTCGTCCTTGGGATCGGAAAGATAGGGCCGCCAAAGATAGAAGATCTCTTGGCGACGGGCCGAGGTGCAGAGGAATCCGTTGGTGTCGATGACGACTGGCCTCACGGTGATACTGTATGTGATCTCGTATGCGGATGCAAGCCGTCGTCGGAAGGCCGCTATCGTCCGCAGTTACCGTTCCTGGGTGGACCGCCACCGCCGCGGCCACCGTCGTCGCCGACGACGCGAAGTAGCAGACCCTGCTCTACGAGGCCCGCGGCCGGCTAGCGCACCACGTGCCGGCGGGAGGTGTCCCTTGCCCGCATGAGAGCGATCGCCTTCGTCGCCGCCTCCGTCGCGACCTCGCGTAGACCCGTAGTGTACAGCTCGCGCATACCCCTCTTTACCGCAACCTGGAGGGCCAGTGATGAGAACCAGTGCGAACAAGGGGACGAGCTGTCACATTCGATACCTTCGCAGAGGGCTTTGAACCTTTGATGGCATACGAAACGTCATATTCCAATACAAGAGAATCAAATAATCCGTCAGGCGTTCCCTTGGGATGTTTTGAACTTCAGGAACGGCAACTGCGGACGGTAGAGCGCGCAGCTTCTCCGTCGACCCGGACGACGCCGGCGGCCCCGTGCTCTACCGCGACGGCCGTGCCGTGGGCCGGATCCGGCACGGCAATCCGGAGCTGACGGAGGCGCTGAACCTCGCCGACGGCCTGGCGCGCTCGCCGGCGTCTATCGCCACGTCGACCACCGAGAGCTTCATCTCGGGCAACGGCACCTTCTGCTCGGAGCTCAGATAGGAAAGGTCGGTGATGCGCCGCCCCTCGCCGAGGCGGCCTTGGGCGGAGTCGGCCGGGGTTTGAAGGCCGTAGACTGCAGGGATCGGCGGGGGGAGGGGGGCTTGGGCCTGGGCTTCAGAATTGAATCCCGTTGGGATTCCGGAGGTTCTTGATATGAGATGGGGTCATGTCGAGTCGAAACGACTCGCGGGCAAGTCCCCTGCTCTCAACACTTGGCGGCCAGAGCGCCGAAATGACGCGGTCTGTTATCTTCTCCCGAGTGAATCACTTAACCGGCTCTCGGTCTGTTCCGGTTAGGCGGACATTTCCGAACAGCGCCGCAGTCCCAGAATGCTACTTCCTTCACTAGCAGAGTGGCGCTGCAAGGCTTGCTGTCGTGTTCCCGGATTTACCGGAAGTGCGCAGCAAGGCTTGCAATGCTATTCTCTCAATTGGCAAAGTGGCGCAGCAAGCCCTGCAGCGCTACTTGGGGAATCCACGGTTAACCGGTTCAGTGCCTGAACCGGTTAGATTCTCAAGCCCTGGGCTAGCGCACCACGTGCCAGCGGGTCTGGCGTCCCGCCAGGTACCAGACGGTCTCGCCGTCGTAGACGGCGCTCTGCTCGAGCTTGATCTGGATCCGGCGGTCGCCTTCCGGTGCCGCCACCTTGACGTTGCCCTCGATGGCGTAGGCCGTCCACGGAAAGAGGCGCCAGTCGCCCTGGTGCGGCGTCGGTCCCTGGTTGTCCCACATGCCGATGCACGGTCACGCAATAACGGATAGCACGGGCTGGCCGCCAACGTCCGGCCGCTCACCCCGCCTTCTTGAGCGGCACCCGCTCCTCTTCGAGCGCGTCCGCGGGCGCGCCGGGGATGCGGCTCAGGTCGACATCGTCGATCTGCTGGGGATCGAGGTATTGCTCGGCGTAGCGCAGGTAGACCTTCTCGCGGATGAAGACGTCGAAGAGGTCCGGGTCGATGTGGCTCTCCTCTTTCATCCGGCCGAGGATCGCCAGGGCCTGCGACAACGGCATCGCCCGCTTGTAGGGACGGTCGCGCGCGGTCAGCGCCTCGAAGACGTCGGCGATGCCCATCATGCGGGCCTGGATCGACATCTGCTCGCGCGTCAGGCCGCGCGGGTAGCCCTTGCCGTCCATGCGCTCGTGGTGGCCGCCGGCGAACTCCGGCACCCGCATCAGGCTCTTGGGATAGGGGAGCGACTCGAGCATCTTGATCGTCGTGTCGATGTGCTTGCGGATCTCGGCTCGCTCCTCCGGGTTCAATGTGCCGCGGGAGATGTTGAGGTTGTAGATCTCGTCGCCGGTGAGCAGCGGACGCTCGACGCCGGAGGCGTCGGTCCAGCGCCGGCGTCCGATCTCGCGCACCCGCTCCTGGCGCTGGCGCGACATGTACTCGCCGCCCAGGTTGCACTCGGAGAGGAAACGGCGCTCGTCGTCGAGCTCGGCGAGGGTCTGCCGCAGGCACTCGTCCAGGACCTCGCGGTCCACCCGCTCGCCGCGCTCGCGTGCCGCCAGCTCGGCGCGCAGGCGCTCGGCCCGGGCCTGCTGGCGCAGCACGGCGAAGCGCGCGTCGATGGTCTCGAGGCGGTCGTGGATCGCCGTCAGCTTGGTGGCCTTGTCGATGATCCACTCGGGGGTGGCCACCTTGCCGCAGTCGTGCAGCCAGCTCGCGATGCGCAGCTCGTAGCGGTCCTCGGGGCTCATCCGGAAGCCGGCGAGGGGGCCCCGGCGGCTGGCGTCGGCGGCGTCGGCGAGCATCATGGTCAGCTCCGGCACCCGCCGGCAATGGCTGCCGGTGAACGGCGACTTGTCGTCGATCGCCGCGGCGATGAGCTCGGCGAAGGCCTCGAAGAGCCGGCGGTGCTCGTCGATCAGCCGTTCCTTGGTCAGGGTGATGGCGGCCTGCGAGGCGAGCGACTCCACCAGGCGTTGGTCCTCGAGGGTGAACGACCCGACCTCGCCGGCGCCGTCGCGCGCGTTGATGAGCTGCAGGACCCCGATCACCTCGTCCTCGTGGTTCTTCATCGGCACCGTGAGGAACGACTTCGAGCGGTAGCCCGTCTTGCGGTCGAACTCGCGGGTGCCGGAGAAGTCGAAGCCCGGCGCGTCGTAGGCGTCGCGGATGTTCACCGTCATGCCGCCGAGGGCTGCGCGCGCCGCCACCATGCCCTTGTTCGGCTCGCCGTCAGGGCCGTAGAGGGGCAGCGGCGGATAGTCGATCGGCCCGCCGCCGGCGCCGCCCAGGCGCAGGCCGAGCGAGTCGGTCAGCAGGATCTCGAACTTCAGGTGGTCCTCGCCCGCGCGCGGGTCGCCGCCGCGCGAGTAGAGCGTACCGCCGTCGGCGCCGGTGAGGTCCTTGGCGGCCCGCAGGATGAGCTCCATCAGGCGGCTGGGGCTCTTCTCGGCCGACAGGGCCCGGCCCACCGAGGTCAGGAGCTGGATGGCATCGAGGGGGCTTCTCTTCCTGGTCGCCATGTCTTTGCCGTCGCCCGGCGTCGCCGCGCTCGCGTCCGATCCCTCGCGGGGAAGGGAGTGTATCAGGTCCGCTAGAATGCCGCCATGAGGACGCGGATCTTCGCCTTCGTCGTCGTCCTCGGCGCCCTCGGCTGGCTGCTGCTGCTGGGCATCCAGCGGCAGTTCAGGATCGGCCGCTTCGCCGCCAGCCCGCAGGAGCTCACCATGCTGCCGGGGCAGCGGGCGATCGTCGGCGGCGGGCGCGCGGTGGTCGGCTTCGCCGTCCTCGAGCGGCGCCGGGTGACGCTCGAGGTCCGCTGCGCCGGCGGCGGCTCGCGGCTCGAGCTCGCGGAGGGCGCGGCGAGCGAGGAGGTCTGCGGCGTGCGCGTGCGCTGGCTGGGGGCGGCGCCGCCCCTCGAAGCGCCCGGCAGCAACCGCTTTGAGGTCTCCTGGGACGACTGATTCGTAGGGTGCGCACCCTACCGGAAGCGCACCGGCTCCCACACCAGCACTCGCGGCGGCTCGCGGACGTCCGGCGGGCGACGGTCGATGCGCACCCGCGCGCGGGCCGCGCGGCCGCCGCCCCAGAAGGCGGCCCGCACGGTCACCTCCAGCGTCAGGCCGTCGATCTTGCGCGTCGCGATCTCGATCGTGCCGTCGCCGAAGGGCTCCGACGTCCCTTCGTAGTCCGGGTTGCCCCACAGGCTGGCGAGGGCCTTGGCGAGCGCGCCGTCGACCATCGCCACGAGCTCGACGTCCTGGCGCTCCTGGCGGTAGAGCCACATCTGGTGGTTGAGCGACGCCGCCACCAGCAGGCCCGCCGTCATCACCACGAGGATCACGAAGAGGGCCACGATCATCACGTAGCCCGCCTGCGTCCGTCCTCCGGCCGTCCGCTTCACCATCCCACCCCTCCGCCGCCGCGCAGCGTCAGGCTGAGCGTGCGCCGCTCGAGGCCGCGCGGCACCACGACGCGCCGTCCGCCGATGGCTTCCGGGCCCGAGCTCCGCGTCGCCGCGTAGGCCAGCTCGATCACCACGAGCGGCTTGTCGCCGCCGAGCCACTGCCACCGGAAGTCGCTGACCTCCCGCAGCGCCACCCGTTGTCCCGCCGGATCGCTGTAGGTCCGCACGAGCTCGCCGTCGGCGAGCTGATAACCGATCACGACGCCCGAGGGCAAGGTGAGCGTCAGCGGCTCGCCGCGCCCGGCGTCGCCGGAGCCGCCGGCCGCCGCCGTCACGTCGAGGCGGAGCTGCTCGAGCGCCAGCGGCACCGCCACGTCGTAGGCGCGGCGCTGCTCGATCACCGACCGGCGCTGGGCCTCGAGCATGAGCCGCGCGGCGACCGCCAGCGCCGCGGAGACGATCGCCAGCACCACGAGCAGCTCGAGGATCGAGAATCCGGCGTGCTGCACCGTCCCGCGTCGTGTCCTCCCGCGTCGCATCGTCCGGCTCAGGGGGTGAAGACCATCGACTCCAGGGTCAGCTCGAAGGGCTGGCTACCTACCGAATAGCGCGCGGTCAGCCGCACCTCGTAGAGGCTGCGCTGCGGCTGCTTGTCGACCTCGATCCACATCCGCAGTCCCTCGGCCGCGGGCGGGATCGACCGCGGCATGACGCTCGCGTCGAGCTCGCCGTCGGCGGGCAGGACGAGGTCCGAGCGGAGCTGCTCGAGCTGCGTCTCCATCGCCCGCAGGGCCTCGTGGTGCGCGGCGAGCCGGCGCTCGATCCACGGCTGCTGGGCCATCAGCGCCATCGTCAACAGCAACGCCGCGCCGATCAGCACCAGCCCGATCGCCGCTTCGACGAGGCTGAAGCCAGCTTGGGGCCCACGGCGAAGACGGTTCATCACGCCGAAGATCATAACGCCTCTTGACAAGCGCGCGCACATGTCCAACAATATATCCGGATGTACGGATGATCATGAACGGCCGACCCGCGATCCTCGACCACGCCGCGACCCTGACCGACGTCACCCGCTGCCGGGTGCTGCAGGTGCTCGACCGCCACGAGCTGACGGTCTCGGAGCTGTGCCAGGTGCTGCAGCTCCCGCAATCGACGGTGAGCCGCCACCTCAAGGTGCTGGCGGACGGCGGCTGGGTGAGGTCGCGGCGCGAGGGCACGAGCCACCTCTACCAGATGGCCAACGGCACCCTCGCCGAGCCGGCGGCGGCGCTCTGGCGGCTGGTGCGCGCTCAGACGGCGGAGATCGCCGCCAGCCGCCAGGACCGGGCGCGGCTCGACAGCGTGCTGGCGGCGCGGCGCCGCCGCTCCCAGGAGTTCTTCTCGTCGACCGCCGGCCGCTGGGACGCCCTGCGCGACGAGCTCTTCGGGCCGCGCTTCGACCTGCTCGCCCTGGTCGGCCTGTGCGACCCCGGGTGGGTGGTGGGCGACCTCGGCTGCGGCACCGGGCGCCTGAGCGCGGCGCTGGCGCCGTTCGTGCGCGAGGTGGTTGCCGTCGACGGCTCCGCGGCCATGCTCGACGCGGCCCGCGAGCGTCTGAGCGGCCACGCCAACGTGCGCTTGCTGGCCGGCGAGCTCGAGGAGCTGCCGATCGCCGACGCCGAGCTCGACGCCGCCACCCTGGTGCTGGCGCTCCACCACGCCAGCGAGCCGCCGCGGGTCTTCGCGCAGGCGCGGCGCGCGCTGGCGCCGGGCGGCCGGCTGCTGGTGGTCGACATGCTGCCCCACGACCGCGAGGAGCTGCGCGAGCAGATGGGCCACATCTGGCTCGGCTTCGCCCCGGCGCAGGTCGAGCGCGACCTCGCGAAGGCGGGCTTCGCCGGCGCCCGCGTGGTGCCGCTGGCCGCCGAGGCGGAGGCCAAGGGGCCGGCGCTGTTCGCGGCCACGGCGAGAAGGCCGCCGGATAAAGAGTCAGTCGGCCTTGTCGGACCTGTCAGACGCTCCCGGACCTGACCTAACCTACAGGAGTAACGGAAATGACCGTCGCCACGACACCGAAGATCCACCACCCCTTCGACGCCGCCCGCGAGGCCGGCCGCGAGCCGTTCAAGGTCGCGGACCTCGGCCTCGCCGAGCTCGGCCGCAAGGAAATCCGCCTCGCCGAGCACGAGATGCCGGGCCTGATGGCGGTGCGCGAAAAGTGCGGCGCCGAGAGGCCCCTGGCCGGCGCCCGCGTGATGGGCAGCCTGCACATGACGGTGCAGACCGCCGTGCTGATCGAGACCCTGGTCGACCTCGGCGCCGACGTGCGCTGGGTGTCGTGCAACATCTTCTCCACCCAGGACCACGCCGCCGCCGCCGTGGCGGTGGGCCGCGCCGGCACCGTCGACGCCCCGCGCGGCGTGCCGGTGTTCGCCTGGAAGGGCGAGACCCTCGAGGAGTATTGGTGGTGCACCTCCGAGGCGCTGCTGTGGCCCGACGGCTCGGGGCCGAACCTGATCGTCGACGACGGCGGCGACGCCACCCTGCTGATCCACAAGGGCCACGAGTTCGAGCGCTCCGGCGCGGTGCCGGCCTTCGACGCCGAGCGCGAGAGCGAGGAGTGGGGCGCGGTGCTCGAGCTGCTGCGCCGGGAGCTGGTCGCGAATCCGGGCCGCTGGCGGCGCACCGCCGCCGACTGCCAGGGCGTCTCCGAGGAGACCACCACCGGCGTCAACCGCCTCTACCAGATGCACCGGCAGGGCACCCTCCTCTTCCCGGCGATCAACGTCAACGACTCGGTGACCAAGTCGAAGTTCGACAACGTCTACGGCTGCCGCCATTCGCTGATCGACGGCCTGAACCGCGCCAGCGACGTGATGATCTCGGCCAAGACGGCGGTCGTCTGCGGCTACGGCGAGGTCGGCAAGGGCTGCGCCCAGGCCCTGCGCGGCCAGGGCGCGCGGGTGATCGTCACCGAGATCGACCCGATCTGCGCCCTGCAGGCGGCCATGGAGGGCTACCAGGTCACCACCCTGGACGAAGTGGTGGAGAGCGCCGACATCTTCGTGACCACCACCGGCAACAAGGACATCGTCACCGCCGCTCACATGGCGCGGATGAAGGACAAGGCGATCGTCGGCAACATCGGTCACTTCGACAACGAGATCGACATGGCCGGCCTCAAGAAGGTCCCGGGCATCCGCAGGGAGAACGTCAAGCCGCAGTACGACGAGTGGACGTTCCCGGACGGCCACAGCGTGCTGGTGCTGGCCGAGGGCCGGCTGCTGAACCTGGGCTGCGCCACCGGCCACCCGAGCTTCGTCATGTCGGCGTCGTTCACCAACCAGGTAATGGCGCAGATCGAGCTCAGGAAGAACGCGGACCGCTACGAGAAGAAGGTCTACATGCTGCCCAAGCAGCTCGACGAGGAGGTGGCGCGGCTCCACCTCGCCAAGCTCGGCGTCAAGCTCACCCGGCTGAGCGAGGAGCAGGCCGAGTACCTCGGCGTGCCGGTCGACGGGCCCTACAAGCCCGATCATTACCGCTATTGATCCCCTCCCCTCGACGGGGACGACGCCAGGGCGGGTCCACGCGGCCCGCCCTTCGGCGTGGTGAGCGTAGGAAAGATCCTATGTTCGATCCGGCCGGGGACCGATGCCTCCTGCACGAGGAATCTTTGCTATGATGAGACTCTGGGGATCGGGACCTCCAGCGACGGAAAGATGCACGTGGAGTTGCCACATTTTGGGTACGCCCGGGCACGAGCGCCCGGGCCTTTCGTAATCGCGGCTGCCGTAGACCTAGCCGCCGGGGAAGATGTGAATGCCGTCCCCGGCGTGGAGGTTGGTCTTCGTCTTCATGAGCGGGTCCTTTCTCGCGGTCGTGAACGGCTGGATTGCCCCACGACGCTCCGTCGTCGAATGATGACTCAGTTTGACCGGGGCTGGTCCGACCGCCCGGTCGATCAACAGGAGAAGAAATGAGCCTAGAGCATCGAGATTTTCAAACCTTGAGCCTTGAGGACGCGCTCCAGGCCACCCGAAAGGCGCGGTATCGCAACCGCCGGTGCGTGGAGTCCTTCCTCGAGCGATGCCAGGAGGAGGTCTTTCGGAATTCCCAGAAAGCTCTGACGCTGGTCGTCGAGGCACCGGAATACGTCGAGCGCTGCCGTCGATCCCTCGGGCAGGACTACCCGGACTTCCTGGCTCGGGCCTATGGAACCCTGGGCACCTCACTGACCAACAATCGTTCCCTCAAGATGGCGTTCCAGGTCTTCGACAAGGGACGCTCGATCGAGGCCAGCGAGTTCGAGCTGGCGGCCTTGGACTGCCGGGTCTCGCAACTGGAGGTTTATTGCGGGAACTGGCGGCGAGCTCTGGACTTGACCAACGAGGCCGTGCTCACCTTCGAAAAGGACCACGGCAAGCTGCGCGACGACAGGTCGCTTGCCACCGCGCTCACGTATCGTGGTATCGCTCGGACCGCGGCCTATCGGCAAGACGGGCAAGAAGACCTCGACGAAGCGATCAAAGACCTTCTCCGGGCGCTCGAGAGCAGCCCCAGATGGCTCAAGAGGACTCGGCTGGCCGCTCTCGCAGGCATTGGTGTCGCCGCCGTGAGCATCTGGTTTTCGGGCCAATCGACCCGCTACGCCGATCCGGTGACGATCGTCGAGATGATGGAGCGATTCCGGGCGAGCTTGCGCCGGGAGGACATCCCCTTCAATTCCCTCGTCGACGCCCGTGCCCGGTGGATTCTCGGGCTGGCACTCTTCAAGCTGATGGGCGGCTTGAGCGATTGCGCGGAGAAGAACCTGGTCGACGCCAGATCGGTGTTGATGGATGTGGGTCTACCGCAATTCGCCGCCGAGCTTACCCTGGACTTCCACTGGTGCCTGGTGCATGACGATCGACTGTCGAAGGCGTTGGAGGACTGGTCGGTCGTGGAGCATTGGATCGACGTCCTGCCGGAAAAGTGGAAGGTCACGCTCGGCATGTGGGGCGATGCCCTGCGCAGCCGCGTGCTCGAAGAAAAAGTCGTGCGCAAGGTGTTCCTGGAGCTTCGCGGAATCCGCAACGTCCAGCATCCGGCCGGCGCCGCCGCGGACGACCCCGAAGAAGCCCTCGGCTGGTGATTCCATCAAGACAAGTCCGACCGGGCCTCGACAAAACGCTGGGTCGAACGCCGCGAGTCGCTCTGGACAAGCAGAAAGTCCATCCGGCGGACCTTGCCGGACGTTTGCGGTAAGATATAGAGAAGGAGCTATCGGATCCCCAAGCGTCGGACGGTCCACCGGCCACCGCTTGGAGTGAGGCCATGTCCGTGTCTCTCGGCGACCATCCCACCATTTCCGGCCACCTGGGCACGATCGGCGTCCAGGACGTTCTCGGCTTCCTGGCCAATCTGCGCCAGGCCGGCGCGCTGGAGATCGAGTCGGCGGACGGCGAGATGACCCTCTACCTCGACGGCGGCGAGGTCGTCGGCGGCCGGGTGGAGCGCGGCGCTCCGGCCGGCCCCCCGGAGGACGGCGGCGGCGACCGGGCCGACCGGCTCACCGAGGAGATCCTTCGGCTCGGCGCCTGGCTGCCGGGCGCCTTCCGCTTCTTCGAGGGGCGGACGCCGCCGCCCGACCTCCCGCCGGTACGCATCGACGTCCGCGGCCTGCTGCTCGAGGCCGCCCGCCGCTGCGACGACTGGAGCCTGCTGCCCGGCCTCTACGCCGATCCCGCCACCCGCTTCGAGCCCCTGGCCGAGCCCCACGGCGACGGCGCTTTCTCTCTCACGCTCGCGGAGTGGCGGCTCCTCTATCTCGCCCGCGAGCGCCGATTCCTCGGCGAGATCTGGGAGCGCTGCTCCCCGGCCTCGCCGCTCGAGACTTCCCGGACCCTCTTCGGCCTCGTCTCGGCCCGTCTGCTCCAGCGGCTCCGCGCGGCGCCGGCGGCGCCCCGCCGCGACCTTCCGGCGCCTGCGGACCTGGCGCCGCCGGTCCTGCGCCCGGCGGCGTCCGCGGCCGCGGCGGCGGACGAGGAGCCCATCGACACGGTACCCGTCTTCGCCCCGGCCGGGGGTTTCCCGCGCCCGGGCGCGGCCGCTCCGCGGCGGGAGCCGCCGCGGCGCCGGCTGAGCCGGGCGCAGATCCAGGTCCGGCGCACCGGCCGCCTGGTGCAGCTCGTGCCGGCGGACGGCGAGCGCGCCCTGCCGCTCGCCGGCGAGGCGACGGCCCTGGGCCGCGCCGCGGACAACGACCTGATCCTGCCCGACGCCCACGTCTCGGGGCACCACGCCCGCATCGTCCGCGACGGGGAGCAGTTCGCGATCGAGGATTGCCGCAGCTCCAACGGCATCCGCGTCGACGGCCGGCCGGCCTTCCGGGCGGCGCTCGAGGGCGGCGAGGAGATCGAGATCTTCCCCTATCGGTTTCGCTTCGAGGTATCGTTCGAGGTTTGCGCCCCCGGCCTGACGGGAGCGGCGAGAGAGCCATGACGTCCACGGAGAAACCACCCTACGTGCGCCAGTTGGCGGCCAACCGCCGGGCGCGCCACGACTACCACGTCCACGACCGCTTCGAGGCCGGACTGGCGCTGACCGGCACCGAGGTCAAGGCGGCGCGCTCCGGCAAGGTCCAGCTCCGCGACGGCTTCGTGGAGCTCAAGAACGGCGAGGCCTTCCTGGTCGGGGTCCACGTGAGCCCCTACAGCCACGGCAACCGCGAGAACCACGTGCCCGACCGCCCGCGCAAGCTGCTGCTGAAGCGCCGCGAGATCGAGCGCCTCTTCGGCCGCAGCCAGGCCAAGGGGTTCACCGTGGTGCCCCTGTCGCTCTATCTCAAGGGCAACCGGGTCAAGGTCGAGATCGCTCTGGTGTCGGGCAAGAAGCTCTACGACAAGCGCCAGACCGAGCGCGAGCGCGAGCTCGACCGCGAGGCGCGCGAGGCGCTGAAGGCGGCGTCGCGGTAGAGGCGGGTAGCGTAGACGGAAGTCTAACGCGCTCGCGCCGCGTGGCGCGTATGCGAAGGTCCGCGACACGGGAGACCGCCACCATTCGTGACGCCGAGCTGGTCCGACGAGCCCTCGCCGGTTCGGGCGAGGCCTATCGCGAGATCGTCCGGCGCTTCGAGCGCCCGGTGATGAGCCTCATCGTGCGCATGGTGCGCGACCCGGCCACGGCCGAGGACCTGGCGCAGGAGACCTTCGTCAAGGCTTTCCGCAACCTGCGGCGCTACGACCCGCGGCGCAAGCTGGCGAGCTGGCTCTTCAAGATCGCCCACAACGCCACTCTCGACCACCTGCGCAAGAAATCGCTCGACACCGTCCCTCTCGAGCCCACCGACGCGGCGGGTGAGGGGAGCTGGGAGGTGCTGCCGGCGCCGGCGGCCGCGGCGCCCGACCGGCGCGCCGAGAGCGCCGAGCTGCTCGCTGGCCTCGACCGCGCGCTGGCTCGCATGCGGCCCAACTATCGTGAGATCTTACTGCTGCGCTTCCGCGAAGGGCTGGCCTACCGCGACCTCGCCGAGGTGATGGAGCTGCCCATGGGCACCGTGAAGATCCAGCTCCACCGCGCGCGCAAGCAGTTGCTGCACGAGCTCGAGAAGCTGGGCTTGGCGCCGGCGGGGGCCGAGGCGGCGAAACAAGAGCCCGCGACCTCTCGTAGGGTTGCGACGAAGGAGAGCCCGGAATGAGGCAAGCCCACACCATCCTCCGCCGCTGGCTCGCTGCCGAGCGCCGCGGCGGCGCCGCCGCGTCCGAACGGGCGCTGGCGGAGCTGTTGGCGTGGCTGCCCGAAGCGCGGCCGCGGCCCGGCTTCGCCGACCGCGTGATGGCCGCCGCGGGGTTGCCCCCGACGTACTCCGCGGTTGCCGCGCCGCCGATCTGGCTCGGGCGCGCCCTGGTGGCCGTCTGCCTGTTGCTCACCGCCGTCGCCGTGGCCTACCTCCCGGCGCTCGCCATGCTGGTGGCGCGGCAGCTCACCCTGGCCGACGTCCTCTCCGCCATGGCCCAATCCCTGACCGCGGCGATCGACTACCTCGCGGCGGCGATGGCGATCGGCAAGACCTTCGCCGCGCTCTACGAGGCGATGCTGCGGGTCGTCACGGCGCCGCCGCTGGCGCTGGCCTGGCTCTCGACGCTCGTCTTCTCGACCCTGACCCTGCGCTGGCTGGCCCGGCTGTTGTCGCCGCAGAGGAGCCCTCGATATGTTCCGACCCATTGAGCCCACCGCGCCGCGAATCCCCGCCCTCGCGCTGCTCGCGCTCGCGTGCTGCTGGCCGCATTTCGCGGTGCCGGCCGCCGCGGCGCCGTTCGGCGTTCCCGACGAGGTCGCCGAAGAGCTGGTGGCCGACCTCGAAGAGCGCTACGAGGTGATCACCCTGAGCCGCGGCTACGCGCTGAGGCCGCTCGCCTCCTCCGAGATCGAGCTCATCGAGATCGAGGAGGGCAGGGTGCTCGTGGACGGCGAGCCCCGCGATCTCGAAGGCCTGCGCGAGCTCCTCGGCGACGACGCCGAGATCGTCTTCGCGCTCTCGGGCGCGGCCGAAGACCTCGCCGGCCCCGCCGAGCTGCGCCGTCGACTCGCCGAGCAGCAGCGCGCGGCGGCCCGGCAGCTCGAAGAGAGCATCCGAGCGCAGGTCGAGGAGCTGCAGCGCCTCGACCGCGACCGGGTCGACGAGCTCGGCGACGTGCTCGAGCGCGGGCGCCGGCGCTCGCGCCAGAGGGTCCACGCCGAGGCCCGCGTCGCCGTGGGCAGCAGCCTGACCATCAAGGAGGACGAGTCGGCCCGCGACGTCGTGGTCGTCCTGGGCCCCCTCGACGTGCGCGGCGAAGTGCGCGGCGACACGGTGGTCGTCCTCGGCTCGGTCGAGATCACCGGCGAGCTCGGCGGCGCGCTCACGGTGGTC
Source organism: Thermoanaerobaculia bacterium (assembly GCA_036397835.1). GTDB lineage: Bacteria > Acidobacteriota > Thermoanaerobaculia > Multivoradales > J023 > DASWIG01. The sequence continues at coordinate 30,189 of DASWIG010000382.1, forward strand.
GGCGGCAACGTCTCGCTCGGCCCCGACGCAGTGGTCGACGGCGAGGTGACCTGCGTCGGCGGCACGATCCATCGCTCGCCCGAGGCGCGCGTCGGCGGCGAGATCACCGAGGTCTCCTTCGCGCCCTTCAGCTTCGACTTCCCCGGCATCGACTTCGAGGCCTGGAGCCCGTTCAGGGGCTGGGCCTACGACCGCCGGGGCCTGCGCTGGCTCGAATTCTTGGGCACGGTCGGCAACACGGTCATCCTCGCCGTGCTGACCCTGCTGGCGGTCCTGATCGCGCGGCGCCGCGTCGCCTCGGTGGCGGATCGCGCTCGCCTCGAGCCCTGGAAGGCCGGGCTGATCGGCTTCGTGGTCGAGGTGCTCGTCCTGCCGGTGCTGGCCCTGGTGTCGCTGCTGCTCGTCATCTCGATCGTCGGCATCCCGATCCTCTTCGTGCTCTGGCCGCTCTCCATCCTGCTGCTCGTGGCGCTTTTCGTCCTCGGCTATGCCGGCGTCGCCGTGGCCCTCGGGCAGTCCACGGTGCGGGGGCGTCTCGACCCGCGGCAGGCGAGCCCGTTCGTGCTGGTGCTGGTCGGCCTGCTGCTCGTCCAGGTCTGGTCGGTCTTCGGCCACGGCCTGGCCGTCGCCGGCGGCTTCGTCCGCGCCGCCGGGCTGCTGCTGATCGCCCTCGGATTCCTGCTCAAGTACCTGGTGTGGACCGTGGGTCTGGGCGCGGTCATGCTCGACCGCTTCTCGCCCCTGCCCGCCCCGGCGGCGCCGCCGATCCTGCCGGATCTCCCGGACGAGGAGACGGACGGCGACACGGGCCTGCAACACGAAGGAGGACAATCATGGCGCTGACGCGTTCAAAGACCAACCGGGTGCTCGCGGGCGTGTGCGGCGGGATCGCGGAGTGGCTCGGCTGGGATCCGACGATGGTGCGGATCCTCTACGTCGTGCTCTCGATCCTCTCGGTCGCCTTCCCGGGCATCATCGTCTACGTCATCCTGTGGATCGCGATGCCCGAGCGTTGACGGCTCACTCGACCGCGGCGTTGAGGCTCCAGTCGTAGTCGTGCGCGAAGCCGCCCTCGTGGCCGGCGAGCTTGGCGGCGAGCTCGCCGACGGCGTGGCGGCGCAGGTGCTCGACCACCCCGGCGTCGGTGCCGCCGAAGTCGGCCTCGTACCACGAGTAGATGCTCGACACCACGAGGCGGCCGTTCTCGAAACGGGCGCCGCGCGGATGGTTCACGTAGTCGCGGGCCGCCTTGTCGAGCATCTCCTCCACGTTGGCCGCCGTATAGGCCGTGGCCGCCAGATCAGGGCAGCCGACGCTGGCGCAGTTCACCGCGTAGTGGACGCGGTTGTCCTGCCAGATCGGCCGCAGGATCCGGTGCTCGACGTCGTTGAGCGAGACCTCGTGGCCCTCCACCAGGGCCAGCTTGGCGTCCCAGGGGCCGTTGCTGAAGAGGCCGGGCGAGATGTCGACGTCGGTGATCGACTCGACCGGCATGTGGTCGAGGATCACCTTCACCGTCAGCGCGTTGTAGAGGTTGATCCAGTAGGCGAGCTGCTCCCGGCGGTTGTGCTGGGAGACGCGGACGGTCTGGAGCGCCAGCACGTAGGCGTCGAGGCTCCGGAAGTCCTGGGCGGTCACGCCGGCGTAGTCGAACCGGTTGACGCCGTCCGGGCCGGGCGCGACGTAGCGGCCGAGAAAGGCCTGCCAGGCGCCGTGGTCCACCGTGGCGGTGCTGGCGGGATCGTGGCGTTCCCACACCGGCCACAGCTCGGCCCTGGGGGCGGCGAAAGCCGCCGTGGCGAACGCCGTTACGGCGAGGAGGGCGGCGAGCGCCGCCGCGGAGAGGAGACGGGGCTTCAAGTTCGTACCTCCGTGGATAGGTCGGCTTGCGGGCCCGCGAAGGCGAGCCATCCCGAGATACGGGAGCCGGGGCGCGATGGATGTCGCCGAGCGGAGCGGATAGTGTGCGCCCCATGGATTGGATCCCCCTGGCGTTGCTCTTCGTCCTCGGCGTGGCCGCCGGGGCGCTGAACGTGCTCGCCGGCGGCGGCTCGTTCATCACCCTGCCGGTGCTGATCTTCTACGGCCTGCCGGCCGGCGTGGCCAACGGCACCAACCGCATCGGCATCGTGCTGCAGAACGTCGCGGCGGTCTGGAGCTTCCGCCGCCAGCGGGTGCTCGACTGGAACGCCCTGGCCTGGGCGGCCCTGCCGGCGCTGCCCGGCGGCGTGGCCGGCACCTGGCTGGCGCTGCTGATCAGCGACGCCGCCTTCCAGCGCGTCCTGGCCTTCCTGATGGTCGCCCTGACGCTGTGGACGCTTTTCTCGCGCCAGGAGGCGATCCTCGGGAACACGTCGACCACTCCCGAGCGGCGGCACCTCGCGGCGCTCGCCGTCGGCTTTTTCTTCGCCGGCGTCTACGCCGGCTTCGTGCAGGCGGGGGTGGGCTTCTTCTTCCTGGCGCTGACCACGGCCGCCGGCCTCGACATGGTGCGCGGCAATGCGGTCAAGGTGCTGGCGATGCTGTGCGTGACGGTGCTCGCCCTCGCCCTCTTCGCCTGGAACGGCCGCGTCGACTGGGAGCTCGGGATGGCCCTCGGGCTCGGCAACTTCGCCGGCGGCTTCCTGGGCGCCCGGCTCACCGTGCTCAAGGGTCACGCCTGGGTGCGCCGGGTGGTCATCGCGGCGGTCGTCGTCTTCGCGGTCAAGCTGTGGATGGACGCTTGACGTTCAGCTCAGAAGGGATCCGTAGACCTGAACAGATAAACCGTCAGGACCGCCGGCGCCAGGCACGGCAGCGCCTTGATGACGCCTTGGAGCAGCGGCGGCCACGTCATCACGCCTCCCATTGCGCCGCAAAGCTGGATCGCCAGCACCAGCAAGACGACGCCCACGGCTTCGTAACGCCTACCCGTTCCCGAGTCGGCGAGCCGCGCTTCGTTCCTGGCATGGGCCACCGCGAGGGCAAGAGCTTGCAGGGGCAACGCGAGGAGCATCGTGTGGTTCCAGACCATGGGCGTGGCGAGCAGCGTCGCGCTCGCCGCGAAACAGTAGAAACGCGCCGGCCCCAACCTCCGGCGGCGGGCCACGAAGACGCTCGCCGCGGCGATCACCGCGGCCACCAAAGAGAAGCGCAGCTCGAGGCCGAAGCAGTAGAGGACGTGATGGAGGGCCACGCTGCGCCACGGCGGAGGCCGGCCGTCATCCAGGGACAGCATGTCCTCGAAGTACGGCATCGGCAGGAGCAGCCCGGCCGCCAGTATCAGTGCCATGCCGCCGGCCACGAGATGACGCCTCCCGGCCTCACTCGGACGATGGGCCATCAGGAGGAGAACGGCGACCGGGCCGACCGGCTTGACGATCACGCTCGCAGCGAGCAGGGCGCCGGCAAGGATCGGCCGCGACCGCCACAGGAAGAGACCCAGCGTCAGCAATCCGATCGCCGCGAGCGACAGGTTGCCCCACAGGACGCCCATGCGCACCGCCGGCGCCAGGCAGACGTAGAGGGCCGCGACCAGCAGTCGGCGGCGCCAGGTCCATGGCATCCAGGCCAGCGCGCACCAGGCGATGACCGCCGTGCCGAGGAGGTTCGAAAAACGCAGCGCCGCCAGCAGCCAGGGCTCGCCGAGGTGTTCCAGAGCCCAGGCCCCCAGCAGAGCCAGGGTTGGGGTGTAGAAGTAGCTGAGCTGATAGGGCGACTCACCACGGCCGGCGAGCTCGAACGCGGCGAAGTAGACCCTCTCGTCCTCGATCGGCTCGGGCGACGCCACGGCGGCCAGGAAGCGCACCGCCAGGACCAGAACCAGGACCAGGACCGCCGCCGCGTGCCGTGCCGGGTGCTCGCGTCCCCAGCGGCGAAGGGCACCGGCGAGAAGCGCCGTCAAGACCGCCCGGCCGTGCATCGTCGTCCATCATAAGCGCTGGTCAGCCGCTTCCGGGGGGGTTCGGTTCGCCGGTTTCGGCGCCAAGTGCTCAGGGATCGGGTCACGCTTGGCGACTACGGGTCTTCCCAGGCGACGGGATCGCCCACCGCGATCTCGCCGCCTTCGAGCACCTCGCCGTAGACGCCGCCCCGCCACTGCGGATCGAGCGCCTCGCGCAGCCCCGGGACGGCCTCGTCCACCGCCCGGCAGGGACGCGTCTCGCCGTTGACGTAGATGCGGCTCTCGCCGATGCGCAGCACGCGGCCGCGGCTCTCGCGCAGGGCGAGGCCGCTGACCATGAGGTTGGCCCGCCGTACGGTCGGGTCGAGATCGCGGCCGAGGGCGCGGCAGACGTCTTCCCACCGCTCGCGGGAGAGGATCGTGACCTGGCGCTTCATGCCCAGGTTGGCGTCGTCCTCGAGCCCCTTGCCGGCGATCAGGCGCGCCCGCCGGCGCTCGTCCATGGGTCCGCGCCGCACCCGCTTCACCCAGATCGCTTCGAGACGTCCACGCTCGAGGCCCCTGCCGTCGTCATCCGTCATCGCTGCCCTCATTCCCAGGGGACGTCCGGCATCCGCAGGCGCCCGACCTCGCCGCCGGCGAGCGCCGCGTCGAGGATCTCGTCGACGTCGTCGAGCGTCACGGCTCGGTACCAGCAGTTGTGCGGCCACACGCAAACCGTGATGCCCTGGCTGCAGTGCTTGAGGCAGCCCGTGCGCACCGTCATGACCCGGTCGCGGACGCCGCGCTCGCGGACCCGGTCCTTGAAGCGCCGGTAGACCTCGAGGCTGCCGCGCGGCAGGCAGCTCGGCTTCCGGGTCTCGGGCGCACGCTCGTTGGTGCAGACGAGGATCTGGAGCTGCGGCTTCGGCACGCGCGCATTGTACCCGGCCGGGTTTGCGTTATCCTAGACCATTCGAGAGACAGGGAGAGCCGTAGGAGACGAAGATGATCACGGAAACCCTGGAAGCGACGGCCGAATTCAGTGGGCGCGAGGAGCTGGTCTCCAGGCTCGACGAGGCCGTGCAGCGCGCATCGCTCGGCGAGGTCACGACCGCCGTCCGCAACACCCTCAGCGAGCTCATCCGCACGGGCGCCCTCAAACTGCCTGAAGCCGTCAAACGGCCCTGCTCCGAGCACTACGCCCGGCGACTCCTCTACCGCAGCCCCGACCACCAATACACCGTCATCGCCATGGTCTGGGGGCCCCGGCAGGGCACGCCGCTCCACGACCACGCGGGCGTCTGGTGCGTTGAGGGCGTGCTCGAAGGCGAGATCGACGTGACCCAATACGGCCTGCTCGAGGAAGGGGAGAACCGCTTCCACTTCGAGCCCCTCGGCACCGTGCGCGCCGGCATCGGCACCTCCGGCAGCCTCATCCCGCCCTTCGAGTACCACACCATCGCCAACGCCCGCAGCGACGCCAGCTCCGTGACCATCCACGTCTACGGCCAGGAGCTCGATCACTGCACCATCTTCGATGGCGGCGCGGGCGGCTGGTATGGGCGGCAGACCAAGAGCCTCTACTACCACTGAGCGGAGAAATCCCCCCTGGACGCGCCGTCGGACCGTTCCGACACGATCGTCTTTTCAAAAATTCTTGAAACTTCAGGAATCTTCGTGTACACTCCTCGGCGATGAGCAGCGACCTCGACGCCGTCCGCCATGAATTCGTGCAGCTCTGGGGCGCCATGGCGCCCTTCTGGGGCATCTCGCCGACCACGGCGCGGGTCTATAGCTGGCTGCTCTCGCGCGCCGCCACGGCGGATACCGACGAGATCATGCACGGCCTCGAGCTGAGCCGCGGAGCGGTGAGCATGGCGTGCCGCGAGTTGCGCGACTGGGGGCTGATCTTCCCCGAGAAGGAGCCCGGCTCGCGGCGGGTGACCTACCGGCCGGCCACCGACCTCGAGAAGGTCATCCGCAGCATCGTGCAGACGCGCAAGCGCCGCGAGTGGGACCCGATCGTCGAGCGGCTGCGGGAGTGGCTGCCGCAGCTCGCCAGGGAAGACTCACCCGACGCGCTGATCTTCCGCGAGCGCCTCGAGTCGATGGCGGCCCTGGTGGCGCGCGCCGACGCCGTGATCGAGAGCTTCTTGAAAGGGGGGCTGGTGGGCCGCATCGGCCTCAAGATCCTGGCCAACGGGACCCCCGGCAAACGCCCGGGGTCCACCGACACGACGTCCACGAAGGAGAATCGATGAACGCCGCTGTGACTGCCCGAACGACCTCGGAACCGCCGGAGCTCGAAGAGCGGACGCCGCGACCACGGGCGAGCGGCTTGCCGGGCCGCGTCGACCTGCTCGGCCGCCTGGAGGGCATCAGCGCCGGCCGCGGCCTGGCCCGCCTGGCGCGGCGGCTCGCCGAGCTGATGGACTTCGTGGGGGCCGACATGGCGACCTTCGAAGACGAGTTCGCGCGCCTGCCGCGGCGCCCGGAGCTGCTGGTGGGCCGCGGCGCCAGCCACCTGCTCGAGCTTGGCGGCAAGCGCCTCAGGCCGATGTGCGTGGCCCTGGCCTCGCGCCTGGGCGAGGGCTTCGACGCCCGGGTGCTCGACGTCGCGGTGGCGGTGGAGCTGGTCCACAACGCCACGCTGCTCCACGACGACGTCGTCGACCACTCGGACACCCGCCGCGGCACCGCCACGGCGCGCGCCGTCTACGGCAACGCCGCCTCGATTTTCGCCGGCGACTGGCTGCTCGTGGAGGCCTTGCGGCGCATCGAGCGCTGCCGCCTGCCGGGGCTGATGGACGAGCTGCTCGACACGGTGGAGGAGATGATCTTCGCCGAGTCGGTGCAGCTCGAGAACCGCGGCCGCATCGCCACCGCGCGCGAGACCTACTTCCGGGTGGCGGAGGGCAAGACGGCGGCGCTCTTCCGCTGGGCGATGGCGGCGGGCGGGCGCGTGGGCGGGCTCGACGAGGCCGGCCGCGCGGCGATCGCCGCCTACGGCGCCCACCTCGGCGTGGCCTTCCAGGCGGTCGACGACCTGCTCGACCTGACCGGCGACGCGGCGCGCACCGGCAAGGCGGTGTTCAACGACCTGCGCGAGGGCAAGATGACCTACCCCGTGATCCTCGCCCTGGAGCGCGACGACGCCTTCCAGCCGCTGGTGGAGGAGATCCTCGCGACGCCCCACGACGCGCCGCTGGCCGACGTCACCGCGGGCCGGGTGATCCGCAGCCTGCGCCAGACCCGGGCGGTGGAGGACTGCCTCGAGCTGGCGCGCCGGTACTCGGCGGGCGCCGTCGCCTGCCTCGCGCCCTTCCCGCAGTGCCGCGCCACCCGCGCCCTGGCGACGGTGGCCGAAGCGCTGGTGGACCGCGACCTCTGAGGACGTGCGATGCCGATCTCCGCCATGTCCTCCTTCGACGACTCTCCCCGGCCCGCTGCGGACGGCGTGCGCGGCGGCTCGGGCGCCATGTTCGACCGCATCGCCCGCCGCTACGACCTATTGAACCGGCTGAGCTCCTTCGGCCGCGACCGGGCGTGGCGCCGCACCGCGGTCGCCGCCCTCGATCTGGCGCCCGGCCACCGCGTGCTCGACCTCGCCACCGGCACCGCCGACGTGGCGCTGGAGGTCCTGCGCCAGCAGCCGGCGGCCACGGTCGTCGGGATCGACCCCTCGGCCGGGATGCTCGAGGTCGCCCGCCGCAAGGTCGCGGCCGCCGGCCTCGCCGGCCGCGTGGAGCTGGGCCACGGCGACGCCGAAGCCCTGCCGCTCGCCGACGCCTCGGTCGACGGCGTGATCATCGCCTTCGGCATCCGCAACGTGCCTGACCGCGAGCGCGCCCTGCGCGAGATGGCGCGGGTCACCCGCCGCCAGGGCCGCATCGTGATCCTCGAGCTCAGCGAACCGCGCTCCGGGCTGCTGGCGCCCCTGGCGCGTTTCCACATCCACCACGTGGTGCCGCGGCTCGGCGCCTGGCTCTCGGGCGGCCGCGAGTACCGCTACCTCGAGAGCTCGATCGCCGCCTTCCCGGAGCCGCGCGAGCTCGCCGACCTCATGCGGCGCTGCGGCTGCGCGGTGCGGCTGATCCGTCCGCTGACGTTCGGGGCCTGCTGTCTCTACGTGTCACAGCCGGCGAACGTGGCACAGCCGGCGAACGTGGCACAGCCGGCGGAGGTAACGTCATGAGCCTGTCGCCGGTGGCCACCCGCGAGAGCGCCGCCCTCGAGCGCCCGGCGACGACGCGGCGCGACTTCGTGGCCCGCGCGCTCGCCGGTCACGCCGGCGACGAGCGCACCCTCGTCGTCACCGTGCAGGCGCCGCGCGCCCATCCCGAGGGCCTGTTGCGCCTGCCCGGACGGTCGCTGGGCTTCCTCTGGGTGCCGCCGTCCGACCTCGGAAAGTGCCACGCGTTCGCCGGCGTCGGCGCCGTCCACCGGCTCGACCTCGACGGCCCCGGGCGCTTCGCCGACCTGCGCCGGCGGGCGGACGAGCTATGGCGCCGGGTGGTGACCGCGGCGGCGCCGGGCTGCGACGCGCCGCGCCCGCGGCTCTTCGGCGGCTTCGCCTTCGACGTCGGCGCGGCGAGCCGCGAGCCGTGGCGCGACTTCGGCGACGGCTGCTTCACCCTGCCGCGCCTGCTCTACGCCTGCCGCGGCGACGGGGCCTCCCTGAGCCTCGCCGCCGGCGGCCGGGAGCTCGTGCGCGGCGCCGACCGCGACCGTCTGCTCGACGAGCTCGAAGCGGCGGCGCTGGAGCTCGAGCTCGACGCCGTGGCGCCGCGTGCGCTGCCGGCGATCGCGGCCATCGAGCCGTCGGACGCCGGCTGGACCGAGGAGATCGAAGCCATCCGCGCCGCCATCGCCGCCGGCCGCTGCGAGAAGATCGTGGCGGCACGGCCCTCGCGGGTCGAGTTCGCGGCGCCGCTCGACACGGTGGACGTGCTGCTGCGCCTCGCGCGCGGGCTGCGCGCCTCGACCCGCTTCGCCTTCTGCCGCGAGCGCTCGGCCTTCCTCGGCGCCACGCCGGAGCGGCTGATCGCCCGCCGCGGCCTGGAGATCGAGACCGAGGCGCTGGCGGGCTCGATCGCCACCGGCGCCGAGCACGCCGCGCGGCTGCTCGGAAGCGGCAAGGACCAGCGCGAGCACCGGCTCGTGGTCGACGCCATCGTCCGCCGCCTGGCGCCGCTGTGCGCGCGATTCGAGGCGGCGCCGGAGCCGCGGGTGCGGGAGCTGCGCGAGGTGCTCCACCTGCACACCCCCATCCACGGCACGCTGGCGGCGCCTCGCCACGTGCTCGAGCTCGTCGAGAGCCTCCACCCGACGCCGGCGGTCGGCGGCGTGCCCACCGCCGCGGCCATGCGCTGGATCGCCGAGCACGAGAGCGACGAGCGCGGCTGGTACGCGGCCCCGGTGGGCTGGTTCGACGCCGCCGGCGACGGCGAGTTCGCGGTGGCCCTGCGCTCCTGCGTGCTGCGCGGCCGCGAGGCCTACCTCTACGCCGGCGCCGG
>DASWIG010000383.1:0-24796 GCA_036397835.1 Thermoanaerobaculia bacterium
CGGCGTCCGCTGGCGAGCTGGGCGAGCGCCGCCGAGCGGTCCAGCGACCAGGCGAAGGCGACCACGGCCAGCAACGCCCCCAGGGTCTGCATGCCGGATCCGAAGGTCAGGTCCCAGGGCTGGAAGACCTCCATGTTGACCATCGGCGGCAGCGCGAAGACGAAGACGACGGCGGCCAGCGTCCACACCGCCTGGCGGCGGGTGAGGGACGTGGCGTCGGTGAGGCCCGCGACCAGGACCTCGAAGGCGCCGACGTCGGAGAGGAAGGCGGCGCCGGCCAGGCCGACGAAGAAGAGCAGCCCGAAGAGCCAGCCCGCGGGCATCTCGACGAAGACCCGCGGCAGGGTGGAGAAGACGAGCCCCGGCCCGCTCTCGGGCTCGAGCCCGAAAGCGAAGACGGCCGGGAAGATCGCGAGCCCCGCCAGCAGCCCGGCGCCGAGGTCGCCCGCCGCCGTCCACGCCGCGCTCGAGCGCAGCTCTTCGGCGTCGTCCAGGTAGGAGCCGTAGACCACCATGAAGGTGCCGCCGAGCGAGAGGCTGAAGATCGCCTGGCCGACCGCCGCCAGGATCACCCCGGCGTCGGTCAGGGCCGCGGGATCGAACTTGAGCACGTACCACTCGAGGCCCGCCCACGCTCCCGGCAAGGTGAGGCCGCGCGCGATGAGGGCGACGAGGGTGACGCCGAGCAGCGGCATGAGCACCTTGCTCGCCCTCTCGATGCCGGCGCGCAGCCCGCGCAGCAGGACGCCGGCGCAGGCCAGGATGACGACGGCGGTGGCCGCCATCTGGAGGCCGAAGCGGGCGCCGTCGAAGCCGCTGTCGGGCGGCAGGATCTCGGCGTCCCAGGGGCGTCCGAGACCCCGCAGGAGCTCGCTCAGGGCCTCGAAGAGCACCCAGCCGATGACGTTGGTGTAGTAGGCCGTCGCCGCGGTGACGACGAAGAAGAGCAGCCACCCGAGGGCGCGTCCGCCGGGGAAGCCGGCGCGCTCGAACGCCCCCACCGGTCCGCGCCGGGCGTGGCGCCCCAGGGACCACTCGGCCATCAGCGCCGGCAGCCCGAGCAGCGCCACCGTCAGGACGTAGAAGAGCACGAACGAGGCGCCGCCGAAGCGGCCCACCATGTAGGGGAAGCGCCAGACGTTGCCGAGGCCCACGGCGACGCCGATCATCGTCGCCACCAGGGCCAGACGCGAGCTGAAGCGCTCGCGCGATCCATCGGGAGTGGGGCTGACGCCCGCGGAGGAGCTCAAAGTGGGGGGATTGTATCCGCGGTCACGAATCAAGACCCAGCGCGATGAGCACCGCGTCTCCTTCGTCGTCCTTGATCGGCCCTTGCGGGCCGCTCTCGACCCACCGCTGCCAGAGCTTGGCCTGCTCTGCGGGAGCGAGCTCGAGGTCCCCGTCGTCCAGCGGCCCCACCGAGACCCGGACGCGCCGACCTTCGAGACGCGATTCTTCGGGGGAAAGCTCGGAGGCGTCCAGCGTGATCACGTTGCCGTGGAGTGTCCCGGTCAGAGTCATATCCCGTCCTTGCTTCCAGTGTACCCCATCCGGCGCCCGGCTCGCCACCGTGTCGGAAGCGCGATTCCTACGTTCGAGGGCCATGGGGACGCGGTTTGGAGCGTGGCGTTCGCCGGATTGCCTGAAGGCTGGGTCGCCTTCACCCCCGACGGACGCTACCGCCTGGGCGGCGAGACGGCGGGCGCGTTCTGGCACTCGATCGGGCTGTGCCGCTTCGAGCCCGGGGAGCTCGACCCCTACCTGCCGAAGCCGTTGCGCGTCCCCGACGGGGAGCCGCTCGTGCAGTGGGAGTGAGGTATCATCAGGCGATGGACAAGCCCGCTACCGCCACTTCACTCGACGACGTCATGGCGGAGGAAACGCGCTAAGATAAGAGGACGTCATGCGTCGGCACCTGATCATCGCCCTGCTCGCCCTTGCCGCCACGGCAGCCACCGCCGCCGCGGAGCACGAGCGCGGCGCGACCCTCTACCGCGACGCCGGCTTCCGCGGCGAGAGCCAGACCTTCGCGGACGGCGAGCAGGTTCACGAGCTCTCCGGCCTCCCGATCGGCAACGACAGCGTCAGCTCGGTGCGGGTCGACCGCGGCTGCCGCGTGACCCTCTACGCCGACGACCACTTCCGCGGCGAGGCCGTCACCCTGGAGGACGACGTCGCCGACCTGCGTTCGACGTCCTTCGGCCAGGACCGGGCCTCGTCGCTGACCGTCGAGTGCCGGCGTCCCGGCTGGTTCGAGGGCGGGGCCCGCGGCCGGCCCGATTGGGGCGACCGCCGCGGCGCCGTGCTCTACTCCGACGAGGACTTCCGCGGCCGCGAGGAGCTCTTCCCGGACGACGACGCCGACCTGCGCGACAACGCCGTGCGCCAGGACTCGGTCTCCTCGGTGCGCGTGGCCGAGGGCTGCCGCGTCGTCCTCTACGCCGATTCCGACTTCCGCGGCGCCGCGACGCTCCTGACCGAGAGCGCGCCGAACCTCCGGGGCACCGAGGTCGGCAACGACCGGGTCTCCTCCCTCGAGGTCCGCTGCGACGGCGGGCCCGAGGGCGTGACCCTTTACGAGAACAGCGACTATCGGGGACGCAGCGAGACCTTTCTCCGCGACGACCCCCGGTTGACGAATAACTTCATCCGCCAGGACGGGGTGAGCTCGGCGCGTGTGGCGCCCGGTTGCGTGGCGACGCTCTACGAGCACGCCGACTACCGCGGACGCTCGACGACCTTGCGCCACGACGAGCCCGATCTGCGCAAGTCCCGGGTCGGCAACGACGCCGTCTCCTCCATCCGGGTGGAATGCCGGCGCTTCGGCCGGCGGCGGTGAGCCGGCGTCCGATTCTGGGATTGCCGCGTCCCGCAAGCGAACGAGAGCCGCCGCGCCGGCGCCGATCGAAAGATTCGCCGGCGGCGCCGAAACCTGGAACGAGCAGCCCCGTACCAAGCGCGAGCCCAACTGGCACAGGGATTGCCCTAAGCCGTCCGCAGGAGGACATCGCCATGGCCATGGACGTCCAACGATCCCCCGAAGTCAAGAAACGCAAGCAACGGCGGCGGATCTACATCGCCACCGCCGTCATGCTCGGCCTCGCCCTCGTCACCTGGGGCCTGTCCAACCTCGAGCCCGCGGCGCGCGAAGTGGACAACGCCGCCGTCTGGAGCGACACCGTCAAACGCGGCCCGTTCGTGCGCTCGGTGCGCGGACCGGGCACGCTGGTGCCCGACGTGATCCGCTTCATCGCCGCCGAGACCGAAGGTCAGGTCGAAGAAGTGGTGATCGACCCCGGCGCCCAGGTGACGCCCGATTCGGTGATTCTCGAGCTGTCCAACCCGGAGCTCGAGCAGACGGTGGGCGACGCCGAGCTCGCCCTGCTCGGCGCCGAGGCCGAGTACACGGACCTCCGGGTGCAGCTCGCCAGCCAGCTCCTCACCCAGGAGGCCGAGATCGCCCGCGTCGAGGCCGAGTTCAAGGTCGCCAAGCTGCAGGCCGAAGCCGACCGGCAGCTCAACGAAGAGGGGCTGGTGCCCGAGATCACCCGCCGCCAGTCGGAGCTCGCCGCCGAGCAGCTCACGGTGCGCTTCGAGAAGGAAAAGGAGCGGCTGGAAAAGACCCGCGAGTCGCACGAGGCGCAGCTCGCGGCCCGGCGCAGCCAGGTCCAGCAGCGGCGCGCCGTCTACGAGCTGCGGCGCGCCCAGCTCGACCGTCTCAAGGTGCGGGCCGGCATCCGCGGCGTGCTGCAGGCGGTTCCGGTGGAGGAAGGCCAGCGCGTGACCCCCGGCACCACCCTGGCGCGGGTGGCCCAGCCCGACGTGCTCAAGGCCGAGCTGCGGATCGCCGAGACCCAGGCCAAGGACATCCAGATCGGCCAGAGCGCCGAGATCGACACCCGCAACGGCGTGATCCCCGGGCACGTGTCGAGGATCGACCCGGCGGTGCTGCAGGGCTCGGTGCTGGTCGACGTCAAGCTCGACGTCGAGGAGCTGCCCAGGGGAGCGCGGCCCGACCTCTCGGTCGACGGCACCATCGAGCTCGAGCGCGTCGACGAGGCCGTCTACGTGGGCCGGCCGGCCTACGGCCAGGCCTTCAGCACCGTCGGCCTGTTCAAGATCAACCCCGACGGCACCGCCAACCGCGTGCAGGTCAAGCTCGGGCGGCTGTCGGTGCAGCACGTCGAGATCCTCGAGGGCCTCCAGGTGGGCGACCGCGTGATCCTCTCGGACTCCAGCCAGTGGGACGACGTCGACCGCATCCGCCTGCGCTAGGGCACGGAGCACGAGGATCCTGTAACCGGTGGCCCCTTTTCGGCGTATTGAGGTATCGTCAGGGTGCAAAGAGGAAGGACCCGGTAAACTCGCGTGGCGAGAAGTCACGCTCAAGCGAAACGGAGAGGAGACCGAGAGCCATGTCCGAACCGCTCATCCACCTGGACGGCGTCACCAAGGTGTTCTACACCGACGAGGTCGAGACCCACGCCCTGTCGGGCATCCACCTCGACATCATGCCCGGCGAGTACGTGTCGATCGCCGGCCCTTCGGGCTGCGGCAAGTCCACGCTGCTGTCGATCCTGGGGCTGCTCGACACGCCGACCGACGGCACCTACGTGCTCAACGGCAAGAGCGTCGACAACCTCAGCCTGTCGGAGCGCGCCCGCATCCGCAACCGCGAGGTGGGCTTCATCTTCCAGGCTTTCAACCTGATCGGCGACCTGACGGTCTACGAGAACGTCGAGCTGCCGCTCACCTACCGCGGCACGCCGTCGGCCGAGCGCAAGAAGAAGGTGCAGGACGCCCTCGAGCGCGTGGGCATGGCGCACCGGATGAAGCACTACCCGGCCCAGCTCTCGGGCGGCCAGCAGCAGCGCGTGGCGGTGGCCCGCGCGGTGGTCGGCGACCCGTCGATCCTGCTCGCCGACGAGCCTACCGGTAACCTCGACTCTTCGAACGGCGAAGCGGTGATGGGGCTCATGAAAGAGCTTCACGGCGCCGGCTCGACGATCTGCATGGTGACCCACGACCCGCGCTACGCGCTGCACGCGGAACGCTCCATCCATCTCTTCGACGGCCGCGTCGTCGAAGAGGAGAGCGTGGCCGCCTGAGCGTATCCTGACCGCTACTGAATCGCGGGGCCGGCGCGCGCCGGGCCCCCGCGGGGGAACGTCCGATGGCTTCGCTGATCAAGACCCACGGCCTCGAGAAGTTCTACGAGACCGGCTACGGCCGCACCTACGTGCTGCGCCGTATCGACATCGAGATCGAGCAAGGCGAGTTCCTGACCTTCATGGGCCCCTCGGGAGCCGGCAAGTCGACCCTGCTCCACATCCTCGGCATGCTCGACGGGCGCTGGGACGGCGAATACGAGTTCGCCGGCCACCCGGTACACCGCATGAAGCCCAAGCAGCGCAACGCCCTGCACAAGGAGTACATCGGTTTCGTCTTCCAGAGCTACCACCTGCTCGACGACCTGACGGTCTACGAGAACCTCGAGGTGCCCCTCTCCTACCGCAAGGTCAAGCGCTCGGAGCGCGAGAGCATGGTCTGCGACGTGCTCGACCGTTTCCAGATCGTGGGCAAGAAGGACCTCTTCCCGTCGCAGCTCTCCGGCGGCCAGCAGCAGCTCGTGGGCGTGGCGCGGGCGGTGATCATGAGCCCGAAGGTGATCTTCGCCGACGAGCCCACCGGCAACCTCCATTCGGGCCAGGCGCGGGAGATCATGGAGCTCTTCAAGCAGCTCAACCGCGAAGGCACGACGATCGTCCAGGTCACCCACTCGGAAGAGAACGCCAGCTACGGCCAGCGCATCATCCAGCTCAAGGACGGCTGGGTCACCGGCGACGAGCGGACCGTCGGCCGCGAGGCCGAAGCGGCGGCCGCCCAGGGCTAGGGCTTCCCTAACGTGCCGCAGACGCCCGGCGCCATCTTGAGCGGGCTCAACGCGCCGCAGCAGGGACGCACCGCCATCCTCGCCTACCACAACGGCCTGCTCTTCACCGTGCCGGAGCTGCCGGCGAGCGAGCCCGGCTCCGATTTCCAGGTGCGCACCTGGGACATCTCCGACCCTACCGATCCCGTCGAGCTCGCGACCCTGGGCATCTCGCCCATGCCGATCAACGCCCACGGCTACTTCAAGAGCGGCGACTACCTCGTGATCGGCCCCAACTGGCCGCCGCAGGCGCCCTGGTCGTTCCGCGCCGCCGCCTTCGGAACCGTGACGCGGACCGATTTCCCGGGCCTTTCGGGCGCCGGCGTGCGCGGCAACCTCTTCCAGCCGTGGTTCGTGGGGGACACCTGGTGGAGCTACGGCGAGGTCGGTGGCGACGCCGTGATCGAGCTGCGCGGCCAGGAGCTGGCGCGCTGGGACCACCTGGGGTTGACCGGCGTCATCGGCCATCCCTTCCTCCTCGGCGGCCTCGGCAGCCTCGTCACCCGGCTCGGCGCCGGCCTGGCGCCGCAGGGCGTGTGCGTCGACCCGGTCTCCAACCGCACCTTCGTCAAGGCCGTCATGGACTGCGGCGTCACCGTCCATGAGACCGACGCCCTCTTCCGCCTGGGCGACAAGACGGTGAGCTCGACCCAGGTCTCGACGGTGGCGGGCGAGACGCTCGCCGCCACCGTGCTGGCCGGCAAGCGCATCTTCTACCACGCGGGCGACCCGCGGATGAGCGCCGAAGGCTACATGAGCTGCGCCACCTGCCACCTCGACGGCGGCCACGACGGACGGGTGTGGGACTTCACGGGCCGCGGCGAGGGCTTCCGCAACACCACGACCCTACACGGCCGATCGGGCACCGGCCACGGCAACGTCCACTGGAGCGCCAACTTCGACGAGATCCAGGACTTCGAGAACGACATCCGCGGCGCCTTCGGCGGCAGCGGCCTGATGAGCGACGCCGACTTCGCCGCCACCAGCGACCCCCTCGGTACCCCCAAGTCGGGGCTCAGCTCCGACCTCGACGCGCTCGCCGCCTACGTGGCGTCGCTCGGACGCGAGTCGTTGCCGCGCAGCCCGTTCCGCGCCGCCGGCGGCGCGATGACGGCGGCGGCGCTCGCCGGCCGCGCCCACTTCCTGAGCCTCGGCTGCGCGAGCTGCCACGCCGGCAACGCCTTCACCGACAGCACGGTGGGAGCGGCCACGCTCCACGACGTGGGGACGCTGCGCACCAGCTCCGGCCACCGCCTCGGCGGCCCCCTCGAAGGCATCGACACGCCGACGCTACTCGGCGTCTGGGCGACGCCTCCCTACTTCCACGACGGTTCCGCCGCCACCCTCGAGGACGTCTTCCGGGTGGCAGGCGGCGAGACCCTGCAGGCCGAGGACGGCACGGTAGCGAGCGGCGCCTACGTCGTCGACCAGTACGTCGACCTCAACAACGACGACACCGTCCACAACCGCGCCTTCGTCTTCCTGGAGACGCAGGGCTCGCGCCTGATCCTCGCCGGGGTCGACGGCGGCGCCGGCGGCATCGGCGCCCTGGAGATCCGCTACAGCCTGGGCTGGCCATCCTCCCTCGACGTGCGGGTCAACGGCGTCGTGCGCAACCTCGCCCTCGCCCCCACCGGCAGCGTGCCGGACTGGCGCTACACGGTCTGGCGCAGCCTGCGCATCGAGGGCGTGGCGCTCGCCGCGGGCGCGACGAACACGATCGAGCTCACCTCGTCCGCCCCCTTCCCCAACGTCGCCGTCGACGACGTGCTGGTGACGAGGCCGAACGAGTTCGCCCTGGCGTCGCCGCACCGCCAGGTGCTGGCGTTGCCGGCCGGCGCTCAGGCGGAGCTCCTCGCCTACCTGCGTCAGCTCGACGCGCAGCCGGAGATCAACGGCAGCCCGTCGATCTTCGCGGACGGCTTCGAATCGGGGACGACGTCGGCGTGGTCGGCGACCGTGCCGTGACGGATGGAGACCTATCCGCAGGCATGCCAGGAGTGATAAACGAGAATATCAGTGGCAGGTCCTTTGTCATCAACCCAAGAAAAATCTCGCCGATGGCGACTGACGTGTAGAACCTCTGCGCAGTCTCGCGCTGTGGCGTCAGAATGCATGACCGGTCGCGGAAGCTCTGCTGTTTTCAGCCGCTCAAGACGCTCGGGCTGATTCATGGCGGGTATAAGATGGCCGGCAATAGTACGGGCACGTGCGTAGCCGACCATGAGAGCCTCTTCCATGGCCCAGGCGTAGTCACCGTCCACGAAACGGCAAAGGCCATCGTCGCAGTATTCGCTGCCGGCGGAGTTGTTTCTATCTATACGCTTACATTCGACGAAGAGTCCTTCGTGCTCGGAGAGGACTCGCCGCGGTTCTTCCTCGTCATTGCGAAGCTTGAAGCGCAGATCCGGGGCCTTCCTGAGCTTGGTGCGGTTGTAGTTTGCGACCTGGCCTTGCCTGGTAACGATCTCATACGTGCGCCGACTGAAACCTCGCACACTTCCCTTCTGGCGCAGGTCGTTCTCGATGACGCTAAGCAGATCAGCGGTGATCTCGTCCTCCTCTTTAGTCGCCAAGGAGCAGCCGCTCTCCCGCAGCCTTTCAAAGGCTCGAAGTACGACGAGGCGGACCAAGAGTATCACGGGTAGCCCGAGTCGTGGGTGCGGCAGGTGATACTCCTCAGGCGGGACCCCGAGGGTAAACAGCCCGGCTGTCACTTCTTGGCTCATGCTTGCTGGGTCAGCCCAAACGCCTCAAGGTGGTGCCTGACGATATGTTGACCACAGAGGCGGGCCCTAGTAATCGTCCACCAACGCCGCTGATTGAGCAAGCCGATCAGCAAACCGCGCCTGTCTGGGGCTCTGACGATGATTCGGCTAGCAGACCGCTTGTTTGCCTCCTTCATCGCTTCGCGCAGAAGGCCGGCATCGACCGGTACCGGCTCCTTGGCGCGCGAGATGGCGAGAAAGAACCATGGCTGCTCCCAGGTATCAGGTTGGCCCCGCGGCTCCTCGACCAGGACCTTTTCTCCGCAGACGTCGAAGTAAGGCTCGAGAGCGTCAATCAGCTCGGCGCGGAATGGCTCACGAGCCTGACGCGTCGTCCGCTCGAGCGCAGCGCGACCCTCCTTCCGATAAGCGGCGGCAGAAAAGAGCGTGTCACGCGCGATCTGTGCCGCATCGTCGCCAAGACCGTAAAGGCGAAAGAGGAAGGAATCGATGTCTACCCATGGCTTCTGTGACTCGTGCTCAAGTCGATATGCGAGCTTTTCTATTGTCACCTTTTCACTTGCAGAAAGCTTCGACGGCTCCGGAAACGAGAGGACGTCTAGATCTTGCTTCGTAAAGATCATGTGATCCGACCCCTGAGACACACTGACCATCAGCACGAAGTACCGAAAGAGACTGCTATGCAACACAATGAATAGCAGCGCCGCCAAGGTGTCGGCGTCGGAGTGTCCTGCGCAAGAATACCCATAGTAGCTTTGCGAGAAAGCAACGGCACGCGACGCGAGGAATGCCTTGGGAGTATTCGGATCCTCACCGGGGGCCTTGGGAATAATGACCAAGGGAGGTTGATAGAGAGTTTCCGTCTTCGGCCAATACGCTGTAGCCTGCCTATTCGCGTCCTTGTGCTGGTCGCCGTGCTTTTTGAAGTAAGTCCCGAGGTTGTCATACTGAATCGAGAATCCATATTCAGGCGGCTCGAAAACTAACATTTTGCCAAGAAACCCTGCCGGCTTCTGCTGTCGATCTGGCACAAGATGGTAGCCTATGCCGGTCTTGTCTTTCTTGGGATTCCACGTCTCCCACATCTTCTTTAGAGTCTGGGGAAAGGCCCCTAGCAATCTCTCCACGATTTCTACATCGCACCAAGTGCCGAGGGACAGCGTCTTCAAAACCCACGGTTGGCTCTCCACGCGTTCAATGCTGATAGGTTGCGTGGCCTCGTAGTCGATCCGGAAACGGGCGTGCCGGTTTTGAGCAGGCTCATTTTTCAGCGCCGTGTAGCGGAAGCGGTGGTCGCCTCGCGGCACATCATTGCGAGCAAACAGCAAGCAGAACGGCATTTTGATACCTTGCCACACTTTCGTCCAGCGCAAGTCGGCGCCGTTGATGAGACCGGTTAAACAGATGCTGCGAAGCATTGCTCGCCATGCTTCGAAGCCTTTCCCTGTGGTGCGGCCAAAGATTCGAGCAGGCAGAGCGAAGGCGATGATGCCGCCGCCCCTCTTGGCCCATTCGGTTGCGCGCCAGACAAAGGGGACGTCAGGATTCTTGTCGGGGTTCTCGTAAGTTCTCGCCAATTCAGGAAGACCACGTTCAAGGAGGACTCGGCGCCCAATCTTGGTGAACTCTTCGTTCAGCACATCCGTCGCGGTCTTGAACGCGCGCTTTTTCTCGGTTGGCTTTTGCTTGGGTTCGCGCAATCGAGCCCACGGTGGGTTGCCGATCACGATGTCAAATTGACCATCGAACTTTTCAGGCACTTTCGGACCGAGACTGCCCAGGGTGAACGCCGCCCTGCGTTGAGAGCCTCCTTTGGAGGCGGTAGCTTCAGAGTCGTCACCGAAGTAATAGAGCACTTCATTACGCAGGTCTCTGGGGAATTTCAGCGCTTTGGGCGGCCGTTGCGCACCATTGACTTCGATCGCGGTAATGTAGAGCGCAAGCGCGGCAAGTCGCAAAGCGGATTGACTGACATCGAATCCGCGGACCTGGTTATAGAGGATTCTTTGTATGGTCCTTGTATCGGGCCGCTTGCCATCAACACGCCAGCGCTCACTCACAAGGCGGCGAAAGGCGAGAACGAGGAAGATGCCCGCACCGCACGCGGGATCGAGCACTTTGGCTTCTGCACGGTTCGTGGCCGCGGCAAAGGTCTGATCCACCATCAGACGAGCTATGGAGCGGGGTGTGTAATGGATGCTGGTTTGCGCTGCATCACGAGGTTCCGCGCGATGGCTGAAGCTCTCATAGACCTGACTGAGCACTCCTACCGGGATGTGCGCGAAGTCGAGATCACCCCAGTCGAACGTCAACTGCATCCCGCCTTGGGTTGCCCGCCAGCCGTTGAGGATGGCGTGGAGGTGATTGAAGAGGAGAATCCCGGCGCGCTTTCGCGTGCCCTCGTAGAACCGTAAGTAAGCCTCTTGGCGCGCGGCCCGGTCGGCGGCGGGGATCGATTCGTCAACGAGCTGAAGGAAGTCACCGTTGAACGTCTCATCGAGCCATGCGGAGGTCTGCGCCGCCTTCTCCGCGTTGGCGAAGGCGTCCTTCAGTCCATCGGCCGCCGGGCAGATGTCCGGCCGCTCGTTCTCGAGTACGATCTTGCGATCGACCAGGAACCGGAAGAACAGCGCGCGGCCCGCCATCGACAGGATGTCGAGCGGCTGGATGCGGGGACGCTCGTTGGTGCCGACGAACTCGTCAATGGTCTGCTCGAGCAACCCGTAGATCTTCTTGAAGACATAGTCGGAGCCCGCGAGCTGGTCGTTCTCGGCAAGCGCGCCGTGAACCAGGCGCTGAAAGAACAGAGGCGCGGTGCGATCCAGCTCTGAAATCGTCACGACCGGGGCCGCGCTCCCGTCTTCGTGAAAGCCGATGGGGTGGATCTCCAGCGAGCCGGGACGGGCAACTCCAAGCCATGCGGGGTCGCTACGGTTGGCGAGCTGGCGCTGAAGTCGTCCGATCTCGACGGCGTCGCCTTTCGTGTCGGGGCCGGCGTCGAGGAGGTAGAGCAGAGCAGTGCCCTGGTGCTCAGCGACGGCGTTCACCGAGGGGCCCGAGACAGAAGGGCCTTGAGGGAGCAGATCGAGATACTCGATCTGCTCCGGGATCTTCAGTGGCACGTCGAGTGGGATGAGGCCTGGGCAGCCGTAGGCCCGCATGCGGTCGGACAAGGTACGATCAGTGACTGCCATTAGGTGTCTGCTCTCGTCTGGCCACACGGCTGGGACGCCCGCCATATCCAGGTGCCATCAACCGCCAGGGCCGGTCAACCTCACAGCCCCCGCCGCCAATTGTAGCCGACCCCGGGTCCGTCCCGGCAGGCCATGGTGCCTGGTTACCGCCTCATTGTAGAACGGCAAGAGGAATGGCGTCAAGTCCCTTAGTCCATTCACTCTAGCCGACGCGCCACCCAGGCCCAGCCTGGACCTGGTGCTGCAGTGCAGAAGTCCGTCCCCGAATGGGTGGAGCGGTTCCTGACGCCTCCGAAGGCGTCTCGCAGCATCCCGAAGACGACGAGCTGAGGCTTGACCGGCGAGGGCTACCCGAGCGGCTTTGGTGTCAGCGCTGGTCCCGAGCGTCCATATTCTGGAGGCGTTGTTCTAGCTCAGCTCGGGATACAGTGGGCTGCCGCTGCCGTTCGGCCACCAGAGCCCAGAACTTTTGGCTGCTTCCGAGCTGCTGCTGCTCTTCATTGAGGCCGATCGTTGAGGAGTGACGGCCGGTGGACTCCTCGCTGGCGCCTGGGGCCGGCGCTCGGAGGGGACTCTGGAGCGTCCTCGGCTGGCACAGACGGGCTCGCGTCGGCCAGGAGCCAGAGGGACTCGACGAGATGAGTGTCCCAGCCTTGGCCGCGGTGACGCACTTGTGCTACACTGGTACTGAAATGCCGGCAATGAATCCGCGTATCTCTACGGTCGTCGATCCCGAGCTGGCGGCGTGGCTGCAGCACCGGTCAGAGCAGGAGGGCCGGTCACTCTCGGTCCTCTGCCGATCAGGCGGCCTCCTCCAGACACGTCCGTCTCGTTCCCGCATGACGTCGAGTTGCGGAATCGTGATCAGTTCCCCACCGCGATCGTCCACGCCGAGACGTTCCCCGACTCGAAACCGTCGGCGAAGAGCGGCAGGGACTTCCAGTGCGCGAGCAGGGTCCGCAGGGCCGCGGGCGCGTTGACCGGGTGCGGCTGGCCCGCCTGGCCGCGGATCGGCCGTCACCGCGAGCCGTCCAAAACGTGACGCGCCGGCGAGAAGCAGGTCAGCTCGCCCTCGAAGACGACGTCGTCCCCGCGCGTGACGTGAACGCGCACGATCTGCTTCTTGCCCTCCTGGCGCGCCAGCTCCGCCGACGCCACCAGCGTCTCGCCGACCGCCACCGGCTTCAGGAAGCGCGTCTCGGCGCTGCCGAGCACCACGTTGGGGTGGTTGACCGCCAGCATGGCGGCGTGGTCGGCGAGGGAGAAGACGAAGCCGCCGTGAACCAGGCCGTGCTCGTCGGCCCGCATCTCGCGCGTCGTCACCATCTCGCAGCGCGCCCGGCCCTCGCCGAGCTCGATCGGGCGGCCCGAGAGACGCGGATCGATCTCGCGGTGGGTCCGCGGCGTCATGCCGGCGTCATTCCTCGTCCTGGTGGGGATAGCGGTAGTCGGTCGGGGGCACGAAGGTCTCCTTGACGGCGCGCTGCGACGTCCAGCGCAGGAGGTTGAAGATCGAGCCCGCCTTGTCGTTGGTGCCCGAGGCGCGGCCGCCGCCGAAGGGCTGCTGGCTGACCACCGCGCCGGTCGGCTTGTCGTTGACGTAGAAGTTGCCCGCCGTGTGGCGCAGGGCCGCCGACATCTCGACGATCGCCCGGCGGTCCTGGGCGAAGACGGCGCCGGTCAGGGCATAGGGGCTCGTGGTGTCGCAGAGCCTCAAGGCGGCGTAGAGAGCCGCGTCGTCGTAGACGTGGACGGTGAGCACGGGACCGAAGAGCTCTTCCTGCATGGTGACGTAGCGCGGGTCCTCGGCGACGATCACCGTCGGCTCGACGTAATAGCCGGTGGCGTCGTCGTAGCCGCCGCCGCACAGGATCTCCGCCTCGCTCGCCGCCCTGGCGGCGTCGATGGCGCCGGCGAGCTTCTTGAAGGACGCGGCGTCGATCACCGCGCTCATGAAATTGCGGAAGTCGGTGGGCGGCCCCATCGCGATCGAGGCGATCTTCTCCTTGAGGCCGGCACTCACCCGCGGCCACAGCGATTTCGGCACGTAGGCGCGCGAGGCCGCCGAGCACTTCTGCCCCTGGTACTCGAAGGCGCCGCGCACCAGCGCCGTCAGCAGGGCGTCGACGTCGGCCGAGGGGTGGGCGAAGACGAAGTTCTTGCCGCCGGTCTCGCCGACGATGCGGGGGTATCCCTTGTACCGGCGGATGTTCTTCCCGATGGTCTCCCACATCGCCTGGAAGGTGCCGGTCGAGCCCGTGAAGTGGATGCCGGCGAGCTCGGGCCGGGCGAGCACCGGGTCGCCCACCTGGCGGCCGCGGCCGGGCAGGAAGTTGATCACGCCGTCGGGCAGCCCGGCCGCCTGGAGCACCTTCAAGATCGTGTAACCCGAGAGCAGCGCCGTCGACGCCGGCTTCCACAGCACGGTGTTGCCCATGATGGCCGGCGAGGTCGGCAGGTTGCCCCCGATCGAGGTGAAGTTGAACGGCGTCACCGCGAAGACGAAGCCCTCGAGGGCGCGGTACTCGAGCTGGTCCCAGATCCCGTGCGACGACGCCGGCTGCAGCGTGTAGAGCTGGCGCATGAAGGCCACGTTGAAGCGCCAGAAGTCGGCGAGCTCGCAGGCGCCGTCGATCTCCGCCTGGTAGACGGTCTTCGACTGGTTGAGCATGGTGGCGGCGTTGATGGCGTCGCGCCACGGGCCGGTGAGCAGGTCGGCGGCCTTCAGGAAGACCGCGGCGCGGTCTTCCCAGGCCGTCTCGGACCAGGTCTTCCAGGCCTCGGCGGCGGCGTGGACGGCCTGCGCCACTTCCTCGGCGCCGGCCTGGTGGTAGGTGGCGAGCACGTGGCCGTGGTCGTGCGGACACACGGCCCGGGCGACGTCGCCGGTGCGCACCTCGCGGCCGCCGATGACGACGGGGATCTCGATTTCCTCGGCGAGCACGGCGTCGAGGCGTTTCTTCAGAGAAGCTTTCTCGGGCGAGCCGGGGGCGTAGTCGCGGATCGGCTCGTTGACCGGGATCGGCGTTTGCACAATTCCATTGGGCATGAAATCGATTCTCCTTACAGCCGCCAGGCGGCGAGGGCGAAGACGACGAAGCCGAGGATCAGCAGCAGCCCGCCCAGGGGGGTGACCGCCCCCAGCCAGCGCGGGCCGCCGAGGGCGAGCGCCGCCACCGTGCCGCTGAAGACGAGCCCGCCGGCGAGCAGCATGACGGCCGCGGCGTCGAGGCCGCGGCGCGCCTGGTGCAGCGCCGCCAGCCCCACCAGCGCCGCGCCGAGGCCGGCATACATGAGGTAGCGCGCCGCGGTTTCCCACAGCGCCAGGGCGTCGGCGTCGAGCCGGCTCCTGAGGCCGTGGGCGCCGAACGCCCCGGCGGCGATCGACAGCGCGCAGCAGAGGGCGCCGGCGGCGATCCAGGTCCCGGCCATGATGCTAGAGGTCGCCGAGGCGGCGCACCGACGTCACCTGGCGGCGGTCGAGCACCAGGCGGTCGTGCTTCTTCCACACGCCGAGCCGGGCGGCGCGCTCGACGTAGGCGTCCTTGGAGCGGCCGCCGTCGCCGTCACGGTGGACGTCGGCGTCGAGCAGGATCACCCGCTCCTCGTCCATGTCGTCGCAACGCCCGACGTAGATCTCGGGACCCGCGGTGTCGACGACCACGGTGATGCCGTGGAGCTCGGACTTGTTCTGGTGGAAGGTGCCCATCGCCCGCTCAGCTCGCCGCCACGGCGCAGTGCTCCTCGAACGCCGCCCTGAGGTCCGCGGCGACCTGCTCCGGGCCGCGCCCTTCGATGCGGTGGCGGGGCAGGAAGTAGACCACCTCGCCGTCCTTCCACAAAGCCATGGAGGGGCTCGACGGCGGGACATCGGGGAAGTAGCCGCGCGCCGTGGCCGTGGCCTCCACGTCCTGGCCGGCGAACACGGTGGCCAGGCGCTGCGGGCGCGCGCCTTCCCGCAGGGCGAGGCGCACGCCGGGCCGCGCCATGCCGGCAGCGCAGCCGCAGACCGAGTTGATCACCAGCAACGCCGGCTCGCCGTCGCGGTTCTGCTCCATCCAGCGGTCGACGTCGGCGGCCGTGGTGAGCTCCTCGAAGCCGATCGTGGTCAGCTCTTCGCGGAAGGGTTTGATCATCAGCTCCGGATAGGGCATGGGGAGTTCCTCCTCTTGGTTCGCTTGCGGATCGGCGCCGGACGGCGGGCGTCCGGCGCCGGGCTATTCTAACCCCATTTGCGCGCCGGCGGCCAGGGCCGGGGCCGCCCGCGCATTTGCCGGGGGCGAGCGATGGGCATAAGATCGTGTCGCGAGCGGCGCCGTGCCATGCCGAGGTCGACGACTACCAGCCCCGAAGGGCCTTTGCGCGTTCTCGTGATCGAGGACGACCGGATCTTCCAGAAGATCATCCAGACCTATCTCCACCAGGCCTCGGCCTGCCGCACCGGCGTGGTGCTGGCGGGGAGCCTCGCCGACGGCCTCGGGCAGCTCGCCGGGGAGGGCGTCGACGCCGTGCTCCTCGACCTCTCCCTGCCCGACAGCGATGGGCTCGAGACCCTGGAGCGCTTCCAGGAAGGCGCGCCGGAAGTGCCGGTGATCGTGCTCACCGGCCTCGACGACGAGGAGGTGGCGGCCGAGGCGGTGCGGCGCGGCGCCCAGGACTTCCTCGTCAAGAGCGACCTCAACGCCTCGATCCTCACCCGCTCGGTGCGCTACGCCATCGAGCGCACCCGTTCCGAGGCGGCACTGCGCGAGAGCGAGCAGCAACTCTACCACAGCCAGAAGATGGAGACCCTCGGCCGTCTCGCCGGCGGCGTGGCCCACGACTTCAACAACCTGTTGACGGTGATCATCGCCTGCTGCGAGATGCTGGCCGCCGAGCGTGAAGCGGCGGGCCGGGCGCCCCATCCCCAGGTCGTCGAGATCGGCAAGGCCGCCGAACGCGCCGCGGCGCTCACCCGCCAGCTCCTGGCGGTCAGCCGCCGCCACGTCGCGCAGCCGGCGGTGCTCGACCTGAACCGCGTGGTGCGCCAGACCGAGGAGATGCTGCGGCGGCTGATCGGCGAGCAGGTGACGCTCGCGGTGCGCCTCGCCAACGACCTGTGGCCGATCCGCGCCGACCGGGCGCAGCTCGAGCAGATCCTCGTCAACCTGGTGGTCAACGCCCGCGACGCCATGCCCGGCGGCGGCAGGCTGACGATCGCCACCGCGGCGGTCAGGGAGGCGGCGGCCGGCGGCGAGGAGCGCTCCTGCGAGCTGGTGGTCTCCGACACCGGCGTCGGCATGGACCGCGAGACCCGCGAGAAGGTCTTCGAGCCCTTTTTCACCACCAAGGAAGCGGGGCGCGGCACCGGGCTGGGCCTGTCGATCGTCGACTCGCTGGTCAAGCAGAGCCGCGGCGCGATCTCGATCGAGAGCGTGCCGGGCCACGGCACCAGCTTCCGCATCCGCTTTCCCGCGACCGACGAGGCGCTCGACGAGACCCACGCCACGGCGGCCGCGGACGCCCTGGCCGCCGGGCGCCGCTGCGGATCGATCCTGCTGGTGGAGGACGAAGCCCTGGTGCGCGACGTGGTGATCTCGCTGCTCGAGCCCCAGGGCTACCGGGTGCTCGGAGCGGGAAGCGCCGGCGAGGCCATGACGCACCTCGAGAACGGCCGCAGCGAGACCTTCGACGTGGTCTTGACCGACGTGGTCCTGCCCGACCGCAACGGCTTTCAACTGGCGGCGGAAGTTCGCGCGCGCTTTCCCGGCGTGCGGATCCTCTTCATGTCGGGCTACACCGATTCGTCGGTCGACGAAAAATGGCTCGAAGCGGGCACCCACTTCTTGCAGAAGCCTTTTTCGGCCGATCAGCTCCTGAGCAAGCTCGACGAGGTGCTGCGCAGCGCGTAGCTGGCTTATCGACTGGACGATTCGCGGGCGGTGCCCGCATCACATCAGGTTGCCTGGAGTCGCATCATATTCTGTTCGGATGTACGACGAGCGGAGAAGGAGATCCCGTGGCACTGATCGATCCCGTACAATTCTCGAAGCTGCGCGAGCTGGCGGCGGGCGACGACGCCTTCGTCGCCGGCGTCCTCGACGCCTTCCTGCCCCAGCTCCGAGCGGTTCCCACCGCTCTGCGCCGGGCGGTGACCGACGGCGACGCGCCGGCCGCGGCGGAGCTCGCGCACTCGCTCAAGGGCAGCGCCGGCAACGTGGGCGCCGAGGACGTGGCCGCCCTGTGCCTGGAGATCGAGCGGCTCGCCCGCGGCGGCGAGCTCGCCGTGCTGACGGCGCTCGTCGACGAGCTCGAGTCGTCGGCCGCCGCCACCGGCCGCGTGTTCGAGGCCGAGCGGGCCCGGCTCGGCTAGCCCCGGCCGGTTCCTGACCGCGCTAGAGGCCCCGACCGCGCAGCGACTCGGCGGGATCGATCCGCGCCGCGCGCCGCGCCGGCAGCGCACAGGCGGCCAGGGCCACGGCGGTGATGGTCAGGGCCGCGGCACCGAAGGTCGCGGGGTCGGTGGGGGCGACGCCGAAGAGCTGGCTCTCGAGCAGGCGGACGGCGACCCGGCTGAGAGCGACGCCCAGGCCGAGACCGACGGCCACCGGCGCCATTCCGCGGCCCACCACCTGCCCACCGCGTCGCCGCCCGGCCAGAAGCGACGCGCGAAAGCCTCGTTGACGATCACCGCACGGGAGCTCTCCCAGGTGTCGCCGGCGGCGAACGGCTGCCCCGCGATCAGCGGGATTCCCATGGTGCGAAAGTAGCCGGGCGAGACTGCCTGCGCGGTCACCACGTTCTCCGGCCCATCGCCGCGAGGGTGGCTCTCGACGAAGAGCTCGAAGGTGCCCTGGCCGCCCACCAGGGGGAGCTGGACGCCGGAGGCGGCGGCCGACTTCACCCCCGGCAGGGCCTCGAGCCGATCCAGCAGCCGCCGGAAGAGGCCGATGCGCTGCGCTTTGTCCGGGTAGGCGTCCCGCGGGAGCTCGAGCCGCAGGCAGAGCAGCGGGTCCGCCTCGAAGCCCGGATCGACCGCCGTCAGCCGCTCCAGGCTCCTGCCCAGCAGTCCCGAACCGACGACCACAGCAACAGCAGCAGCGGCCGCTCGACGTCGCCGGTGATCCACCACCGGATCGGGTGCATCTCCACGCCCCAGCCCCGGTTCCAGGCCGGGAGCTCGTCCTCGAGACGGCGAGCGACGGCGTCGAGATCGCTCCGCGCCTCCGTCACCGTGACCCCCGGATCGAGGCGGCCGAGCACGCCGAAACCGTGCAAGGGCGTCTCGAGCGCGGCCGCTTCGTCCACCGCCAGCGGCGTCCACAGGTCTTCCCACCCCAGGGCCCGGTCCGGGCTCGCCGGCGGCATCACCCCCACCACCTCGTGCGGCTCGCCATCGAGGCGGAGCATCGCGCCGGCGACCTCGGAGTCGCCCACGAAGTTGCGTTGCCAGAGGGCATGGCTCACGATCGCCACCCGGCAGGAGCCCGGGACGGTGTCCGCGGGAAGGAAGCGCCGGCCCCGCGCCGGCTCCACCCCGAGGACCTCGAAGTAGCTCGGAGAGACCTCGCTCCCGTCGAGCCGTTCGCCGCTCCCTTCCCCCGAGACGAAGTGATAGGTCCGCGCCCGCACCGCGGCAAGAGCGGCGAACGTGTGGTTGTCGTCCCGCCAGCGCATGAAGTTGTGGTAGGCGACGCCGTAGTGCCCGGCCCGGTCGAGCCGAGTGAGCACCGGCTTCATCACCCGCTCCTCGCCGGCGCGGCCATGGAGTCCTTCCGGCGGCGCTACCGGCCGCTGCCGAGCTGCGCTAGTCCCCTTCCCAGTCCCAGAAATAATCCCGGTTGGTGAGCGCCTCCTCCACCGGCCCCGTCATGACCCGCGCCGTGCCCGCGTACCGGGAGGCCTGTTCGTCGCGGACCACGGCACGCTCGACCACGGCGAGCAGCTCCTCCAGGTCCTCGGTCTCCTGGCGCCAGTAGTCCGGGGTGCCGAAGTGGGGCCAGCCGGCCCGGAACGCCGGGTCGTGCCAGCGCTGCGCCAGCCAGGCGGCGTAGTGCACCATGCGCAGGCCGCGCAGCGGCTCGACGAACCGCAGGGTCGAGCGGTCGAACGCGCGGAACTGCTCGTAGCCGTCGAGGAAGACCTCGCGCTGGCGCAGGCTCTCGCGGTCGCGGCCCGGCAGCGCCAGCCAGACGTCCTGCACCGCCGGACCGACGCGCATGTCGTCGAAGTCGAGCACCCTCAGCTCGCAGTCGCGCAGGAGCACGTTGCCGAGATGGAGGTCGGCGTGGACCAGGTGCACGGCCACGCCGTCCATCAGGCTCTCGGCGATCTCGGCGAGAGCCAGGGCGGCGCCCTCGTAGCGCCGCTCGAGCGGCCCCGGCACCGCGCCGTGATCGGCGAGCCAGGCCACGGCGTCGCGCACGTAGCTCTCGGCGTCGAGCGCCGGCCGGTGGCCCGCCGGCTGCCGGGCGCCGACGTTGTGCAGGCGGGCGGCGTACGTGCCCAGGCGGCGCGCCGCGGCGTCGTCGAGCTCGTCGGGAGCGCGGCCGCCGCGGCGCTCGAAGATCGTGTACCAGATGTGGTCGATCTGCTTCAGGGTCGCGCCGTCGGGGAACGGCCGCGGCGGGCACACCGGGATCTCCTCGGCGTCGAGCGCGGCGAGGAAGGCGTGCTCTTCGAGGATCTGCGCGGCGCTCCAGCGCCCCGGCCGGTAGAACTTGGCGACGATCCGCGAACAGTCCTCGAGCTCGACCTCGTAGACGCGGTTCTCGAAGGAGTTCAGCGGGTAGCACACCGGCCGCGAGCGCAGACCGCTCGCGTCGACCGCCGCCAGGACCCGGTCGGGCGTCAGCGAGAGGAAGAGGTCGGTCGCCTCCGGCGTCGACGTGGCGGTTGCCATGCAACGACTATAGCGCCTCCGTCTGCGGACGGCGGCGCCTTCGTGGATTCAGCCATCTCCCTGGCGGCGCCTCGCAATCTCGATCGTAATGCGGGGGAGGTATCGTGCGGGCATGAACGCCGCTGCGCCCGCCCTGGCCGCGACCGGACCCCGACCGCGAT
This sequence comes from Thermoanaerobaculia bacterium, assembly GCA_036397835.1. Lineage (GTDB taxonomy): Bacteria > Acidobacteriota > Thermoanaerobaculia > Multivoradales > J023 > DASWIG01. Next base: position 20,898 of record DASWIG010000383.1, read on the forward strand.
TGCGCGACACCCAGCCCATGCCCGCGAGCCCGAGCCGCTTCTCGATCCTCCTGGTGGACGACGACGCCGTCAACCGCCTGTCGCTGGGCCTGTGGCTGGAGAAGAAGGGCGGCTTCCGGGTGGCGACCGCGGCGGACGGCGCCGAGGCCTTGCGGCGCCTGCGCGGCGAGCCCTTCGACCTCGTCGTCCTCGACGTGATGATGCCGGTCATGGACGGTCTCGAGGTGCTCCGCAGGCTGCGCCAGTCCTACTCCTCCGCGGAGCTGCCGGTGGTGATGGCGACGTCGCGGGACCGCACCGAGGACATGGTGGAGGCCTTCGAGCTCGGCGCCAACGACTACGTCACCAAGCCGATCGACTTCCCGGTGGCGCTCGCCCGCGTCCGGGTGCAACTGCGCGCCAAGGAGCGGGCGCGCCGGCGTCCCAAGAGCCTGCCGCCGGGCGGCGCCCAGGAGATCAAGCCGGGCTCGGTGCTCGAAGGCCGCTACCGCCTCGACGAGATGATCGGCGCCGGCTCGAACGGCGCGGTCTATCGGGCCACCCACCTGAACCTCGACCGGCGGGTGGCGGTCAAGATCCTGCACACCGGCCTCGGCGACGACGAGGTGGCCCTGGAGCGTCTGCAGCAGGAGGGGATCTCGGCCTGCCGCGTGGACCATCCCAACGCGGTGGCGGTGCTCGACTTCAACGCCTCGCCCTCCGGCCTCGTCTTCCTGGTCATGGAGTTGCTCCACGGCCACTCGCTGTCCGAGGAGATCCGGCGCCGCGGACGGCTCTCGCCCGAGCGGACCGCCGAGATCGTCCTCCCGATCTGCGACGTGCTGGCGGAGGCCCACGCGGTGGGGATCCTGCACCGCGACGTCAAGCCCCAGAACACCTTCCTCCACCAGAGCCGCCGCGGCGAGATCGTCAAGGTGCTCGACTTCGGCCTCGCCAAGCTCCTCGAGGACAAGGTCATGGACGAGGATCCGACCCACGACGGGATCGCCGGCACTCTCGCCTACCTCGCTCCGGAGCGGATTACGGCCGAGCGCTACGATGGCCGCGCCGACGTCTACAGCCTGGGCGTGACGCTCTACGAGATGCTCTCCGGCGAGCTGCCGTTCATGGGTCCCGAGGGCAACCCGGTCGAGATGATGATGAAGCACGTGCGCGAGACGCCGCCGTCGCTCGTCGAGCGGGTGCCGGAGCTCGACCCGGCGATCGAGGCGGTGGTGCTGCAGGCGCTCGAGAAGGACCCACGCCTGCGGCCGACCGCCGCCGAGCTCAAGGAGAGGCTCGCCGCGGCCGTGGGCGTGCCCCCCGACCAGCAGCCGCTCGGCCTGGCCGAGCAGAGCGGCTTCATGCTGCGGGCGCTGCTCGAGCAGGAGCTCTCCGAGGAGATCACCGTGTGGCGGGAGCGGCGGCGGAAAACCGGTGATTGACCTTCGGGCCGAAGAAGTGGACAAGCAGGCCTCGTATTGTTACTTTGCGGTCTCCGCCTGACGTTTTCGGCTCAGCGGAGACCGCGTCTTGCCCTTCTACGCCGATCTCCACGTCCATTCCAAGTACTCGCGCGCCACCAGCCGCGACTGCGACCTCGAGCACCTGGCAGGGTGGGCGCGCCGCAAGGGCGTGACCGTGGTGGGCACCGGCGACTTCACCCACCCGGCCTGGTTCGACGAGATCCGCGACAAGCTGGTGCCGGCCGAGCCCGGGCTCTACCGCCTGCGCGACGACCTCGACCGCGAGGTGCTCGCCACCCTGCCGCCGTCGTGCCGGCGGCCGATGCGCTTCCTGCTCGAGGTCGAGATCTCGACCATCTACAAGAAGGGCGAGCGCACCCGCAAGGTCCACCACCTCGTCTACGCCGCCTCGATGGACACCGCCGCGCGCTTTCGCGACGCCCTCGCCAGGATCGGCAACATCGCCTCCGACGGCCGTCCCATCCTCGGCCTCGACTCGCGCCACCTGCTCGAGATCGCCCTCGAGAGCGGCGAGGACGCCTACCTCGTGCCGGCCCACATCTGGACGCCGTGGTTCGCGGTGCTGGGCTCGAAGGGGGGCTTCGACTCGGTGGCCGAGTGCTACGGCGACCTCGCCCATCACGTCTTCGCGGTCGAGACCGGGCTCTCGTCCGACCCGCCGATGAACTGGCGGGTGTCGGACCTCGACCACTACACCCTGGTGTCGAATTCCGACGCCCACTCGCCGCCGATGCTCGGGCGCGAGGCCTGCGTGTTCGACGTCGAGCTCGACTACTTCGCCATGCGCCGGGCCCTCGAGACCGGCGAAGGCTACGGCGGTACCATGGAGTTCTTCCCCGAGGAGGGCAAGTACCACCTCGACGGCCACCGCGCCTGCGGCGTGCGCCTCGCGCCCAGCGAGACCCGCGAGCGCGACGGCCGCTGCCCGGCCTGCGGCAAGCCCGTCACGGTGGGCGTGCTCCACCGGGTCGAGACGCTCGCCGACCGCGCCGACGGCGAGCGCCCGGCCGCCACCGCACCCTTCCGCAGCTTCGTGCAACTGCCCGAGATCGTCGGCGAGCTGCACGGCGTGGGGCCGAGGTCGAAGCGGGTGGCGCAGACGGTGGCGACCCTGGTGTCGCGGCTCGGGCCCGAGATGGAGATCCTCGAGCAGCGGCCGCTCGAGGACCTCGAGCGCCGCGCCGATCCCCTCTTCGCCGAGGCGGTGCGGCGCCTGCGCGCCGGCCGCGTGCGCCGCGAGGGCGGCTACGACGGCGAGTACGGCACCATCCGGCTCTTCGAGCCCAACGAGATCACGTCGCAGCTCACGCTGTTCGCGGGGGCGCCGCGAGAGCCGGGATCCGGATCCGCGGCTACGCCGCGGAAATCCCCCCCGGCCCCCCTTTCTCAAAGGGGGGAGAAGGACTCCTCGCTGCGCTTCGGGTCCTCCAGGGATGACAGCGACCGGGACCCGCTGGATCCCGATCAGCGCTCCGCGGCCGAGATCGTCGACGGTCCGCTGCTGATCGTCGCCGGGCCGGGAACCGGCAAGACCCGCACCCTCACCCACCGCATCGCCAGGCTGGTGGCGGGCGGCGCGGCGCCCGAGGCCTGCCTGGCCATCACCTTCACCCGCCGCGCCGCCGACGAGATGCGCGAGCGCCTCGACGCCCTGACGCCGGCGGCGGGGCGCGTCCTCGTCGCCACCTTCCACGGCCTCGGCCTCGCCATCCTTCGCGAGCGCCACGCCGACGCCGGGCTCGAACGCGGCTTCCGGGTCGCCGACGACGCCGCGCGCCTCGACGTCGCCCGCGCCGAGCTCGGTCTGTCGCGACCCGAGGCGGCGCGCCGCGTCGCGGCGCTCGTCGAGGAGCGGCGGACGTCCTCGGGCGCGCCCTCCCCGGAGCTGGCCGCCTACCGCGAGGCCCTGGGCCGTCGCGGCCTGGTGGACTTCGACGACCTGCTGGCGTTGCCGGTGGCGCTCCTCGCCGAGCGCGACGACCTGCGCGACGACTACCGGGCGCGCTGGCGCCGGATCTCGATCGACGAGTACCAGGACGTCGACGTCCTCCAGTACCGCCTGGTACGGCTGCTGGCGCCGGCGGACGGCGACGTCTGCGCGATCGGCGATCCCGACCAGTCCATCTACCGCTTCCGCGGCGCCGACGTCGGCTTCTTCCTGCGTTTCCAGGAGGACTTTCCCGCCGCCCGCGTCGTGAGCCTGGGCCGCAACTACCGTTCGCAGCGCGTCATCGTCGAGGCCGCGTCGCAGGCGATCGCGCCGTCGAGCCTGGTGCCGGAGCGCCGCCTCGAGGCGGCGGCGGCGGCGCCGGAGCGCGTGGTGATCCACGAGGCGGCGAGCGAGCGGGCGGAAGCGGAGCTCGTCGTCCACACGATCGAGTCGCTGCTCGGCGGCACCTCCTACTTCTCGGTCGACAGCGGACGCGTGAGGAC
>DASWIG010000384.1:0-9193 GCA_036397835.1 Thermoanaerobaculia bacterium
GGAATCGACCCCGGCGGCGACGAAGGCGGTCGATCTCATGCGGGCAAGGGACACCTCTCCCATGGACGCTGACCGGCAGCGTCCCGATCTGGCCATCTATGTGGGGGTGAGTCAGCATCCTGCCGGCGACGGCCGGGCCAGTCGGAGGCTCAACGGACCGTGGGCCGTCACGTGGGATGGTCCGGTGACCCGGACCTCATCCTCCCTCCAACCTCCACGAGCGGGACCGGTCCCCGACCGACCACCCGTCTGACGTCGTCGAACTCTTCGATCTCGAGAGGCCGCGTCGGCGGCGACGGCGGCCGTGGCGGCGCCGGCATGCCCAGGAACGGCAACTGCGGACGGTAGCTGCCCTCCGGGAATCGATCGATGGCATCCATCTCCCCCGCCAGCAGCGCATCCGCGGCGGACCGGTACTCCTCGATGAACGCCTTGAGCTCACCCCACAGGCTCTCCCTCGCTTCCTGCGAATGGAAGTGGAAGACCGGACGCGCCGACCGTTTCGGTCGCCGGGTCGGCACCTGGTGCGGGTCCTGGCTCAGGATCGCCTCGACGCCGGCGACCGGATCGCCTTCGCGCTTCTGCCTGCCCTCCTCCTCGATCTCCCCGATCAGGTCCGCCACCATCTGACGGTACTCTTCGGGCGAGCGATCGCAGAACGCCGGCAGCGGCGAGAGGTGGACCTGGTATCTGGTGGCGAAGTCGTAGTAGCCGACGTCGAGCCCGCGGTTGCGAGCCGCCCACTCCTTCGAACGGTTGAACCAGAAGCCCTCGAGCGCCTCGCCATGGACGAGCGCCTTGGCGGCGTGGACTCCCGGCCATTCGAGCGGGCTGTCGAGCCCTCCTTGACGCTCTCCTCGAGTCGGTCTGCGTAGGAGGGTCAGAGGCGAGAACAGGGCGCATCTGGGGTGAGAATCGACTCTGGCGGCGACGAGAGCGGTCGATGGCGGGCGGGCGAGAGTCACCTCACCCGTTGACGCCGGCCGCCAGCGTCCCGATCGGCCATTCTGGAGAAGGCGGGTGAGTCAGTGCTCAGACTGGCTATGGCCGTGCCGGCCGGTGCTCATCTCAACGTGGGTCGAAACGTGGGATGGTCCGGCGACCCGGACTCCCCCGACCTTCCGGCGAACGCGAGGCGTCGAGCTGGTGCCGCGGGTCTGGTACAACCCGGACCTGCGCAGCCGCTGGTTCTTCGTGCCGGCGGTGCTGGCCCTGGTGCTGATGAGGCCTTCCAGAGCGTCACCTACGCGGTGCCGCTGCGCTACTACGCCCAGATCCTGCGCGGCATCTTCCTCAAGGGCGCCGGCATCGAGACCTTGTGGCCCCAGGCCACCGTGCTGGCGGCCTTCGGCGTCACGTTCCTGGCCCTGGCGTCGCTGCGCTTCCGCAAGCGGCTGGATTAGCCGGTACTGGGAGCGCAGGCGTCCCGCCTGCACCCGGGAAGAGAAGGACACCGCCGTTTCGACCCTCCCGCGGATTGCGGGAGAAGGAGGACACCGCTTGTACCCCTACTCCGCGGATTGCGGGAGTAGGGGTACATCGCTTGTACCCCTACTCCGCGAACCTGCAGAGTAGCGGTACATCGCTTGTACCCCTACTCCGCGAACCTGCAGAGTAAGGGGGACATCGCTCGTACCTCTACTCCGCGAACCTGCAGAGTAGCGGTACATCGCTCGTACCCCTACTCCGCGAATCCGCACTTGACCGCTTCAGGCCCGAACCTGGTTAGACCACAATTGCGGGAGGAGCGGTACAAGGCTTGTACCGCTCCCGCGCGAGTGTGCGAAGTAGGGGTACAAGGCTTGTACCGCTCCTGCGCGAGTTTGCAGAGTAGGGGTACAAGCGATGTACCTCTACTCTACTCTGCAAACTCGCGGACCAGGGCGGCGCCGGGATCCGGATGGCTCAGACGCGCTCCAGGAGGTCCGGGAAGGAGACGGCGTGGACCCGGCGACGCGCCATGTCGACGACGAGGGCGCCGTCGGCGCCGAAGGCCAGCAGGTACTCGAGCAGTTGACGGCGGGTGGCCGGCTGGTGGGGACGAGGGGCGATCTCGCCCGACTTGACGTCGGCCACGAAGAGGCGCCGGCCGCGCTCGACGAGCAGGTCGGCGCGGCTGGCCACCTCGCGCAGCTCGCCGTCGACCTCCAGGCGCCAGACGCGGGTGACCTGGCGCTCGAGGATGGCGTAGCCGAGGCTCTCGAGGAAGCGCTCGGCCTCGGTCTCGGCGCGGCGCGCACGCCGTTGCCGGGCGCGGCTGGCCCGCGACGCCCGCGTCGCCGCCCGCCGCCATCCCGCGAGCGCGGCCAGGAGCAGCGCCGCGAGCACCCCGATGACGAGGAGCCAGGGCGCGGGCGGCAGGTCGAGTCCGCTCAAGGTCTGGGAGAAGTCTTCTGCCAGGCGAAGCGTCACCAGCCGCAGGTGCGTCCCGCGTTCTGCTCGTCGAGCCACGCCTTGAGCGGCGCGAAGTAGTCGAGGATGGCCGTCGCGTCCATCTCGCGCTGGCCGGTGACGGCCTCGAGCGCTTCCGGCCAGGGACGGCTGGCGCCCATCGCCAACATGTCGCGCAGCTTCTGGCCCGCCGCCTCGTTGCCGTAGATCGAGCAGCGGTGGAGCGGACCCTGGTAGCTCGCCGTCGCGCACAGGCCGCGGTGGAACTGGAACTGCAGGATGTGCGCCAGGAAGTAGCGCGTGTAGGCGACGTTGGCCGGCACGTGGTACTTGGCGCCGGGATCGAAGTCGGCCTCGCCGCGCGCCTCCGGCGGCGCGATGCCCTGGTACTTGAGGCGCAGGTCCCACCACGACTGGTTGTAGGCGGCCGGCGCCACCTCGCCCGAGAAGACCTTCCAGCGCCACTGGTCGATCAGCAGGCCGAAGGGCAGGAACGCCACCTTGTCGAGCGCCTGGCGCAGCAGCAGGCCGACGTCGGCGGAGGCGTCGGGCTCGCGCTCGAGCAGCCCCAGGTCGACGAGGTACTTCGGCGTCACCGAAAGGTGGATCGTGTCGCCCACCGCTTCGTGGAAGCCGTCGTTGGCGCTCTCCTGGTAGAGCAGCGGAAGCTGGCCGTAGGCCCGCTGGTAGAAGTTGTGGCCGAGCTCGTGGTGGATCGTCAGGAAGTCCTCGTCGTCGACCTTGATGCACATCTTGATGCGCAGGTCGTCCGGCCCGTCGACGCTCCAGGCGCTGGCGTGGCAGACGACCTCGCGGTCCTGCGGCTGGGTGAAGAGCGAGCGCGTCCAGAAGGTCTCCGGCAGGGGCGCGAAGCCGAGCGACGTGAAGAAGCCTTCGCCGTAGCGCACCATGCCCTGGGCGTCGAGGCCGCGGGCCTGGAGGATCTCGGTCAGGTCGTAGCCCGCGTCGCTCTCCGCGGGGCGCACCAGGTCGTAGATCCAGGGCCACTGCTGCGCCCACATGTTGCCCAGGAGGTGGGCGGGGATCGGCGCCGCGGGATCGACCACGTCCGTGCCGTAGGCCTCGGCCAGCTTGGCCCGCACGTGGCAGTGCATCGCCTCGTAGAGCGGCTTGACCTGCCCCCACAGGCGGTCGAGCTCGGCGGCGAAAGCGTCAGGGTCCATGTCGTACTTCGAGCGCCACATGGCGCCGAGGTCGGCGTAGCCGAGCCCGCGGGCGCCCTTGTTGGCGAGCTCGACGTAGCGCTCGAAGAGCGGGCGCATCGGCGGCGAGATCGTGCGCCAGCCGCGCCAGGCCTCGAGCATCGCCGCGGGATCGCGGCTCTCGGCCAGCACCGCGCTGAGCTCCTGCAGGTCGCGGCACTTGCCGGCGGCGTCGCAGTATTCGCCGCGGCCGTAGATCGATTGCATGGACGCCGCGAGGCGGGCGAGCTCGCCGGTCTCCTCGGGATTGGCCGGGGCCGGCAGCTCGAGGGAGAGCTTGAGCAGCTCGAGCCGGCGCTCGACGTCGTAGGGCAGCTTCAGGCCGTCGAACCTCGCCGCTTCGCCGGCCAGCCGCACGGTCAGCGTGATCAGGCGCTCGTTGGCCTGGGCGGCAAGGGCCTCGGTATCCTCGGTAATGTAGGTCTGCTGCACCCAGTCGTGACGGTCCGAGTCGAGGCGGACCGCCTCGAGCTGCGCCTCCGCGTCGGCGAGGAAAGCGGCGGCGGCCTCGGCGGTAGGCTGGGCCGCCGCGGCGTGCCCGGAGGTCAGCAGGAGGACGAGCCCGAGGCCCGTTCCCAGGGAGCTGCAGGGTGGTCGACGGTCGATGCTGGTCATGGGAAAGTCTCCTTGGTCGTGATGGGCGCCGGACGTCATGAGCGCAAGACCGTTGCGATCCGGTCCGTCGCTTCTTCGATCTCGGCGCGCGAGCAGGCGAACGAGAGGCGCACGTGGTCGTCGGCGCCGAATTCGAGGCCGGGCACCAGCGCCACGCCGGCGGTCTCGAGCAGGTGCTCGGCGAAGGCCACCGAGCCGCGCCGGCCGTCACGAAAGCAGCCGGCGACGTGGGGAAAGGCGTAGAAGGCGCCGGCGGGCGTGCGGCAGCTCACGCCGGGCAGCGCCGCGAGGCGCTCCACGAGGACGTCGCGGCGGCGCTCGAACTCGGCGATCATCCGCCGCACGTCGTCCTCGGCGCCTTTGAGCGCCGCCAGGGCGCCGCGCATGGCGAACGACGTCGGGTTCGATGTCGCGTGGCCCTGCACCGCGATGGTCTTGGCGATCAGCTCCGCGGGTCCCAGGGCGTAGCCGAGCCGCCAGCCGGTCATGGCGTAGGTCTTCGAGAACGAGCCCACCAGCACCACCGTCTCCGGGTATTCGCCGGCGAGGGCGGCGGCGCTGGCGTGACGCCGTCCGTCATAGACGAAGCGGTCGTAGGTCTCGTCGGAGAGCACCAGCAGGCCGCGCTGCGCCGCGAAGGCGACGACCCGGCGCAGGTCCTCCTCGCCGATCATGCCGCCGGTGGGGTTGGACGGCGAGTTGAGCAGGATCATCCGGGTGGCGCCGGTCACCGCGGCCAGGATGGCGTCGGCGTGGACGGTGAAGCCGTCGTCGGCGCGGGTGGCCACGGCCACCGGCCGGCCGCCGGCGAAGCGGATCTGCTCGGGGAAGCTGACCCAGGCGGGGCTCGCGTAGACGACCTCGTCGCCGGAGTCCACCAGCACCTGGAAGAGCTGGAAGAGGGCGGCCTTGGCGCCCACCGTCACCAGGGCGTTGGGCAGCGTCCACGGGGCGGCGTAACGGCGGTGGAAGTGCTCGGCCAGGGCCTCGCGCAGGTCCGGAATGCCGGCAGCGACCGTATAACGTGTGAAGCCGTCGGCGAGGGCCTGGCGGGCGGCCTCCACGGCCACCGCGGGCGAGGAGAAGTCGGGCTCGCCGGCGCTCAGGTCGAGGATCTCCCGGCCCGCGGCGCGCAGCTCCTTGGCGCGGCGCGAGACCCGCATCGTCGCCGATTCGGCGAGGCTGCGGGCGCGCTGGGAGAAGTGCATGCGCGGCATGGTATCATTCCTGCATCCTCGCGGGATGATCGAGGACGAGATCGGCTGGCTTGCGGGACCGGACCATGGAAAAGAAATCAAAGGACAAGCGACTCTTCGTCATCCTCTTCGGAATGCTCCTGGTCGCCGGGACGGCCGCCGCCGGCCCGCCCGGCGCCGGCTGGCTCACCCGTCTCGACCAGGCCCTGGAGCAAGCCGCGCGGCAGGACCGCTACGTGCTCGTCGACCTCTACGCCGAGTGGTGCGGCTGGTGCAAGGTGCTCGAGAAGGAGGTCTTCTCCACCCCCGAGTTCCGCGACTTCACCAAGGACTTCGTGCTGCTGCGCGTCGACGTGGACGACGGTGCCGAGGGCAGCGCCCTGCAGGCCCGCTTCGGCATCTACAGCCTCCCCACCACCCTGGTGATGGACGCTGACCAGGTCCGGGTCGGCACCGTCGCGGGCTTCGCGCCGGCGGGCCCCTTCCTGGCCAAGCTGGCCGCCGCGATCGCGTCGTACGACGGCTTCATCGAGAGCTACGAGCGGATGAAGACGAGCGACGACCTCGGCGTGCTCTACGGCCTGGCCGACGAGCTCCACACGCGCGGCGACGGCGCCCGCGCCGCCGAGGTCTACCATCGGATCCTCCGCCACATCGGCGAGGGCGCGCCCAAGGCGGCCTGGATCCAATTCCTGATCGCCGACGCCTACCGGCTGGCGGGCCGCTACGCCGACGCCCAGGACGTGCTGCGCCGAGCGCGCACGCTGTCGGAGCGGACCTCGGCGGAGAACGCCGACGGCCGCGACCTGCGGGAGCGCATCGACCTGCTGGGCGCCCGCATCGCCCAGGAGAGCCGTGACTGCGAGCAGGCCAGGAGCTCGCTCGAGAGCTTCCTCGAAAAACACCCGCGCAGCTCGTACCGGCGCGACGCCCAGAAGACCCTCGACGCCCTGCGCCGCGGCGAGATGCAGGGCTGCGCCTGACGGCGCCCCGGCTGAGGAAGGACGACCCCATGGAGCACCGGCGGCGATTCCCCACCTACCGCTACTCCGCGGCCGTCGCGGCGGCCCTGCTCGCGGCCGTCCTCGCGCCGTGGCCGGCGACCGGCCAGGGCGGCCCGGAGAGTGCCAAAAAGGCCACCCTGAAGGTCCTCGCCGACCGTACCGCGTACGAGCCGGGCACGGCCGCGCGCCTCGCCGCGGTGGTCGAGATCGAGCGCGGCTGGCACGTCAACAGCAACACGCCGACCTATGACTGGCTGATCCCCACCGAGCTCACCTTCGAGCTACCCGCGGGCTTCGCGGCGCCGCGCCTCGAGTACCCGGCGCACGAGATGCAGAAGTTCGCCTTCACCGAGGAGCCGATCGCCGTCTACGACGGCCGGGTGACGGTGAAAGTCGAGCTCGACGTGCCCGCGGACGCCGCCGAAGGCCCGCTCGAGATCCCGGCCAGGCTGCGCTACCAGGCCTGCGACCACGAGTCGTGCCTGCCGCCGACGGACGCCCGCGTCACCGCGGCGATCACGGTGGGCGGCGGTGGCGAGCCGGCCAACGAGAAGGTCTTCGCGGCCTTCGCCGGCGGCGCCGCGCCGCCCGCGTCGCCGCACGCCGATCGCGGCCTCTTCGCCGTCTTGCTCCTGGCGGTGGTCGGCGGCCTGCTCCTCAACGCCATGCCCTGCGTGCTGCCGGTGCTCTCGCTCAAGGTCTTCGGGCTGGTGCAGAGCGCCGCCAAGGGACGCTCGCACGTGGTCAAAGGGTGTCTGGCCACCGCGGCCGGCGTGCTGATCTCGTTCTGGGCGCTGGCCGGCCTGGCGGTGGGCGCCAAGCTCGCCGGCGAGGCGGTGGGCTGGGGCATGCAGTTCCAGCACCCCGGCTTCGTGACCTTCCTGGTGGTCGTGGTGGTGCTCTTCGCCCTCAACATGTGGGGCCTCTTCGAGATCCCGCTGCCCGCCAGCCTGTCGCGGCTCGGCGGCTCGGGGCCGAGCGAGGGCGTGGCCGGCCACCTGGGGTCTGGGCTCTTCGCCACGCTCATGGCCACGCCGTGCTCAGCGCCGTTCCTGGGCACCGCGGTGGGCTTCGCCCTGGCCCAGCGTCCGGCCCTGATCTTCGCCATCTTCACCGCCATCGGCGTGGGCCTGGCGCTGCCCTACCTTCTGCTCGCGGTGGTGCCGGGCGCGGCGCGCTGGCTGCCGCGGCCGGGGGACTGGATGGTGACGTTCAAGGGCGTGATGGGCTTCCTGCTGGCGGCGACGGCGGTATGGCTCTTCTACGTGCTGGCGGCCCAGGTGAGCGCCGAGAGCCTGGCCTACGTCCAGCTCGCCCTGCTCGGCCTGGCGCTCTTCACCTGGCTGGTGAGCCGCGACGGCGCCGCGCGGTGGACCCGCCGCCTGGCCACCGCCGGCGTGGTGGCGACCGCCGTGGCCGCCATCGTGCTGGCGATGAACGCGCCGGCCGCGGCGGCCGAGGGCAAGATCTCGAAGTACCACGACTGGCTCGCTTTCGACGAGGCCCAGGCGGACGCCCTGCGCGGCGAGGGACGCCTGGTCTTCATCGACTTCACCGCCGACTGGTGCCTGACCTGCAAGACCAACGAGCGCCTGGTGCTGGAGACGCCGGAGATCGCCGCCGCCTTCATCGAGCGCGGCGTGGTGCCGATGAAGGCCGACTGGACCAACCCGGACGACGCGATCGCCGCCTTCCTGGCGCGCTTCGGCAAGTCCGCGGTGCCGTTCTACGTGCTCTACCGGCCGGGACGGGAGCCCCACGTCTTCAGCGAGATCCTCACCCGCCAGCAGGTCCTCGACGCCCTCGCCGAAGTGGGCTGAGAGGGAATCTATGCCGACCAGCCCAGCCCAGCCTCAATGCGACGAGCTTCGCGACGAGATCCGGCAGGCTGTCCGCGCAGTCGAGCCGGACGCCGAGGTCATACTCTACGGCTCGCGTGCCCGCGGTGACGCCCATGCCGATTCCGACTGGGACCTCCTGATCCTGGTCGAGGGACCGGTCGATCCGGAGAGGGAGAAGTCCATCCGCCATCGGCTCTATGCGGTGGAGTGGGACACGGACGAGGTGCTGACGTCGGTCATCTGTAGCCGGAAGGACTGGAACAGCCCGCTCTATCGAGCCATGCCGTTCCATCAGAACGTCGACCGGGACGGTATCGCCTTGTGACGACGCAGGCGGAAATCGTCCGCTACCGAGTCGAACGCGCCCAAGATTCTCTGCGCGAGGCTCGCCTGCTGGCGGATGGTGGCCTGTGGAGTGCCTGCGTGAACCGCCTCTACTACGCCTGCTTCTACGCGGTTTCCGCCCTGCTTCTGAGCCGTGGCCTGTCGTCCAGCAAGCACACTGGCGTTCGTAGCCTCTTCAATTCTAACTTCGTGAAGACGGAGGAGGTCTCTCGTGAGCTCGGAGCGGTCTACAACGATCTCTTCGAGAATCGCCAGAAGAGCGATTACATGGACTTCGTTCGATTTGATGAAGACCAGGTCCGGCCATGGATCGTCGACGCGCAGCTCTTCGTGGCGACGATCGGGGCTCTTGCTGTAGTCGCTGAAGAGTCAGACCAAGAGCGGGCGACGAAAGACTGAAGATGAGACGGACCAGGACGCGCAGGACGCTCTACCTGCACATCCAGATCTGCTTTATCTCCCAGCCGTTGCTTTCCTTGACGAAGTCGATGTGGATGTGTCCTAGCTCTGTGTCATGTCCACCAAGCTTGAACTCGGTCGAATTCTTTGGGAACTCCCTGTCGGCATAGAGTTCGGGC
>DASWIG010000385.1:0-12351 GCA_036397835.1 Thermoanaerobaculia bacterium
GCACGGCCAGTTGGTGGCTACTTAAGCTCAATCCACGCGACGGTACCGAAGTCAGCCGAACTCGCCTACCGACGACTGCCGCACATCTCACCACTATTCCAGGTGACTTCTGGGCCTTCATCGAGAAGCAGCCCGTTCAGCCCGTTGGTGACTTTGAGGCCCCCTACATGCGGATCAATTCCATGAAGCTGGTACCGTCAGAGTGGTTTGAAGACTCCTTTACAAGCGGACTCGGTATTAGACACTGCTTCAATTTCCCCGATTAGAGAGACTGAATCAATCTGCCTGAAATTGTGCCGATGTTGGTGGTCGCTGCGAGGGCGGCGGAAACCAGACCCGCATCCTTCTCCTTTTTGTCGGCAGAGCAGCTATTTCACCTCGCTAGGCCAGAAGAGGTTATAAGGAGGCGGAGGCTGGAATGGGGCCGAACCGCAGACGGGCGCCTTTCTCTGGCGCCGGTCCAGCGAATAAGGAGGTTGAGATGAGTGCCTGGTGCTTCCGACAATGGCTCGCCCTGGTGTGCAGCCTCGGATATGCCGCTGGCCTCGACGCCGATGCTTTTGTGAAGCTACAACCTGTCAGTGGGTCTGTGCATCATATTGAAGATGTGAAGGGTAGGATTTGGCTAGCAACCGATCACGGCGCCTATCGGGTAACGGCTAAGAGAGCGGAGCCGATTCTGAGCGGTGTCGTCGTATGGACGGTCGCAGAAGTTCAAGGAAATGTATGGTTAGGAACGGATGAAGGTGTCTTCCGTGTCTTTGGAGATCAAGACCCGCGCCACCGGCCCCGCAGCGTCGACGAGGTCGTGGTCACGCTCGACGCCATCGAGGTGCGGGAGCGCGAGATCACCGAGACGGTGCCGCTGGTGCGCAGCGAGGCGCCCGCGCCCCGGAAGGCCGAGGAGCCCACCCGTCCGGGCCGTCCCTTGCCGCCCGGCGCCCGGACGCCGAAGCCGCCTTTCTGGCGCCGGTTGACCGCGGCCCTCCGGAGCCTGCTCTCGAGAGGCGAATTGGGCCTCTGAAGACGCCGGCAGGGCGGCTCCATCGCCGGTTGCGAGCTCCGAGTCCCCTTCAGGGGGTCCCACGGACCACCTCGTTGAACGCCGCCTCCACCAGGTCGGTCTCGAGCATGATGAAGTCGCAGGCCTCCGCCTGCTTGCGCGGCAGCGCCGACGTCGGCAGCGTGCCGAGGGTGCGGTCGATCAGCCGCAGGGCGCGGCGCACGTCGGCCTCCTCCACCCGCGGCGCGCCGCGGTCGGCGGCCAGGGCCTGAGCCGTCCACAGGGTCATCGGCAGCGCCAGCAAGAACTTCGGCACCGCCTCGACGACGGGCACCTCCTGCTCGCCGATCACCAGGAACCGCTGGCCGAGGATCTTCGCCTTCAGATAGGTCTCGAGAGGCGCCGCGCAGAGCTCGTCGACGTCGGCGTCGACGCGGGCGACGTCCGCGAACGAGGCCGCCAGCTCGCGGTTGTCGACCCACGGGCGTCCTTTGAGCTTCAGGAACCGCTTGCCCTCCCGGACGCGGCGGCCGGCCTCGCGCTCCTGCTCCTGGCGCGGCCGCTCGTGGAGGTCGAAGGGCGGCGGGTTGAGGCAGAGGAAGAGCCACTGGTAGAAGATGGCGCGCTGGGTGCGGTCCATCCTCGCCGCCGACGGCTGGCTGGCCACCTGCACCGGGATGCCCTTGGCCATGGCGGCGCGCAGCTTGGCGGCCGACGCCGTGGCCGGATCGCCGGTGGTCGCGATCCGCGTGAACTGGAGCACGCAGCGCACGCGGTCGATCAGCGGCAGCGAGCGGTCGTCAAGGAACCCCACCAGGTAGTGCTCGATCTCCCACGCCAGCTCGCCGGTCAGCGGCACGCCGGCGCGAAGCTGGTGACGCCCGCGGTCGGCGTCCTGCGTGAGCAGCCGCGTCCACTCCGGCTGCCGCTCGGCGAGCGGCGCTCCCCGGCCCTCGCTCACCGCCCGGCAGGCGAACGAGACGTCGACGCCCACGCGCTCGCCCATCGGATAGAAGCCGAACGGGTAAAGCCGGCACAGCAGCGGCTTGTGCTCGGCGCCGAAGTGCTGGTGGATGAGGCACTGGCTCTCGGCGCCCAGGTAGACGCAGGCGCCGTCGTCGCGGCGGCGCAGGCGCTCGCGCGTGCCGGCGCCCGGCTGGCGGACGCGCACCGCCGGCCGCAGGTCCGCGAGATCGTCGACCCGTCCCCGCCAGTCCAGGGCCTCGAGACGCTCGCGCTCGCCGGGGCCGAGCATCACGTTCCAGGTGCGGCAGCAGTCGCCGCAGCGGCTGCAGGTGAACCGCACGTCCTCGGCGAAGGCGAATCGTGGCTTCATCGGCATAGGCTCGGCGTTCGTGGGCTTCGCCCACCCTACGACTCCGGTACCTCGCTTTCGAGCTCCAGACGGTTCAGGATCAGCCCGTGGAAAGCGCCCTCGCCGCCCTCGAAGTACCAGCCCAGGTGGGCGCCGCAGGCGCGGCAGACCGAGTAGGACCAGGCGTAGCCCGCAAACCAACTGAACTCCGCCGTCGGTGGCCCCACAACCGCGGCGCCCGCCGCCGCGTCGAAGCAGCCGAGCTCGAACTCGAAGCCGGCCGGGTTGACGCGGCGGTGAACGTGGCCCCCCGCGATCTCGACGCGGTGGCCCTCGCCGGTGATCACGGCGCCGCAGACGCGGCAGCGCAGGCGGCGCCCGGCGGCGTCGCGCAGCAGGGCGGCGAGCTCCGGCGCCGCGTCGGCGACGCTCGGCGTCCGCCCGGAGCCGCGCCGGGCCTCGATCGGAAAGGGGCGCGCGTCCATTGCCGCTTCCTTCCCGTCCATCGTACACGGTCGGCGCCGCGGCAGCGACGACCGCGATACCATCACGAGGTTCGTGGCGAGCGAGGTTTCCGTGACCGACGTCGCGCCTGCGGCTGATCGCCGCCGAGTGCTGGTTCCTGCGCGGCCGCGTGGCCCTGGCCGCCGCCGCCGCGGACCGCCGCCGCCTGATTGAGCTTCTCCGTCAGCTCCGGGACGCCGCGCCGCCAACCACCTCACGGACCGCCCTGCCGAACGCGTCGACGTCCTCCGGGCGGGTGTCCCACGAGGTCATCCACCGCACCAGTCCTGGCTCGGGCGGCCACGGGTTGAAGATGAAGCGCTCGCGCAGGGGCGCGATCGCCGCCTCCGGCAGGCGGGCGAAGACCGCGTTGGTCTCGACCGGGTGCGCCGGCTCGACGACGCCGGCCACGGCGTCGGCCAGGCGCCGCGCCATGGCGTTGGCGTGGCCGGCGAGCTCGCGCCACAGCTCGCCGCCGTAAAGCGCCGTGAGCTGCGCCGCGAGGAAACGTGACTTCGAGGGCAGTTGCGCGCACTGCTTGCGGTAGAACGGGGCCCGCTCGGCGAGCTCCGGACGCAGCAGCACCACCGCCTCGGCGCCGAGCAGCCCGCACTTGGTGCCGCCGAGGCTCAGCAGGTCGACGCCGGCGTCGGCCGTCAGGGCGCGCAGGCTGGTGCCCAGCGCGGCCGCGGCGTTGGCCAGGCGCGCGCCGTCCACGTGCAGCAACAACCCGTTGTCGTGGGCGAAATCGGCGAGGGCCCGCAGCTCCTCGGGGGCGTAGAGCGTGCCGCACTCCGTGGCCTGGCTCACCGAGACCAGGCGCGGCTGGGCATAGTGGACGCCGCCCCTGGTCCACAGGTGCGCCCGCGCCTGCGCGGCCGTGATTTTGCCGTGGACGCCCGCCACCGGCAGCAGCTTGCAGCCCACCAGGCGCTCGGGTGCTCCGCACTCGTCGCGGTAGAGGTGGGCGTGATCCGAGCAGATCACCGCCTGGTGCGAGTCCACCGCCGCGCGCAGCGCCACCACGTTGGCGCCGGTGCCGCCGAAGACCAGCAGCACCTCGGCGCCGGCGCCGAAATGACCGCGCAGCACCTCCACGGCGCGGCGGGTCCAGGCGTCGTTGCCGTAGCCCAGGGCGTGGCCCTGGTTGGCGTCGCGGAGGGCGTCGAGCACCGCGGGGTGGATCCCCGCGGCATTGTCGCTGGCAAAAAATCGTCCGCCACCGAATTCCGGCACAGCATGGCTCACAGTGGTTTATCTGGAAACGATGACGACCGTGGCGTGTGCCGTCATGGCGGACCTCTGACATCGAGTCTAGTTCCGAAGGAACGGCAGCGTCTAGCCCGAGCCGTGATCCTCCGGTGCTTTCCGGAGCAGGCGGGACGCCTGCGCTCCCGGCGTCAGCCCGCCTCCCGCACCTCCAGCGTCCGTCGCGCCAAGAGGCCCGACTCGTCCATCACCAGGATCTGGTGACGCCCCGGCGACGGCGTCCACCAGAGCTCTTCCTGGTCGTCGACGGTGCCCAGGAACTCGCCGTCGACGAACCAGGACAGACGGGCGCCGGCGGCGTCGCCGTCGGCGGTCAGGGGCACCTCCTGGTCCGCCGCGGCGACGCCGCGCAGCAACACCAGGATCTGGCCCGCCGGCGGCGACAGGATCTCGGGCGCTCGCCGCTCCCCCGCGGCCGCGCAGCCCGGCGACGGCGACGGCGGCTGCGGCAGCCAGCGGTGGCGGCCGGTGAGCCAGCGGCGGACCGACGCCGGCCACACCACGAACGAACGCGTCTCCCAGCGCCGCCCGCCGCGGCACGACGGGTTGAGCGCCAGCCCGGAGTCGAGGTCGACGTCGATGCTCACGTGGTAGGGGCAGCGCTCCGTGGGCACCCGCTCGCGCAACGCCAGGGCCGCGCGCCGCTCGCCGCAGGCCGGCCGCGGCAGGCGCCCCGAGAAGGCGCAGACCTCGACCCGCTTGAGGTCGAGCGGCGGCGGCCGCGGCGACGGCGGCGTCGAGCGGTCCGCCACCGCCTCGAGCAGGTCGAAGAGCGGCGGGCCGGCGGCGTCGGCGCCCACCAGGTCGACGCTCGGCGTCATGTCGAAGTTGCCCAGCCACACGACAGCCGTGTATCGCGGGCCCGAGCCCGCGGCCCAGGCGTCGCGGTGGCCATAGCTGGTGCCGGTCTTCCAGTGGACCTCGGCGGGCGCCCCGGAGAAGCGCCGGCGTTCCGGGAAGTCGGGACGGTCGCGCCGCGCCAGGGCCCGCCGCGCGAGGTACGCCGCGCCCGGCGAGAAGATCGCCACGCCGCGCTCGTCGCGGACGCCGGCTTCGGCGCCGTCCTCGGCGGCGAGCCAGCGCAGCGGGCGGTGGCGTCCGCCGGCGGCGAGGGCGGCGTAGAAGCCCGCCAGCTCGAGCGGCGTGACCTCCATCGAGCCGATCGCCGCCGACAGCCCGTAGTAGCCCGGCTCGGCGCGCAGGCTGGCGCCGCCCATCTGCCGCAGGGTGCCCGCGAATCGCTCCACGCCCACCCGCGACAGCAGGCGCACGAAGGGGATGTTGAGCGACTCGGAGAGGGCGTCCTCGAGCTTGACCAGGCCGGTGAACTCGCCGTCGTAATTCGACGGCGCGTAGGCGCCGTAGCGTACCGGCACGTCCGACACGAGGTGCTCGGGCAGCGCCAGGCCGCGGTCGATCGCCAGCGCGTAGATGAAAGGCTTCAAGGCCGAGCCCGGCGAGCGCGGGTTGTCGAAACCGACGATCTGGCCGCCGTGCTCGTCGTCCCAGAAGTCGGGGTTGCCCACCAGCGCCCGCACCTCGGCGGCGCGGTGGTCGGCGAGCGCCAGGGCGCCGTTGTGGATGCCGAGGGGCGCCAGGCGGTCCTGGGCGTCGCGCAGCAGGCGCTCGGCCAGGAACTGCTGGCCGCGGTCGAGGGTGGTGACGATCCGGGTCTCCCCGAGATTCCGGTTCCGCAACCAGAAGGCGGCGTGCGGGGCGTGCCGCGGCAGCGGACGGAAGGAGCGCGGCACCGGCTGGGCCGCGATCCGCTCGCGGACGTCCTCCGTCGTCCTGTCGCCGCGCGGCAGGGCGCCGCGCGCGAGCAGCCAGGCGGCGGTCTCGTCGCGGGCCGCGGCCAGTCGGGGCGCGTTCATCGTCGACGGGAAGCGCTCGCTCGGCCGCTGCGGCACCGCCAGCAGCACCGCGATCTCCTCCGGCGCCAGGTCGCGGGTGCCGTGGCCGAAGTAGGCGTAGGCGGCGGCCTCGACCCCCTCGACGTTGCGGCCGAAGGGGATGAAGGAGAGGTACGCCGAGAGGATCTCGCGCTTGGACATCCGCACCTCGAGCTGCAGCGCCCGTAGCGCCTCGACCGCCTTCGACGCCACCGTCCGCGGGCGCGGCTCGAGCACCCGCACGAGCTGCATGGTGATCGTCGAGGCGCCCGACCGCACCCTCCGGGCGCGCAGGTTCAGGGCGGCCGCCCGCAGGACCGCCAGCGGGTCGACGCCCGGGTGCGCGTAGAAGCGCTTGTCCTCGAAGCGCACCAGGGCCGCGGCGTAGTCCGGGTCCACGGCGCCGGCGTCGACCGCCATGCGGTACTTGTCGTCGGGCGACAGGAAGACGTAGGCGGGCGAGCCGTCGGCGAAGGCCACCACCGTCGACGGCGGCACCGCGAGGCGCGCCGGCAGCGGCAGCGTCCAGGCGAGCAGGAGCGCGCCCACCGCGGCGGCGGCCGCGGCGGCGACGCCACGCAGCAACCACCTGAGAGCGGCGGCCGGCGGACGGAAGAGGGCGTTGAGCTTCAGCATCTCGGGTCTCCCGAGAGCCTATTCCACCACGGCTTTGTGGAGACGGTGAGGCATTCCTGTGACCGTTCCGCGGCCGTGCTTTCGAGTACCATAGGCTGCGGCATGCCGGAGACGCTCTCGACGGATCGCAGCCTGGCCTGGGAAGCGGTGACGGCGGCGGCGGCGCGGCGCATGGTGGCGATTGCAGTGGCGATCGGCCTGGTCACCGTGCTCGGCACCGGCGCCGTGATCTACCTGGGCTACACGGCCAATCTGCGAACGCTGGAACGTCGCCTCGCCGACGAGAGCCGCCACTTGGCGCAGACGATCGTCGGCCACGTGCGCCGCAACGTCGCCGACGACCTCGCCACGCCGGAGAGCCGGACCGCCGCGTACCGCGAGCTCGAGCGCTTCTGGCGGGAGGTGGAGGAGCCCCCCGAAGGCGCCCAGCTCCTCGTCGTCGATTCGTCGGGCAGGATCGCGTTCCACACCGGTGAGCCGGCGCTCGCGGGCCAGGCCGTCCACGGCCTGACGCTCGATGGCGGCGGCCAGGGCGGCCCGCGGACGATGGCGGAGCTCCTGGAGCGCCGCACGGGCTGGTCCGGCCGCGCCGGACCGCTGCTCGGCGAGGAGCAACTCCTGGGCGGCGTCCGCCTGGAGCCCTTAGACGTCCTGGTGGCGGTCCATCTGCCGGTCCGGGTCGCGAACCGCCGGATGCGGGAGGCCGCCATGCCGTGGGGGCTCTACGTGGCGGGGACCACCGGGGTGCTGGTGCCGCTCTCGCTCCTGCTCCTCTACCGCGGTTATCGGGTGGCGCAGCGCACGGCGTTCGCCGCGGCGGCGTGGCTGCGCCAGAGCGAGGCGCGCTATCGTCACCTCTACCACAACACGCCGATCATGATGCACTCGATCGACGCCGAAGGCCGGCTCATGCAAGTCAACGACCACTGGCTGCGGACCCTGGGCTACGAGCGCGGCGAGGTGATCGGCCGCCACGTGACCGAGCTCCTGACCGACGAGTCGCGGCGCTTCGCGCTGGAGGTCGGGCTGCCGGGGTTCTTCGCCGCCGGCCATTGCCGCGACCTGCCCTATCAGGTGCTCACCCGCGACGGGCGGCGGATCGACGTGCTGCTCTCGGCCACCGCCGAGCGCGACGCCGAGGGACGCGTGGCGAGGTCGCTGGCCAGCCTCATCGACGTCACCGAGCTGCGCCGCGCCGAGGCTGAGCGCGAGGAGGTCATCCGTCAGCTCGAGCGCAAGAACGCCGAGCTCGAGCGCTTCACGTATACCGTGTCGCACGACCTCAAGAGCCCGCTGGTGACCATCAAGGGCTTCCTCGGCTACGTCAATCGCGACCTCGCCGCCGGCCAGCTCGAGCGCGTGGGCGCCGACCTCGAGCGGGTGGCCGAGGCGACGGACCGCATGCGGGCGCTGCTGGACGACCTGCTGGAGATCTCGCGCGTGGGGCGCATGGGCCACCCGCCGGAGGACGTGGAGCTCGCGGCGCTGGTCGACGAGGCCCTCGCCCAGGTCGCCGGCGCCCTCAGCGGGCGCGGCGTCGAGGTCGCGGTCGCCCCCGGCCTGCCGCGGGTGCACGGCGACCGCGTGCGTCTGGTCCAGGTGCTGCAGAACCTGATCGAGAACGCGGCGAAGTTCATGGGCGACCAGCCGGCGCCGCGGATCGAGGTCGGCGGGCGGCGCCAGGGCGCCGAGGTGCTGTGCTTCGTGGCCGACAACGGCGTCGGCATCGACGCCGGCCACCGCGAGCTGATCTTCGACCTCTTCCACAAGCTGCGCAAGGACGACGAGGGCACCGGCATCGGGCTCGCCCTGGTGCGCCGGATCGTCGAGGTGCACGGCGGCCGCGCCTGGGTCGAATCGGCAGGACCCGGCCGCGGCTCGACGTTCTATTTCACCCTGCCCGACGCGGCCGGACCGGACGACAAGGAGGATCAGACGCATGACGCGACGCAGGCGGCGTGACGCCGCAAGGCTGTTTCTGGGACTGCCGACGGCGGCAGCGCTGCTCGCTTCCGCCGCTGCCGGGGAGCCGGCGCGCGAGGCCGTGCTCCGGCGCGACGGCGAGCTCGCCGCCGTCCTCGAAGCTCGCGATCCGGGGCGGTTCCGCGCCTTCTTCCACCCCGATGCGGTCTTCCTGGGCGCGGAGGTGAGCTGCGGCCCCGACGCCATCGCCGCCGCCTGGGCGCCCTTTTTCGACCCAGCGGGCGACATGCGGCTCTCCTGGCGGCCGCAGGAGGCCGGCGTCGCCGCCTCGGGCGAGCTCGCCTACTCGATCGGCGAGGCCGAGATGGTCTTCCGCCACGGCACCGAGCGGCGCGGCGGCAAGTACCTGACGATCTGGCGCCCGGACACCGAGGGCGAGTGGAAGATCGCCGCCGACGGCACCCTGGTGATCTATCCGGACGGCGCCGAAGTGCGCGACCTGCGCCGCGCCTTCGGCGGCTTCTGGCCGCCCTTCCAACACCTCGGCGGCGCGGTGAAAGTCGAGCGCCAGCCGGAGACCGTCGTCGAGGCCGCCTCGGGGGACCTGGCGTACACGATCGGCCGGTTCGCGGTCGAGGTGCGCCACGGCGAGGAGGTGACGGCCGCGAGCGGCGGCTTCCTGACCTTGTGGAAGAAGGCGCGGGACGCGGGCGACCTGTGGCCGCGCTGGGTGGTCGTGGGCGAGGCGCTCACGCCGCCGCGGTGAGGTCTGTTGAGACGTCTATAATCGGTCCCCATGTCTTCCACCACCCACTACCGAGCCTGCAACCTCTGCGAGGCCATCTGCGGTCTCGAGATCCGCGTCGACGACGGCCGCATCGTGTCGATCCGCGGCGACGCCGACGACCCCCTGAGCCGCGGCCACATCTGCCCCAAGGCGGTCGCCCTCCAGGACGTCCACACCGACGCCGACCGCCTCAAGCGGCCCCTGCGCCGCACCGCCGGCGGCTGGCAGGAGATCGGCTGGGACGAGGCTTTCGACGAGGCCGCCGGCCGCCTGCGGGCGGTGCGCGCCGAGCACGGGCGCGACGCCGTCGCCCTCTACCTCGGCAACCCCAACGTCCACAACTACGGCTCGCTGCTCTACGGTCCGCCCTTCATCAAGGCCCTGCGGCCGGGCCGGCGCTACTCGGCGACCTCGGTGGACCAGCTCCCGCACCAGCTCGTGGCCTACTTCATGTTCGGTCACCAGCTCCTGCTGCCCATCCCCGACCTCGACCGCACCCACTTCTTCCTGGTGCTCGGCGGCAACCCCGTGGTGTCGAACGGCAGCCTGATGACGGCGCCCGACGTGAAGAAGCGAATGAAGGCGGTGCGCGAGCGCGGCGGCAAGGTCGTGGTGGTGGATCCGCGGCACACCGAGACCGCCCGCCTCGCCGACCGCCACTACTTCATCCGTCCGGGGCGCGACGCGCTGCTCCTGGCGGCGCTCGTCCACACCGTGCTCGACGAGGAGCTCTCGCTGCGCCTCCCCGCCTTCGCCCACGGCCTCGACGCCGTGCGCCGGGCCGTCGCCGGCTTCGCGCCGGAGGCGGTGGCGGCGGCGGTGGGGATCGCGGCGGAGGAGATCCGCGGCCTGGCGCGCGAGTTCTGCGCCGCGCCGTCGGCGGTGTGCTACGGACGGATGGGGATCTCGGTGCAGGAGTTCGGCTCGCTGTGCCAGTGGCTGGTCAACGTGCTCAACCTGGTCACCGGCAACTTCGACCGCCCCGGCGGCGCCATGTTCACCAAGCCCGCCGTCGACACCCTGCGTTTCATCGGCCGCGGCGGCTACGGGCGCTGGCACAGCCTGGTGCGCGGCCTGTCCGAGGCCGGCGGCGAGCTGCCGGTGGCGACCATGGCCGAGGACATGCTCGCCGCCGACCCGCGGCGCACCCGCGCCCTGGTGACGGCGGCCGGCAATCCGGTGCTCTCGACCCCCAACGGCCGCCAGCTCGACCGCGCCCTCGCCGGCCTCGACTTCATGCTGTCGATCGACTTCTACGTCAACGAGACCACGCGCCACGCCCACCTCATCCTGCCGCCCACGGCGGCCCTCGAGCACGACCACTACGACCTGGCGTTCCACCTGCTGGCGATCCGCAACACGGCGCGCTACTCGCCGCCGCTCTTCGACCCCGAGCCCGGAACCCGGCACGACTGGCAGATCCTCCAGGAGCTCGCCGCGCGCCTCGCCGACGGCGGCCCGGGCAAGCGGCTGCGCGCCGCCGCCGCGCACTGGGTGGGCAAGCGCCTCGGTCCGGCCGGCACGCTCGACCTGCTGTTGCGGCGCGGCCCCTACGGCTCCGGCTTCAAGCCGTTCGGCAGCGGGCTCAACCTGCGGCGGCTGCGCGCGGCGCCGCACGGCGTCGACCTCGGCGGCCTCGAGCCCTGCATGCCGGAGCGGCTCTTCACCCGCGACCAGCGAATCGCCCTGGCGCCCGAGCCCCTGGTGCGCGACGTCCAGCGCCTCGGCCGAAGCCTCGCCGAGACGCGCACCGACGACGCCGGGCGTGGGTTCGTGCTCATCAGCCGCCGCCAGGTGCGCAGCAACAACTCGTGGATGCACAACTACCCGCGGCTGATGCGCGGCAAGGACCGCTGCACCCTGCTCGTGCACCCGGACGACGCCGAGCGTCTCGGCTTGGCCGAGGGCGGCCGCGCCGTGGTCACCTCGCGGATCGGCAGCGTCGAGGCGCCGGTCGAGCTGACGGCCGACATCATGCCCGGCGTAGTGAGCCTGCCCCATGGCTGGGGCCACCACCGCTCGGGAGTCCGGATGCAGACGGCGGCGGCGCGTCCCGGCGTCAGCGTCAACGACCTGACCGACCACGAGCGCATCGACGCGCTCTCGGGCAACGCGGCGCTCTCCGGCGTGCCGGTCGAGGTGCGGGCCGTCGAGCCCGCGGAGCCGGCGGCGTGGGAGCCGGCGGCGGTGCCGTCGCCGGCTTAGCGCGGCGTGCCGCGATGGGCATTTACCCGGTTGTGGTAGAGTATCGCCATGGCGACCGCGCTCGCTTTCGATACCCACGCCTACGTCAAGAAGCTGCGGGACGTCGGCGTCCCGGAGGAGCAGGCCGAGGTCCAGGTGGAGGCCATCGCGGCTCTGATCGAGGAGCGGATGGCGACCAAGCACGACTTGGAGCTCGTGCGAACCGAGCTCAAGCGCGACATCAAGGAGATCGAGATTGAGCTCAAGCGCGTCGAGGCCGAGCTCAAGCGCGACATCAAGGAGCTCGAGACCGAGCTCAAGCGCGATATCAAGGAGCTCGAGACGCGCCTGCTCGTCCGTCTCGGTACTCTCCTCATCGTCGCGATCGGCGCCGTCGCGACCCTCGTCAAGCTGCTCTGATCCCTCGACCTGGCGCCGCCTTCCGCACGCGCCGCGGCGCTGCTCGCCTGCTGGCGGTGCCGTCGCAGGCTTTGGTGCTGCCGCGGGCCTCGAAGGGCACTTGACCGGATTGTGGTAGAATTCCATCATGGCGACCGCGCTCGCTTTCGACACCCACGCCTACGTCAAGAAGCTGCGGGACGTCGGCGTCCCGGAGAAGCAGGCCGAGGTCCAGGTGGAGGCCATCGCGGCTCTGATCGGGGAGCGGATGGCGACCAAGCACGACTTGGAGCTCGTCAAGCGCGACATCAAGGAGCTCGAGGTCGAGCTCAAGCGCGACATCAATGAGCTCAAGCGCGACATCAGGGAGCTCGAGACGCGCCTGCTCATCCGTCTCGGTACTCTCCTCGTCGTCGCGATCGGCGCCGTCGCGACCCTC
>DASWIG010000386.1:0-4847 GCA_036397835.1 Thermoanaerobaculia bacterium
CGTTTTCCGAGAACGACCTGCGGGTGACCGGGCTGATCGCCAACCTGGCGGCGGTCAAGATCGAGAACGTGCGCCTGCTCGAGGAGCAGCTCGAGAAGAAGCGCATGCAAGAGGAGCTGAGGCTCGGCGCCAAGATCCAGCGCAACCTGCTGCCGCGCGCCGATCCGCGGCTCGCGGGCTACGAGATCTGCGGCGAGAGCCGCACCTGCTTCGAGATCGGCGGCGATTACTACGACTTCATCTCCAAGCGCGACGGCAAGCTGGCGGTGGTGATCGCCGACATCTCGGGCAAGGGGGTGGGCGCGGCGCTCTTGATGTCGGGGCTGCACTCGTCGCTGCGGGCGCTGATCCACACCGCCGCCGAGCCCGCGGTGCTGGTGGCGCAGCTCAACCAGGTGATGATCGAGAACTCGCCCGCGAACAAGTTCGCCACCCTCTTCTACGCCGAGCTCGACCCGGCGACGCACGAGATCGAGTACGTCAACGGCGGCCACAACCCGGCGCTCCTGGCGGTGGACGGCGAGGTCAGCGAGCTCGGCTCCACGGGCCCGATCGTCGGCCTGATCGAGGAGGCGGTCTACGCCAGCCGCCGGGTGGCGCTGGCGCCGGGCAGCGTGGTGCTGCTCTACACCGACGGCATCTCGGAGCCCGAGGACGAGGCCGGCGAGGAGTTCGGCAGCGAAGGGCTCGCCGAGATCCTGCGCCGGGAGCCGGCGCTGCCCGGCCGCCGGCTCTTCGCCGTCATCCGCG
Source organism: Thermoanaerobaculia bacterium (assembly GCA_036397835.1). GTDB lineage: Bacteria > Acidobacteriota > Thermoanaerobaculia > Multivoradales > J023 > DASWIG01. The sequence goes on from DASWIG010000386.1 coordinate 751, forward strand.
AGCGGGTGGAAGAGTACCAGGCCTCCGGCGAGCAGCACGACGACAGCACGCTCGTGGTGGTGCGGCGGTTGGAGTGATTCACGCCGGGCGAGTACAATGGTCCCGCGAGACCAGAGGGGTCCCGCGGAGGACGCCCTCGAAGGAGAGCCCGTCATGGCTGTCAGACTCATGGGACGTCACATCGTCACCGACACCAAGATCTGCCATGGTCAGCCCACCTTCCGCGGAACCAGGATCCTGGTTGCCGACGTCCTCGAGCAGGTGGCCGAGGGGATGGCCTGGGAGAGCATCATCGCAGAGTGGCACGGCAGCATCGGCAAGGAGGCCATCGCGGAGGCCCTGAAGCTGGCGGGCCGGGCGCTTCTCGACCATCTCGACGAGTACGTCGCCGGTGGGCCGGTGACGGCATGATCGTCCTCGACGAGAACGTCCCGGAGCACCAGTATCAGCTCTTGCGAAGTTGGCGCATTCGCGCTCACCTGATCGGCGCCGATTTCAGCCGCAAGGCATTCAAGACGAGCAGATCATCCCACTGCTCCATGCTCTCAACAGGCCGACCTTTTTCACTCGCGACCAAGGCTTTTATCGCAGAGATCTGTGCCATGCGGGTTATTGCCTCGCCTGCCTGGTCAGGCGGATCTCGCCGATCCCGGCCTCGTCGACCAGCCACAGCTTCACCGCGTCGGCGCGCCGGCGCGACAGGTCGAGGTTGTGCTCGGCGCCGCCGACGTTGTCGGTGTGGCCCTCGACGATGAGCTCGAGGTCGCTCTGGCGGCGCAGGACGTCGGCGATCTCCCGCAGCGCCGCCGCGGACTCGGGCAGGATCTCGGCCGAGTTGAAGGCGAAGCGGATCTCGTGGGTCACCGCGCGTCCTCGAGCTCGGCGAGGCCGTCGCCCGCGAAGGCCACGACGAACGACTGCGAACCGCCCGACCGCCCGGCCCAGCCGCTGTCGGGCGAGCCGTCGATCAGGTGGGCGGCGGCCCAATCGGTGTCGTTGAACTGGCTGGAGAAGGACACCAGACGGCCGCCGACGGCCGCCGCGGCGAGGTTGGTGACCTCCTGGGCCGCCAGGCCGCCGGCGAATGCGACGACGCACGCGACGGCCAGGCAGGGGACGGCGAGGTACCCCGACAGAGACGAAGAAAACCGTGGGCTCATACTGTCTCCTTGAGGACGGAATGGGTGCCTATTCTACCCTGCTTCGCGATCACGCTCTCGCTCCGCCGCCAGACCGAAGCGCTCGTATGCCCCGGGCGGCGGTCTCCGACTCGCTCGCCGAAATGAAGAAGCGGCTCGGCATCGGGGCCTGACGTCCTGACGGGAGGACGGGCCGCCGGATCCGCCCTCTGAAGAGGGCGTCCACGCGGGTGCCGGTGTAGGGGCGCACGGCGTGCGCCCGCGCCCGGCGACGCCGGACGCCGGCGGTCAGGCGACCGCCTGCGGGCGCAAGGCCTTGCGCCCCTACATCGGGCCTACGGCGCCCTCCTGGACGGGTGTAGAGGCGCACGCCGTGCGCCCGACCTCAGCGCGACCCCCAGATCTTCTTCCACCAGGGACGATCGTCCTCGCCTTGCGTCAGCGCCGACTCCGGCAGGTCCATCTTGCCGCGGATCTCGTCGAGGTCCCACCCCGTCAGCGACGCCAACGTCCGCGCCTCGCGTTCCTGCCGCTGCTCGAGCTGGCGGAAGTAATCGCGCGCGGCCGGGCAGGTCGCCTTGCCCTTCCACGGGTGACGCAGCACGTAGCGGCCCTGGAAGTTCGTGCGGTCCCCCGTCTCCTGGAGCACCAGGTCCTCGGGGAAGTTCTCGGCCGTGTAGCGCACGTGCAGGCGCGTCACGAAGACGTCGCGGGCCTGCTGCTTGAAGCCCTCGCGCCGCTCGTCGCCGGCCCAGAAGACGCCGAGGTCGCGCAGCTCGCGGTCGGAGAGCGGGTCGGCGGCGCACGGGTCGCACCAGTTCATGTCCCAGGCGTACTCCAGGAAGACGGTGCGCATCCGCTCCTCCTCGACCTGGTGGGCGAAGAGGTCGCGGTAGAAGTCGGCGAACTCGTGCTTGACGAAGACCGGCACCTCGACGTCCGACGGCAGCTTGACGGTGCGGTAGTTCGCCGTCTCCACGCGCCCGGTGCGCGTCAGCGCGAAGACGAAGAGCTCCTGCGGACCGTCGGCGTTCACCGTGCCGAGGCGGATCGGCAGCATGAAGCGCCGCGACTCGTAGGCCATCTGCAACGGACGGAGATGGGCGTAGCCGAGCCGCGCCTGCTCCTCGAGGTTGACCCGGGCGACGAAGAAGCGCAGGTTCTGGCGGATGTAGCTGCCCAGCACCTGGCTCGCGCCGTCGGGAATGCGGTAGCCGTTCTGGCGCAGCCAGGTCTCCAGGCCGTCGCTCTGGGTGGCCGAGAGGATCAGGACGTCGTACTCGCCCACGGTGTAGCGAGCCTCGATGGTGACCCCCAGGCCCTCGTTCCGGCCCGCCGTGGGGGCGGCGGCGTCGGCCATTGAGCCGAGGGCCCGGAGCTCCTTTTCGTACCTCACGACCGCGCAGGGATCGGGGTCGAAGTACTCCACCAGGCGCGGCGACGTGTAGGCGTCGAGGTGGTCGATCATCGCCTGGTCGCCGACGTGGATCTGCTCGCGCTCGAGCACCGTCGGCACCGGCACCACCAGGGCGAACTCCTTCAGGTCCCCGCGGTAGTCGCTCGACATGGTCAGCACGGTGCGCTCGCCGTCGCGCACCAGCACGACGCTCGAGGCCTGGTTGAAGAGCTTGGTGTCGGCCTTGCCGACGTAGAAGCCGCAGAAGGCGCGGACCGGCGAGGCGAAGAGCACGAAGAGCACGAGGACGCCGAGGGAACGCGACACGGTTTGGGGATGCGACACGGTGAGTCTCCTTGCACGGTAAAGCGGCCGCGAGCGCTGCCACACGTAGCGCACGCCCGGGACCAGCCGATCGATCAGCGGCACGGCGGGCGCGCACAGCGCGAGCGCCCAGATCAGGCCGTCGGGACGGAAGAGGCGGAACTGGATCCAGCCCGCGACGAGCGCGACGAGGGCCGCGAAGGCCACGCGGCCGGCTCGGGCGTCGGGGGTGGTCTTGGGGTCGGAGATCATGAAGAAGGCGAAGATCAGCAGGGCGCCGCTCTGAAGCTGGTGGAGCGGAATCGTCAGCGGATCGCCGAGCCACAGGGCGCGGCCGAAGAGCACGCCGCAGTAGGCGGCGAGGAAGGCATAGGTCACGTCGCTGCGTGCCGCGCGGTGGATCACCAGCCCCCCGAGGCAGGCGAGCAGGAAGCCGAAGAACGCGGCCGAGCCCCACTGCCCCGGCGAGACCCAGACGCGGTCGGTCGCCAGCATCATCGCCACCAGCCCGAAGTTGGTGGGGTTGAAGACGTGCTTGCCCTCCACCCGGATCACGAATTTGCCGGCGATCGTCACGACGGCGGCGGCGACGGCCAGCCACGGCAGGTCGGTGCGCAGCAGCAGGCACAGCGACAGGCCCGAGATCAGGGGGCTGCGCGGATCGAAGCGCACGCCGGCCAGGCGCGAGCAGACGCCCTGGGCGGCGAGCGCCGCGCCCAGCGTCAGCGCGGCGCCGAGGGGACGGATCTCGAAGTCGAGGGCGAAGGCGCCGTAGACGGCGAGACCGGAGAGGACGGCGATCTGGTAGTAGCGCGGGTCGGGCATCTTGCTTCCTCCGAACCGCCGGCGCGTCCGTCGGCCGGCATTGGAGGCTTAGACACCCGTCCCCGCGAAAACGAAACTGCGTCGGCGGCAGCGCATGCGCGACGACTGCAACCTGCGGCGTTGCGAGGCGGCGAAGCGGTTGGTGGCCGTCGCGAACGCGCCGTTGTCGACGATCGCCGCCGGACTCGGCTTCAGCGACGCCGAGCTCTTCAGCAAGTGGTTCAAAGGCCAGACGGGCCAGAGCCCGCGCCAGCACCGCGAGGCCTCGCGCCCCGCGTCACCGCCCGACGCACAACCGCCCACCACGGCGCGCCTTGGCCCGCCAGGAAGCGATCGAGTTCTTCGACCAGACCTTCACCTGGGTGTCGAATACGTGCGAATCTCGCCGGCCTCGACGCCGAGCTGCCGGCCCT
>DASWIG010000387.1:0-4692 GCA_036397835.1 Thermoanaerobaculia bacterium
GAGCAGGTCGACGACGGCGGGAAAGCCCCAGCGCTCCACCACGTAGTCGAAGACGAGCGACGCCTGGTAGTACGAGAAGGCGACCTGCTGGGGGTACTCCGGCCGCATGAAGCCGCGGTTGAGGTCGTCGACCGGGGCCAGGCGGCCCTGCTCGTAGGCGAGCAGGAACTCGGGCGTCACGTGCTCGCCCCAGCCCGGGCGGGCCTGGCGCTCCTCGTAGACGGCGAGCCCTTCGGTGAGCCAGCGCGGCACCCGATGAGCGCTCAGCGCGAGGTGGAAGGAGTGCGCCAGCTCGTGCCACAGGGTGGCGCCCCAGTGGAAATCGCCGGCGGGGCGCGCCGTGGGCGCGTCCATGGCCATCACCGGCCCGAAGCTCACGCCCAGGGCGCCCAGCCCCACCAGGCCGATGGTGCGCACCGAGAAGTCGGCGTGCCGCGGGAAAACCTCGAGCCGCACCGGCGTCGCCAGCTCGACGCCGTAGCGCGCCGCGAGCGTGTCGTAGGCTTCCTCGGCCAGCGGCGCCAGGTAGAGGGCCAGCAGCCCGGCGTCGGCGGCGGGCATCACCAGCTCGAAGCGCTCGGTCGCGATCGTCCGATAGCCCGCCATGGCGTCGAGCAGGTCGAGGGTGTTCTTGGTCCACACGTCGAACGGATCGCCGGCGAAGGCGGTCTCGAGGTCACGTCGGCCGCCGGCGACGTCGCCGGTGCGCAGGCGGTTGACGCCGCGCAGGGCCCAGCCGCGCCAGGCCAGCGCGTCGAGCTCGACGGCGCGGCCGGCGAGCTCGACGGCGCGGGCGTAGAGACGGTTGCGGGCCGCGACCTCCGCCAGGGTCACGAAGGGCTCCGGGTCTTCCGGCGCGAGCTCGGCAACTCGCGCGAGGCGCTCGCCGAGGCCGCGCTCGTCGCCGCGCAGGAGCGCCGAGGCGGCGAGCAGCGCGTGGGCTTCGGGAGAGCGGGGATCCGTCGCCAGCGCGCGCCGGGTCTCGCGGTCCGCGGCGTCGTAGTCCTCGTGGTCGAGGTGCTGGCGGGCGAGCAGGAGGCGGGCATCGACGCGGCCGGGATCCGCCTCGAGGGCCTTCGCCACGAGCTCGGAGACGTCGCTGGCGCCGTCGAAGCGCCGGACGCTTGCGACGCCGAGGAGCGCTCCGGGGTGATCGGGGTCGGCGGCGAGGACCTCCTCGAAGGTCTCGAGAGCGTCCTTGGCGTTGTACTTGGCGAGGAAGAGGTCGCCGAGGGCCACCCGCGCCTCGAGGTTCGCCGGGTCGGCGGCGATGGCCTCGTCGTAGAGGCGGAGCGCCTCGTGGAATCGCCGCGGGTCCTCGCGTCCGAGCTCGGCGAGCGCGGCGGCGACGGCGGCGAGCTCGCCGGAGGCCGTGACTTCGCCGTCGCGGTATTTCGCGAGCAGGTCACGGCCATCGGCCAGCGAAGCCGGGGGCAGGAGCGTGAGGGAGGCGAGAGCGATTCGGAGCGTCCTCACGATGGATGAAGGTTATCTCAAACGGCCGTCCGAGTCCTCCGGGTTCCTCCGGTACCCACGTGCGGCTCGCTGTCCTTGATCGGCATCGTCCTTCCCTTCTTGCGCAGCTCGGCGAGAAGCTGAGCCCAGCGGAGCCCGGAGGTAGCGTCCCAGGGATAGCAATCGAACCGCGTGACGCCGGCCTTGAACCAGCTCTCCAGCCGTTGCCGGCGCTTACCCCCCGGAAGAAGGAGTATGCCGAAGCGGATCTCGCCGAGGATGATGGGGTCCACGGCGATCTCCCGCTCATGTCGCCTGAGCCACTCCACGACTGTGCGCCGGAGATTGGCGTCGCGTCTGGTGCTAGCATCTCACCTCCTACACCTCTCCGAGAGCCGCGAGGCGCTGCTGCGCTTCGCGGCTTTCGCGCGTCTTGGGGCCCTTGACGCGCAGCAGCACCTCGTAGCCCGACTCGAGCAGCGGACGCGCCTCGTCGACGCGGCCCTGGGCGAGCAGCGCCTCGCCCAGGACGCTGCTGGCGTCGGCGGTGCGCCAGTGGTCCTCCGAGAACACCCCGGTCATCATCTCGACGGCCTCGCGGGCCGACGCCTCGGCCGCCGCGGAGTCGCCGCGAGCCATGGCCAGCACCGCTTGCGCGCGCAAGGCGGTGGCGAGGTCCTCGCTATCGCCTTTGGGCCGCTCGATGGCGATGGCCTGGCGTAAGAGGTCCTCGGCGCCCGCCAGGTCTCCTTGGAGGCGCAAGCACGCTCCCAGGTCGCGGAGCACGGCAGCCACCTTGCTGTGGTCTGCTGCGTAGAGGCCTTGGCGCAACTCCAGCGCCTGGCGTAGGTGGTCCTCCCCTTTCTTGAGCTCGCCGCGGTCGCGGTACAGGACGCCGAGGTTGTAGAGCGTGGTGGACTCCCCGGAGACCAGCTTGAGCTCACGCCGCATTTCCAGGGCCTGCAACAACGCGGTTTCAGCTCGCTCATAGTCGCCGCGAGCGAGCAACGCGCTACCCAGGTTGTTGACGGTAATCGCAATGTTCACGTTGACGGTGTCGTCGCCATATTCGCTCCGCTGTAACGCCAGGACTTTCTCGTAGATCGTGATGATCTCTTGGAGCTCGCCCTTGGCCTTCAACACTCCCGCCAGGTTGTTGAGGTAAGTGGGAAGGCGGGTGGGTTCCGGGTCGCCTTCGCTGCTGATCGCGATGGCCTCACGGAACGCCTCTTCCGCCTCGTCGTAATCACCTTTACTTTGGAGGACCAACCCCAGGGCGCTGAGGCTGAGGGCCACCAGCGGGTCACGCTCTCCGAAGACGGATTGGCGTAACCGTACCGCCTCCCGCAGCAGGCTCTCCGCCTGGTCGTGGTCGCCGAGGTTCCCGTAGACCGTGCCCAGAGTGCTCAACAGCTCGGCTTTCGACGCCGAATCGATGTCGGACTCGACGACCAGCGCCGTGCCCTTCTCGAGGACGTCGCTCACAGTGGGCGGTTGCGCCCGGACGCTCTCCGGATCGGCGGCCGTGAAGACCAGGCGCAGAAGCTGCTCGACGCCTTCCGCCCGCGCCAGCTCGCTGGCGGCCCGCTCCCTTTCGGCGGCGGCCCGCTCCCGCTCGGACCACCAGTTGAACCCGAATCCCGTGAGCAGCGCCAGGACCACGGCCGCCGCAGCCAGGACCCGCCGGTGGCGGCGACCGAAGCGCGAGAGCAAGTATAGCCAGGCTCCCTTGCGCGCCAGGACGGGATGCCCCGTCAGGTGGCGCTCCACATCCTCGGCGAGCTCCCGCACCGACGCGTAACGCTGGCGCGGCTCGGTGCGCAGGGCCTTGAGCACGATGTGGTCGAGGTCTCCCGCCAGACGCCGCTGCAGCTTCCTGCCGTCCCGGCCCTCCTTCGCCGCCCGCATCCTGCGCCGAACCGCCGAGCTCGGTTTCTCGGGTTCCCGCTCCCGGGAAGCCGCGAACCGCGTCACGTCGCCCGTGCCCTCGTCGTCGAACGGCCGCTGCCCGGCCAGCAGCTCGTAGAGCAGCACGCCCAGGGAGTAGACGTCGCTCGACGTCGTCACCAGCTCTCCACGGACTTGCTCGGGGCTCGCGTACTCCGGCGTCATGGCCAGGCCCGTGGCCGTGGGCGCCTCGCCCGTGAGCTCTGGGTTCAGAAGCTTGGCAATGCCGAAGTCCAGAAGCCTGGGCACGCCCTCGGCGGTGACGAGGATGTTGGTCGGCTTGAGATCGCGGTGGACGATCAGGTTCCGGTGCGCGTGGGCCACGGCGGAGCAGACATGCTGGAAGATCCGCAGCCTTTCCTCGATCGGAAGCCGGTGGGTGTCGCAATAGTCGTTGAGCGGCCGGCCCTCGATGTACTCCATGACCAGGTACGGCAGACCCTGCTCCGTCGCGCCGCCGTCGAGCAGCCGCGCGATGTTGGGGTGGTCCAGCCCGGCCAGGATCTGCCGCTCACGGCGGAAGCGGCCCACCACCTCGGTACCGCCCATACCGGCCTTGATGACCTTGATCGCGACCCGCCGCTGGTACTGCTCGTCGGCCCGCGCGGCGAGATGGACGCTGCCCATGCCGCCGTGGCCGATCTCCTGGAGGATCTTGTAGGGGCCGATGCGGCGCTCGCCCTCGGTCTTCGGCTTGCCTTCTTCCTGCGTCGTCGGAAGGGCGGCGTCACCGGTACGGATCGTTGCGCGTTCGTCCTGGGGATCCATGGCCTCCCCCTGCGGCGGCGGCACCGGGAACTGGAGTGGGCGGCGCCAGTCTCATTCCAAGACTCCCCGCTGTCAATGGTCGGACCGCATTCCCCGTCGGTTTCATCCTCCCGAAACGGATACGGCGTAAAGCTTCACCTTCGTCGCACAGTGGTGCACACGTTAAGCTAGCCGGAGCAGGAGGCGCTCATGAAAGCGGTCGTCGTGCCCGCCGCCAACGCGCGGTGGGAGGTCAAGGAGGTCCCGACTCCCGAGCCCGGACCGAACCAGGTGCTGATCCGTATCCGGGCCAGCGGGCTGTGCTACACCGACGTGCACATCACGCGCGGCGCGATACCGACGCAGTTCCCGCGGACGCTGGGCCACGAGCCCGTGGGCGAGATCGCGGCCCTCGGGCCGGGGGTCACCGCCCGCAGGGTCGGCGACCGGGTGGGCGTGCCCTGGGTCCAGTCCTCGTGCGGGCGCTGCGAGTGGTGCCTGCGCGGGCAGAAGACGTTCTGCCGGGAGTCGGTCGGTACGGGC
>DASWIG010000388.1:0-15081 GCA_036397835.1 Thermoanaerobaculia bacterium
GAGGTCGTCAAGGCCCACACCCACAACCTGCGCGGCATCGACTGCCGCGTCCCCCACGGGCGCGTGACGGTGGTCACCGGCCCCTCGGGCGCCGGCAAGTCGTCGCTCGCCTTCGACACCGTCTACGCCGAGGCCCAGCGGCGCTTCGTCGAGTCGATGTCGACCTATGCCCGGCAGTTCCTCGAGCAGATGGAGCGGCCGCCGATCGAGGCCATGCACAACATCCTGCCGGCGGTGGCGCTCGAGGCCCGCAACTCGATCAGGAACGCCCGCTCCACCGTGGGCACCATCACCGAGGTCCACGACGTCCTCCGCCTGCTCTTCACTCACCTCGGCAAGGTTAGCTGCCCGCAGGGCCACGGACCGGTGACGCGCTCCACCCCCCAGCAGGTGGCCACCGCCCTGACCCGCGGCGACGCCGGCGAGCGCTTCGCGCTGATCGCCAGCCTGCCGCGGCCCAGGAAGCAGGCGAACGCCAAGCTCGCCGAGCTCGTGCGCCAGGGCTTCTTCCGCCGCTGGGAAAACGGCGAGGTCGTGCGCATGACGCCCTCGGACCGCTGGCTCATGGTGCTCGATCCGCTGCGCCTGGTGCTCGGGCGCTTCACCGCCCAGGACGAGTCGCGCCCGCGCGTCGCCGAGGCCGTCGAGCAGAGCTACAAGCTCGCCGGAGGACGCGTCGAGGTCGAGGACGAGAGCGGCAAGGTCGTCTATTTCGGACGCGCGCTCACCTGCACCGTCTGCGGCACCTCCGTGCCCAAGCCGACGCCGGCGCTCTTCTCGTTCAACTCGCCGCTCGGCGCCTGCCCCGAGTGCCAGGGCTTCGGACGGGTGATCGGCGTCGACCGCGGGCGGGTGATTCCCGACCCCAGGCGGACGCTTCGGGAGCGTCCCATCGCGCCGTGGAATTCGCCGTCCTACGAGGAGCTCTACAACGAGCTCTACGACGCCTGCCGGCGACGGCGGGTGCCGCTCACCGTGCCCTGGGAGAAGCTGTCCGAGAGCGACCGGCAATGGATCTGGCACGGCCCGGGACCGCACACCTCCCTCGACGAGTTCTTCGCCTACCTCGAGCGCCGCAGCTACAAGATGCACGTGCGCGTGCTGCTGGCGCGTTACCGCGCCTACAACCCGTGCCCCTCCTGCGGCGGCAACCGCCTGCGGCCCGAGTCCCTGGCCGTGCGCTTCAAGGGCCTCACGCTCCCCGAGATCACCGGGCAGTCGATCGAGAAGCTGCGCGCCTGGCTCGCCGCCCAACGTTGGACGACGGAGGAGCGGGCCGCCGGCGGCCAACTGCTCGAGAAGCTCGAGGAGCGCCTCGAGACGCTCCACCGCGTGGGCCTCGACTACCTGAGCCTCGACCGCCAGGCGCGCACCCTCTCGGGTGGCGAGGCCCAGCGCATCCAGCTCGCCGCCGCCCTGGGCTCGGGGCTGACGAGCACCCTCTACGTGCTCGACGAGCCCACCATCGGCCTCCATCCGCGCGACTCCGAGCGTCTGCTCGACCTGCTGCGCGACCTGGCCGGGCGGGGCAACACGGTGCTGGTCGTCGAGCACGACCCGACGCTGATCCGCGGCGCCGATCACGTGATCGACCTCGGGCCGCTCGCCGGCGAGCACGGCGGCGAGGTGGTGGCCGAGGGGACGATCGACGAGGTGCTGGCGAACGAAACGTCGCTGACCGCCAAGTACCTGCGGGAGAAGCCGGCGACGCCGGCGCGCCGCCACCGCGAGCGCTTCCGCCGCGAGAAGGGGCTGGCGAGCCCCGCCGAGGAGCTGGCGCGGCGGCCGCGGATCACCGTCCGGGGCGCCGCCGCCCACAACCTCAAGGGCTTCGACGTGGAGCTGCCGCTCGCCGCCCTGGTGGCGGTCACCGGGGTCTCGGGCTCGGGCAAGTCGACGCTGGTGGAGAACGTGCTCTACGGCACCTATCAGCGCGCCCGCGGCGTGGTCGACGTCGAGCCCGGCGAGTGCGAGGCCCTGCTCGGGCTCGACGGCCTCGCGGACGTGACCCTGGTGGACCAGCGTCCCTTGGGGCGCTCGAAGCGCTCCAACCCGGTCACCTACGTCAAGGGCTACGACGAGATCCGCAAGCTCTACGCGGGGACCGAGACGGCGCGCCGGCGCGGCATCCAGGCGGGGCACTTCTCGTTCAACCTCGACCGCGGACGCTGCCCCGAGTGCGAGGGCACCGGGGTGATCGAGGTCGACATGCAGTTCATGGCGCCGGTCACGGTGACCTGCGACACCTGCCAGGGCCGTCGCTTCAAGCCCGAGGTGCTGGCGATCGTCTTCCGCGGACGCAACGTCTACGAGACGTTGGAGCTCACGGTGGACGCGGCTCTCGACGTCTTCGCCGACCAGACACGCCTGTGCCGCCGCCTGCGGGCCCTGGCGGACGTCGGCCTCGGCTACCTGCGACTGGGGCAGCCCACGTCGACGCTCTCGGGCGGCGAGGCCCAGCGGCTCAAGCTGGCGAGCTTCCTCGACCGGCGGACGGCCGAGCAGCCGCGCCTCTTCGTCTTCGACGAGCCCACCACTGGCCTCCACCTCGCCGACGTCGACCTGCTCTACAAGACGCTGCGGCGCCTGGTGCGGCGCGGCCACGGCGTGATCGTGGTGGAGCACAACCTCGACCTGATCGCCCGCGCCGACTGGATCGTCGACCTCGGCCCGGGCGGCGGCGAGCACGGCGGCGAGCTGCTCTACTCGGGTCCGCTCGAGGCGTTCCTCGACGGCGTCGACAGCCCTACGGCCGAGGAGCTGCGGCGTCACACGCGGTGGCGCCGGCGGTGAGCGCGTCAGATGCCGCGTGGATAAGGGAATTGCTCGGCGGCGTGCGCGTCCTGGTCGAAGTGGCTCCGGATGGCCCGCTCGGCCATCCCGTAGCCGAAGTTGACGAGCCGCTCCTGCAGCTCGTCCGGCAATCCCTTCAGCCGGGTCGCGACGCCGGCGAGCTCGCCGGCCTTTTCCCTGGGCAGCGTCAGCCGGCTCTGCGCGGGGTACTTGTCCGGATCGGTCCGCATCCCCCAGTAGGCCCCGCTGCGCAGGCCGCTCTTGAACGCCGAGACGATCTGCCGCTTGCGCAGGCTGCGCACCTGGTTGTCGATGAGCGAGTTGATGCGCAGGCTGTGGGAGGCCCAGTTGACGGCGGGCTCCTCGTCCGGGTCCATCTTTCCCCCGGCGTCGCTGACCAGGATCGTCTTGCAGCGCTTCCACGCGGTCTCGAGCCCCAGGTTGTCGTAGACGCCGCCGTCGGTGAGCACCGCCCGGGTGTACGGGGGTCCGAAAAGGGGTTTGAGGTCTTCGGAGAAGTCGCTGGCGGCGAAGCGCAGGACCACCGGCGAGAGCACCGGCGGGAACGCCGAGGAGGCGGCCACCGCCTCGGCGACGCTCGTCCTCGGGTTCGGGTAACGGCCGACCTGCCAGTCGGCGACGTAGGGCTTGGAGAACCGGAACAGCGAGCCGGTCTGGACGCTGGTGGCGTTGATCACGAAGCGCGGGTGGTCCGGGAGGTCCTGGAGCGTCCGGTCGCCGAAGAGGAGCTCCCGGTAACGCTTGACGATCCGGTCGCTCACCGTGCCGAACCACAGGACGCCGCCCAGCACCGACTGGGCGTCGATCGTGGTGCCGGCCATGCGCCGCAATGGAGAGACCACGTGCTGTCGGAACGCCGTGGATGGGTCGTCCGCTCCGAGCTCGGACCAGCGGGTCCCGAGGACTCCGGCCGTGATCGAGCCGCCCGACACGCTGGAGATGCGCGAGAGTCTTCGGAGATAGCCGGCGTCGTGGAGGTACCACAGCACGCCGAGGTGGAAGAGCATCGCCCGGTACCCTCCGCCCGACAGGCACAGGGCGATTCCGTCTTCGAGCTTCTCCTCCTGGGTGCCCGAGATCAGCGGGAACTCGTCCGACTGCGCCTGGTCCGACATGACAGCCCTGCGCCGGCCATCGGCGTACGAGAACCGGCCCGGCGCTTCAACTCACTCCGACCTGAGTTTGAAGAGACTACTACCTGGACGGGAGCGTGTCAACGTGGCGACGAAGGCCCTCTTTGGCGACGCCGGACCTGTGGTCACCGTCCGCGCGCGTGCTAAGCTTCCTCAGATGAAGCCGCTCCCCGACTCCCGCGGCCCCTTCCGGGCCGAGCAGCTTCGCTCAGGCGATCCGTACGAGCTCTCCAACGGCCATGCCGTCTATTGCTCCCCTACCGGCGCCCGCGGCTCGAAAGCCGAAGGCGCCGGCTACAAGGTGCTCGCGACCGACCCGGCCAGCGAGGACGTGGGGATCGACACCGGATTCTCGCCGGAGCCTGGCACTCTGCGGGCCCCGGATCTCTCTTGCGGACGGATCCCCGACGAGCCCGGCTGGGTCGAGGGCGTCCCGCGTCTGGCGGTGGAGTACGCCGACACGGGCCAGGACGAGGACGAGCTCACCGCCAAGATCGGGGAGCTCCTCACCGCCGGCACCGAGCTCATCTGGGTCGTTCGTCTCCAGGGGCCACGGCGAGTCGAGGTCTACCGCCCCGGGCAGCGGATGCGGATCGTCAATCCTGGCGAGACGCTCGAGGCCCCGGGCATCCTCAAGAACGTCGTGCCGGTTGAAGCGCTCTACGACGCCGATGCCGCCAACGACGTGGCACTGCGAAATCTCTTGCAGCGCCAGGGTTATGCCGATCTTGAGGCAGTCCTGGACAAGGGCGCGCTTCGAGCCTTGCGAGACGACCTTCTGGCCGTGCTCGAAGCGCGTCAGGTCGAGCTTGACGACGAGCAACGAGCGGTCGTCGCCGCGTGCGCCGAGACCGCCGTGCTGCGGCGCTGGCTCGTGGCAGCCGCCACGGCCTCAGCGGCGGAAGACGTCTTCTCGTAGCCGCGTCCCAGGACGCAGACGCTCCACCAGCAGGTAGAGACACGGCAACACCGTCAGCGACCCCACCGTCGACGCCAGGAGGCCGCCGATGATGGTCAGCGCCATCGGGCTGCGCAGGGCCGCGGCCTCGCCGGTGCCGACCGCCAGCGGCAGCAGCGCCAGGACGGTGGTCAGCGTCGTCATCACGATCGGCCGCAGCCGGATCCCGGCGGCCCGCGCCAGGGCGCGGCGACGTTCCACGCCCTCCGCGATCAGGCGGCGCGCGGCGGCGGCGAGCAGGATGGCGTCGTTGACCGCCACGCCGGCGAGCACGATGAGGCCCAGCATCGCCATCACCCCCACCGGACGCCCCCCGGGCACCAGGGCCGCGGCCACGCCCACCAGCGCCAGCGGCACCGCCGAGAGCACCGTCAACGGGTGGAGCAGCGACTCGAAGGTGCCGGCCAATACCATCAGCACCAGGAGCAAGGCCAGGCCGCCGGCAAAAGCGAGCTCACGGACCGTCTGCTGCCGTTCCACTTCCTCGCCGGCCAGCCGGGCGCGCAGTCCGGGCGGCAGCGCGGCCTGCGCCACCGCGGCCTCGGCGGCGGCGAGGGCCGCGGGGTAGTCGTAGCCGTCGCGGATCAGGGCCGTCACCTGCGCCACCCGGCGCTGGTCGCGGCGGAAGATCTCGCGCGCGCCCTCCGCCGGCTCGAAGCGGGCCACCTGGCCAATGGACAGCCGCGCCCCGGCGTCGCTGGTGAAGCCGATCGACGAGAGCTCCTCGCGCCGCGGCGAGGGCAGCCGCAGGACCACGTCGCGCTCCTCGTCGCCGAGGGTCAGCCGCGTCACCTGGCGGCCGTCGAGCGCCGCCTCGAGCACCCGCGCCACCGTCTCGAGGTCGACGCCGAGGCCGTCGGCCACCGTGCGGTCGAGGATCACCCGCAGCTCCGGCGGCCCGCCCTCGAAGGACGAGCGCACGTTCCACAGCTCCGGCCGCGCGGCCAGACGCGCGCGCAGCGTCTCCGCGCCCGAGCGCAGGTCGGGCAGCGAGCGGCCGGCGATCTCCACCACGATCGGCGGCCCCGAGGTGCCGAGGGCGCGGGCGAGGGCCGAGGACCCGGTCTCCCAGGAGATCTCGATGCCCGGCAGCTCGGAGAGGGCCGGGGCCGCCGCCCGCACCACCTGGCCGCCGGTCCTGCCGCCCGCGGCGAGCAACGCGAAGACCCGCGCCGTCGACTCCTCCGTCTGCTCGGCGGTGATCAGCCGGTCGTCCTCGGGCAGGCGGCCGACCTCGGACTGGAGGGCGACGAGGTCGTCGCCGGCCGCCTGCCGCAGCACCTCCTCGACCGCCGCCACCGTCCGCGCCGTCGACTCGACGCGTTGCCCGGGCGGCCCCACGACCCGCAGCGAGAACTGCCGCGGGTCGGCCGGCGGCAGCAGCTCGGTGCCCAGGCGCTGGAGGGACCAGACGGCGCCGGCGGCGAGCAGGGCGGCGACGAGAACGACGAGGGCGGGACGACGCAGCAGACGTTCGACGAGGCGCTCGACGCGTTCCGAGTAGGGCAGGCTGTGCCTGCCGATTCGCGATCTCTGATCACGGGAATCGTCAGGCGGAGCCTGACCTACTCCGTCGCGGGCGGGCATCAACCACCGCGCCAGGGCCGGGATCAGCAGCACCGCGACCCCCAGCGAAGCCAGCAGCGACACCACCACGGTGAAGGCGATGCCCTCGACCAGGCGCGCCGCCAGGCCGCGCACGAAGAGCACCGGCAGGAAGACGACGCAGGTCGTCAGCGTGCTGGCGGCGATCGCCCCGGCGACCTCGCCGGTGCCGCGGGCCGCCGCGTCGTCGCGGTCCTCGCCGGCGGCGAAGCGGCGGTGGATCGCCTCCACCACGACGATCGCGTTGTCGACCAGCATGCCGGCGCCGAGGGCCAGGCCGGCGAGCGTCATCAGGTTCAGGCTGTGACCGCCGAAGCGCATGAGGAAGACGGCGGCCAGGAGCGAGACCGGCACCGCCGACGCCACGATCACCGTGGCGCCCGCCGAGCGCAGGAAGAGGGCCAGCACCGCCACCGCGAGCACCACGCCGACGGCGGCCGCGGTCTCGACGTCGGCGATCGCGTCCTCCACCAGCGCCGCCTCGTCGCCCACCACCGTCACCTCGACGCTCGGCAGGTCGGCGGCGAGGCCGGCGAGGGCGTCGCGCACCCGCCGCGACACCCGCACCGTGTTCGAGTCCGCCTCCTTGTAGATCGAGAGCCCCACGCCCTCCCGGCCCCCGACGCGCACGAGATGGTCGATCTCGGCGTCGGCGACGGTCACGTCGGCGACGTCGGAGAGGCGCACCGGACGCGACCCGTCGTCCCCCGTGCCCGTGCTGAGGACCACGCGTTCCACGTCCTCCGTGCGCTGGAAGCGCGACAGGCCGCGCACCAGGAGGACCTTGTCGCCCTCCTCGATGGTGCCGGCGTCGACGTCGACGTTGGCGGCCCGCAGACGCGACTCGACCGTCGCCAGGGTGAGGCCGTAGGCCTCGAGACGGTAGCGGTCGACCTCGACGCGGATCTCCTTGTCGCGGCCGCCCAGCACCCGCACCTCGGCGACGCCGGCGAGCTGCTCGAGGGCCGGCGCCACCTGCCGCCGGGCGATGCGCCGCAGCTCGGCGAGGTCGGGCTGGCCGCCGGGCGCGCGCAAGCCCAGGGTGAGGACCGGCATCTGCCGCGGGTCGAAGCGCCGCACCAGCACCTCGTCGACCTCGGGGTCGGCCGCCACCGGCCCGACGGCCTTCTGGACGTCGACGAGCGCGAGGTCCATGTCGGCGTCCCAGTCGAAGACCACGCTGGCGATCAGGCGGCCGGTGCGCGCCACCTGGCTGACCTCGCGGATGCCGCGCACGGTGAACAGGCGCTGCTCGACCTGCTCGCCGTAGAGGCGCTCCATCTCGACCGGCGGCCGGTCGCCGGAGCGCACCGAGACGACCACCGTGGGGCTGCGCACGTCGGGCAGCAGGTCGAGGCTCAGGCGTCCCCAGGCGATCCAGCCCAGCAGCGCCACGGCCACGGCGAGGACGGTGACCGCCACCGGACGGCGGGTCGCGAGACGGGCGAGGGCTTCCATGTCCGCCGCGGCCCCTCAGCCCTGGGAGACCCGCACGCGGGTCCCGTCGCTCAACGTCTCGAGGCCGCGGACGACCACGCGCTCCTGGGGCTCGAGGCCCTGGCGGATCTCGACGACCTCGTCGTCGCCGAGGCCGGTGACCACCTCGCGGCGCGTCACCCGCTGGCCGCTCAAGACGAAGACCACGCGCGCGCCGCCGCGCTCGGCCACCGCCTCGCGCGGCACCACCGGCACGCCTTCGCGGCGATCGGCCACCAGCGTGACCTCGACGAACATGCCGGGGCGCAGCCGGCCGTCGGCGTTGTCGACCTCGATCTCGGCCTTGACCGTGCGGGTGACCGGGTCGATCGACGGCGCCAGGCGCACCAGCCGCCCGCGGAAGCGCTCGCCTTCCCAGGCGTAGTGGCGCAGGCGCGCCTCGAGACCGATCTCGGCGCGGGCGAGGTCGGGGCCGACCAGGTCGACGTCGGCGATCAGGGTCGCGGTGGGGGCGATGCGGGCGATCACGAAGCCGCGCTCCAGGCGCTGGCCGTCGGCCACCGGCAGCCCCGAGTCGTCGCGCGCCAGGCTCAGGATCATGCCCGAGATGGGCGCGGTGAGCTGGGTGCGGTCCTCGGTGAGCTGGCTGCGATCGAGCTCGAGGCGCGCCTCCTCGACCTGGGTCTCGGCCTCGCGGACCTCCTCTTCGGGCACCAGGCCCTCCGCGAAGAGCTTCCGGCGCGCCTCGAGCACGCGCTGGGCCGACTCGTAGCGCTTGCGGGTGGCGGCCAGGCGCGACTCCAGGGCCACGTCCCTGCCGGTGACCTCGGCGATCACCTGCCCGGCGCGCACCCGGTCGCCCTCGGCGAGCCGGCCGGCGCCGCCGCGCGCGACGGTCAGGAAGCCGGTGGTCTCCACCCGCACCTGGGCGCTCTCCAGGGCCCGCAGGGTGCCGGTGGCGACGATCAGGTCCTCGACCGTGCCCAGCGTCACGTCCTGCACGGTCACCGGCACCCGGAACTCGACCGCTTCGGTGTCGGTCCGGGGAGTGCAGGCGGCGAGGAGGAGGACGAGGAGAAGAAGAAGACCCGACGCTGCGCGTCGGGAAATCCCCCCTGGCCCCCCTTTTTCAAAGGGGGGAAACGGACTCCTCGCTGACGCCTCGGATCCTGATCCGGCTCCCCCTCCTTTGAAAAAGGAGGGGGTTGGGGGGAGGATTTCCCGCGCGAAGCGCGGGTCCGAGGCGTCCCTACTCATCCATCGTCTCCTCGGCCTGCGCCGCGTCCTCGGAAGCCGCCGCCGTCCCCAGCGGACGCCAGCGGATGGCGTCGGCGAGCACCACCCGGCCGTCGCTCTCGTCGGACACCGTGACCCGCGCCTCGCCCGCCGGCATCTCGAGCTCGCCCAGCAGGTTCCAGCCCTCCTCGGCCCCGTCGGCCGCGAAGCGGAGCTCGTGGCTGTCGGCGCCGTCGTGAACGGTCACGTTGAAGGTGCCGAGCTTCCACCGGCGGCGGGCGCTCTCCGGCGGCATGTGGAGCTCCAGGCGCCACGGGCCCGGCCGCGGCAGCTCGGCGGCGAACACGGCGCGCTGGTTTCCCGTGCCGGCGCGCACGAAGGCCAGGGTGTGGCGATACTTGCCCCACGCCTCGCTGAGGCCGAGGCGCGACCACTCGCGGGGCGGCTGGAAGAGGTTGCCCACCGGCAACCCGCCGTCGAGGGTCGCCTCCGCGCCGCGGGCGCCGAGACGCAGGCCGGTGCGCGCCTCGTCCTGCTCCACGGCGAAGCCCGGGTCGAGGTCGTCGACCACGATCGCCGCGGCGTCCGCCGCCTGCCAGTCGCTCGGGCGCACGCCGGTGAAGGGCTCGACGTCGACGGTCTTCTGCTCGTCGAGGGCCGGCAACGGCACCGTGAACTCGCCGCGGTTGAGCGCCAGGTAGGGGGCCACCCGCAGCTCCTTCACCGGCTTCGACAGCACCAGGCCGATCTCCACCGCCTCGCCGGGCCCGACTCGCAGCGGCTCGCTCTCCTGCCAGCGGCTGCGGTTGCGAGGCCCGCCGGCTTCCTCCTCGCCGGCCGGCACGTAGCGCAGCCGCGCCAGGCCGGGAGCGGCCTCGTCGTTGCGCAGGGTGAGCGCGAGCTGGTAGCGCGGCGTCCCGTCGGCGGCCTCGGGGAGACGGTAGAGCCGCGGCTGCGAGGCCACGAAGCCCGGCAGCTCGGTGGCGTCGATCCAGTCGCCCACCACCCCGCCGAGGTCGATCTCGAGCGCCGCGGCCACGCCCACGAGGTCGTCGCGGGTGAAGGTGCGGCCGGCGGTTCGCTGGCGCAGCGCCGCCAGGAGCGCGCCGGCCCTCTCGCGGCCGAGACCGTCGAGGAGCGAGCGCGACATGGCGCCGCCCTTGAGCAGCAGCACGTTCACCGTCCGTCCCGGGTCCTCCCACGGGTCCATGTCCGCCAGGGCGACGCCGAGGGCCTGCTCCCACACCTTGGGCTGCTCGGTCAGGGCGGTCTGCATGGCCTCGTTGAAGGAGCCGCCCGGCTCGGAAAAGAAGCGGGTGAAGGCGTTGCCGATCGCCTGGTTGAGGTCGCCGCTGGTGCCGAACAGGTGGGCGGAGAAAAACCCCTGCTGGCCCGTCACCAGGCGGTTGGTCAGGTCGTGGCAGACGAAATCGAGCGCCAGCGCCCCCGGCCCCTGGGCCGAGGTCTGGTGGAGGAAGAAATTGCGCGCCGCGCCGAGGAAGACGTTGCCGCCGTTGAAGTCGTTCTCGAAGAAGGTGGTCAGGACCTCGACCTTGGCCCGGACGATGCCGCCTTCCTGGTCCTCGAAGTCCTTCGGATCGCGGAAGCGCACGTCGAAACGCGCCGTCGGCAGGCTCGACTCGCGCAGCAACAGGACGCCCGGCGGCGCCATCACCGTGTCCATGCGCCAGCCGCCGCCGAAGCCTCGCAGCGTGGCCGGCACCTCGACCATGGTCAGGCCGTCGTAGGGGTAAGGCAAGCCGAGCTCGGCGGCCTCGCGCAGGCGCTCTTCGATCCAGGAGCGGATCTCTTCGCCCGCCTCGGCGAAGACCTCGAGGTTGCCCGCGTGGCCGCCGGCCAGGAGGAGCTCGAGCTCGACGCCCGCGATCTCGACCGCCCGCCGCTCGTAGGGCGCGGCGACGAGCACGGTCTCGGGCAGCGGCGCTCCGGGAGCGAACCGGTAGCGCGCGCGGCCGGCGGCAGCGCCTGACGCCTCGCGGCGGCGGCCGGGCGCGGCCACGAGCCAGCCCTCGGGCACGTCGACGGTGAGGTCGAGCTCGTAGAAGTCCGTCGGCCGCCGCGGGTCGTCGCGCCCGACGTTGGCGCCCGCGGCGGGCAGCCAGCGCACGTCCGGCATCAGCGCCACGAAGCGCCGGTCGAAGATCGCCGAGTCGTAGCCGAGGATCGCCACGTTGCCCTCCATCAGGCTCAGGTCCGACCACTGCCGAGAGCCGTCGAGGTAGGCGAAGCCGGCGTCGGGAACGCCGCTCGCGCGGACCTTCAGGGTCGCGCGCGAGCCGCCGGCGAGCGCCAGGGCCACCGCCAGCAGACCGTCGCGGTGGGTGAAGGCGACGTCCCTGCCGGCGCCGTCGGTCACGCTGGCGACCGCGAGGCCGGGGTTGAGGCTGAAGAGCGCCTGGTCGAGCGCCGTTCCCGCCGGCGGCTCGAGGTCGAGCTCGAGGTCGAGATCGAGGGAGCGGCCCGGCTCGATCCTCACCTCGCCGCGGACCGCGGTCACGTCGGGCGCCGGCGCGTCGCGAACCGCCTCATGGGCCGCGCGCCAGGCGCCCTGGCGGTGCCGGACCTCCAGGATCTGTCGGGCCACCAGCCCCGCCGTGACGAGCCCCGCCAGCAGCAGCACGCTCCCGGCCGCGGCCCAGGTCCGGCGCTGCCCGCCGTCGGGCCGCGGGTGGACCGCCGCCGCCAGCAGCAGCAGACCCAGGCCCGCGACCAGCACCGCCGCCCGTTGCACCAGCCCCCGGCCGGTGAACACCGAGACCAGCTCCGAAGCGAAGTTGAGCGTGTAGGCGCCGGTGACGTCGTAGGCCGACGCCACGTCGATCGGGATCCTGGTGAGGAAGACCCAGAAGTAGGCCACGAGGACGACGATGAGGGCCAGGGCGGTGATCAGCCGGTTGCGCGCCAGCAGCGAGACCAGGAAGACCAGGGCCAGGGTGAACGTGAAGGCGGGAATCGCCATGGTCACCAGGAAGCCGACGATGGACCAGGGCTCGAGGGGCTCGCCGATCGGCCACTCCAGCGCTCGTCCCAAGAGCCCGATCACTTCCACCACCACGATCGCGGCCGCCATCGGCAGCCAGCCCATCAACAGGATGCCGAGGAAGCGCCCGGCCACCAGCTCGAGGTTGGTGCAGGGCTGGCTGTCGAGCACCTCGACGATGCGCTCGCGCTCGTCGCGGGCCCGCACGTCGAAGCCGAGGAAGAGCAGGCCGAGCATGAAGATCATCACGCCCCAGGAGCCGAAGGCGGCGACGAGATAGCGCGGGTTGATCGCGCCCACCGACGCCGAGTACGACGAGAAGAGCCCGTGGAGCAAGGCGTAGTAGAGGTAGGCCACCACGATCAGCAGCACGGCGAGGACGCCGAACACCCAGTAACGGGCCAGGCGACGGGTCAGGCGCGCCTCGGCGCGGGCGAGACCCCAGACGACGTCCCAGCTCATGGCGCGGCCTCCTCTCGGCGCGCGGCGTGGGCCCGTCCGCGGCGGGCCATGAACGCCAGGTAGGCTTCCTCGAGGGTCGGCGCCGCGGCCGGCGTCGACCCGGCGGGCAGGGCGCCGTCCGGCGCCACGCCGCGGATCCTGACGCCCACGCCGTCGGGCGCGCGCGACACGATCTCGACGCCTTCGCCCAGGCTCTCCTCGCCGCCGTGGGCCGCCACCGTGGTCTCGAAGACCTGTCCCACGGCGGCCTCCAGCAGGGCGGCCGGCGAGCCGCGGTAGACGACCTCGCCGGCGTCGAGGAGCGCCAGGTCCTGGCAGCCGGAGCCGAGGTCGGCGACGATGTGGGTCGAGAGCACGATCGTCCGTTCTTGCCCGAGGCGGGCCATGAGCTGGCGGAAGCGCAGCCGCTCCTCGGGGTCGAGGCCCACGGTGGGCTCGTCGACGACCAGGATCCGCGGCTCGTGGATCAGGGCCTGGGCCACCCCCAGGCGGCGCACCATGCCGCCGGAGAGCTGCTTGACCTTGCGGTCCCCCACCTCGTCGAGCCCTACCGACTCGAGCACCTCGCGGATCCGCTCGCGGCGCCGCGGCCGGTCGCGCAGCCCGGAGAGGATGGCCAGGGTGTCGAGCACTTCTTCGACGCGCTGCAGCCGCCAGGCGCCGAACTCCTGCGGCAGGTAGCCGAAGAGCTTGCGCACCGCGAGCCGCTCCTTGACGACGTCGTGGCCGAGCACCCTCACGCGTCCGGCGCTGGGCTCGAGCAGGGTGCAGACGATCCGCATCAGGGTGCTCTTGCCGGCCCCGTTCGGGCCCAGGAGGCCGAAGAGGCCGGTGCCGATGGACAGGTCCACGCCGGCGAGCGCGGTCAAGCTCCGGCGCTGGCTCTTGAAGACCTTGCGGACCCCCTCGGCGACGATCACGGCGCCGTCGCCCCCGAGGGGTGCCGCGGTCGGGAATGGCGAGCTCATCCGTTCTCCTTCTTGTCTCTCGGGGAGTGTATCGAGTCGTCCTCCGTATAGATACCGCGCTGGGCGGCGTTTATTCGGACCAGCGCCGGCGTCCTGACGCCGGCTCGAGCCGTCGAGATCCCGATCCACGGACTCGTGGCCGACGAAGAGGGCAACGCCGGGCCTGGCCTGGGCGACCCCCTCCTACGACCGTGCGAAGAGCTCGCGGAGGCGGCCGAGGGAGACGTCGGCGAGCGAGGGCACCACGTGGTCGGCGGCCGCGAGCTCGTCGGCGGCGTAGGTGTGGGCCACGCCGAGGGTCATGAGGCCGGCGGCGGCGGCGGAGCGCAGGCCGGCCGGGGTGTCCTCGACGGCCAGCACCTCGTGGGGGTGGAGCAGGCGGCGGGGCAGGGGGGGCAGGGCGTTCAAGAGCTCGAGGCCGCGGCGATAGGGCTCCGGGTCGGGCTTGGTCTCGCGCACGTCCTCGATGGTGACCAGGGCCTTGAAGCGGCCGGTCGCGGCGAGCTGCTCGAGGGCCCCTTCCACCTCCTCGCGCAGGGCGGCGCTGACCACGCCGAGCATGAGGCCGGCCTCGGCCGCGGCGGCGATGAGCTCGGCGGCGCCGGGGAAGATCGGATAGCCTTGCTGGCGGATGCGGAGCTGGTAGTAGGCGGCCTTGCGGGCGATGAGCCGCGAGAGGGTCTCGGGCGAGGCCGTGCGGCCGGTCGAGTCGAGGACCTTGGTGAAGCAGGCGCGGTCGTCGAGGCCGACGTACTTGGCGCGGTAGTACTCCTCGGAGGTGAGCACGAGGCCCTCTTCCGCGAGGACTTTCTGCAGCAGCTCGAGGTGGATGGGCTCGTCGTCGACGAGGACGCCGTTGAAATCGAAGAGGATGGCGCGCAGCACGGCGTCCATCTTAACCGCGGTTGGCGGTGGGCGGTCGGCTGTGGGCTCCGAGTATTTGACTCCGGGAATATCTCTTCGTATCCTGGAGGTTGATCCGGACGGGAGGAGCCTTCGCTCGCCCCCGGAACAGGAGGAGCTCCGAACATGACCCAAACCGAAGCGGCGACGCCCACGACCGCCGGCGACTACCCGGTGACGATCACCAAGAAGGCGGTCGACATGGTCAAGATCACCCGCGAGCAGGAGGGGATCGAGGCCACCTTCGGCCTGCGGATCGCGGTGCGCGGCGGCGGCTGCAGCGGCTTCGAGTACGCCATCGACTTCGAGAACGAAGCGCGGGACAACGACCTCGTCTACTTCCAGGGCGACCTCAAGGTGATCGTCGACCCGATCAGCGCCCGCTACCTCAAGGGCACGGAGATCGACTACCAGCTCGGCATGAGCGGCGCCGGCTTCAAGTTCAGCAACCCCAACGCCGTGGGCACCTGCGGCTGCGGCTCGTCGTTCACGGTGTAGCCGGAGAATCCCCCCTCGGTGATCTGGGGGTGCATTCCACGGGGCAGCGGCTCACGCAGACCGGTC
>DASWIG010000389.1:0-5565 GCA_036397835.1 Thermoanaerobaculia bacterium
GACCGAGATCGTGCCGCCCGCGAACCAGGGGCGGTGGAGCTTCTCGAGCGCCTGGCGTCGGCCGATCAGGGCACCGACGCCGGTCGGGTAGCCGAACATCTTGTAGAACGAGAGGGCGACGAAGTCGGGACGGTGGACCGAGAGATCGAGCCGGTTGGTGGGCACGAACGCGGCGGCGTCGAGCAGCACGCGCCAGCCGCGCCGCTGCGCCGCCTCGACCCAGGCGAGCGGGTGCTGGACGCCGGAGAAGTTCGACTGGGCGGGATAGGCGAAGAGGTGGTGGCGGCCGGCGCGGACCCGCTCGAGCTCGGCGGCGAGCGCGGCCTCGTCGATCCGGAGGTCGGGCGGCTCGAGCGGCACGTAGGTCGTCTCGGCGCCGTGGGCGCGGTCGAACTCGCGGATGCCGTTGACCGAGTTGTGGTTGTCGAAGGTGAGCAGGAACTGGTCGCCGGCCGCGAAGGGATACGACTCGCCGACCAGCTTCAAGGCCTGGCTGGCGTTGGCCGTGAAGATCAGGACGTATTCCTCGGGCGAGGCCCGGAAGTAGTCGAGCACGTGCCGGCGGCAACGCTCGACGAGCTCGGTGGTGGCGGCCGACGCCGGGTTGGCCGAGTGCGGATTGCCGAAGATGCGGGTGAGCAGGAGCTCCATGTGGCGGCGGATCTGGGTCGCGCCGTAGAGGCCGCCGCCGGTGTAGTCGAGGTAGACGTGGCCCTGCGCGTCGAGGCGCGAGAACTCCCGCTCGCGCAGGCGGTCGAGCGCCACGGTCTGTGCGTAGTCGGGGTAGGCGTCGAGGAAGGCCGCCTCGGCTTCCAGGACGCGGGAGGTGATCGTCGCGACGCTCATGCCCTTACCCTAGGCCGGCGCCGCCCGCGCGGCCTATACCCCGAGGGATGGAGTCGTCCTACCTGGGGGGATAGCTCGCGGATAGCTACCAGCCGAGGACGGCGTACTCGTCGTCCTCCGGCGCCTCCTGCTGCGATTCGACGGTGACGCCGATCTCGGAGAGGCCGAAGGTCATCGCGCCCTCCGCGGCGCTGGTGGCGTTCAGGCGGAAGTTGGCGAAGTACTCGCGGCCCATGCCCTCGCGGTGGGCGTGCAGGTTCGCTCTGGCCAGCGGCCGCTTGCGCCACTCGGGCTTCTCGACCTCGGCCGCGAGCACGCCACGCTCGGGGTCGATGACGATGAAGTCGCCGTCGACGACTTTGGCCAGGGGGCCGCCGGCGGCCGCTTCGGGGGTGACGTGGATGGCCGAGAGCACCTTGCCCGAGGCCCCGGAAAGACGCCCGTCGGTCACCAGCGCCACCCGGTGGCCGCGGTCCTGCAAGACGCCGAGCCACGGCATCAGTTGGTGCAGCTCGGGCATGCCGTTGGCGCGCGGGCCCTGGAAGAGCAGCACCGCCACGAAGTCGCCCTCGAGCTCGCCGGCGTCGAAGGAGCGCTTGAGGTCGTCCGGCCGCTCGAAGACGAGGGCCGGCGCCCGCACCCGGCGGTGCTTCGCCGCCACCGCCGAGGTCTTGACGACGGCGCGCCCGAGGTTGCCCTCGACCACGCGCAGGCCGCCGGAGGGCTGGAAGGCGTCGCCCACCGGCCGCAGCACGCTGGGATCGCGGCCGGCGCGCGCCGGCGGCGCGCTCACCAGCTCGCCGCCGCGGCCGAGCCGGACCTCGCGGCGGTAGGGCGCGAGCCCGCCGCCCGCGACCGTCTTCACGTCGGGGTGCAGCAGCCCGGCGTCGAGGAGCTCGCCGATGACGAAGGCGAGGCCGCCGGCGGCGTGGAACTGGTTCACGTCGGCGAGGCCGTTGGGGTAGACGCGGGCGAGCAGCGGCACGACGCGGGAGAGCGCGTCGAAGTCGCTCCAGTCGAGGAGGATGCCGGCGGCGCGGGCGATCGCCACCAGGTGGATCGTGTGGTTGGTCGAGCCGCCGGTGGCCAGCAGCCCGACGATGGCGTTGGCGATGGCGCGCTCGTCGACGACCTCGGCGAGCGGCGTGTACTCCTCGCCGAGGCGGGTGAGCGCGGTGAGCCGTTTGGCCGCCGCCGCGGTGAGCGCGTCGCGCAGCGGCGTCCCCGGATTGGCGAAGGAGGCTCCGGGAAGCTGGAGCCCCATCACTTCCATGAGCATCTGGTTGCTGTTGGCGGTGCCGTAGAACGTACACGTGCCCGGCGAGTGGTACGACGCCGCCTCGGCTTCGAGGAGCTCGCGCTCGCCGATCTCGCCGGCCGCGAACCGCTCGCGGACTTTCGCCTTCTCGGCGTTGGAGAGCCCGGACGGCATCGGCCCCGCCGGCATGAAGACCACCGGCAGGTGGCCGAAGGCGAGCGCGCCGATCAGCAGACCGGGCACGATCTTGTCGCACACGCCGAGACAGACCACGCCGTCGAACAGGTCGTGCGACAGGGCCACCGCGGTCGCCAGCGCGATGACGTCGCGGCTCCACAGGGAGAGCTCCATGCCCGCCTGGCCCTGGGTGATGCCGTCGCACATGGCGGGCACGCCGCCGGCGACCTGGGCGACGCCGCCGGCGGCGCGCACGGCCCGGCGGATCTGCTCGGGAAAGCTCTCGAACGGTTGGTGGGCCGAGAGCATGTCGTTGTAGGCGGTGACGATGCCGACGTTCGGCCGCAGCGTCTCCCTGAGCGACCGCTTGTCTTCCTGGGCGCAACCGGCGAAGCCGTGGGCCAGGTTCGAGCACGCGAGCTCGAAGCGCCGCGGCCCGCGCTCGCCGGCCCGGCGCACCTTCTCGAGATAGGCGTGGCGCAGGCCGCGGCTGCGCTTGGCGATGCGCACCGTGACTTCGAGCAGGGTCGCGTTGAGATCGTTCATGACGGGATCTTAACGCCGCCGTCAAGCCGCCGCCTGCGGTGGGGGACCTACTTGGCGAGGCCGTCCTGAAGCGATTCGTTGCTGGTCACCGTCAACATCTTACGGGCATGGCGGTAGCGGATCCACAGGTAAACCGCCTCGCGGGGAAAGGAGAGGGCCAGGGGCTCTTGCGCCAGGGTGAGGAGGTGCTCCAGGCGCTCGAGCGGCAGGGGCAGCCAGATGCCGAGGAAGTGCATCGTCAGCGCCGCCGGATCCTCGGGCGGGAAGCGGAACTCGCTGCGCTCGGTCTTGAACGCCGGAATCCGCACCTCGAGCTTGCCCAGGCGGGCCTCGACGAAACGGCAGGCGACGAGCTGGCGGCGGTGCTCGCCCTCGCCGACGCCGACCGTCACCAGGGTCTGCGCCGCCAGCGGCACGCCGAGGGACTTGCCCGGCGCCAGCCGCTGCTCGCCCTGTTGCCCATCCTGGCGGCGAGTGGTCACCAGGAGGTCGTTGCGGGCCTGGGAGTAGTCGGTGACGTTGCGGATCTCGAGGCTCTCCCGGCCGTCCGCGTCGCGGTAGCGCAGGCGGGCCGAGAGCTTGTTGACCCAGCGGTCGTCCCACAGCGTGACCCAGTGGATGGAGCTTTCCCCGAGCCGTTCGAGATACCCGCGGGCCTGGCCCCGGAGCTGCGAGGCGTAGCAGCGGCCCAGCACCGTGGTCTCGCCGGCGTGGACGGACAAGACCCGGGCGTTGCCGTCGCCGCGGTTGGGCAGTTGCAGGCACCGTTCGCGGGTCAGGAGGTCGGCCAGGGGCACGGCGCGGCTGGCGCGCTCGGCCGCCAGCGGGATGCGCAGCATCACCTTGTCGGCCACCAGGGCGCCGCTGGCTGGCCGGCCGTAGCCGGTCAGGGGCTGGTAGACCACGGCGCGCTCGCTCTGGCCGCGGTCCGGCTCGACGGTGAGCTGGAACGCGCCGACCAGGTGCGTGCCGCCGTCGGGCTCGGCGAGCTCGACGGCGCCGACCAGGGTGCCCGCGGCGTCGGCGGGCAGCTCCAGCCGCGCCGCGCCGTCGCGCGCGAACTCGAAGGCCGCGCCGCGGCCGCCGACCGCTTCCAGCCGGCACCGGCAGCGCCACTGCGAGAAATCGTGGTTGGCGAGCCGGGCCGGGCCGGCGATCTGGCCCGTGCCCGTCGCCTGGAGCCGGGCGGGCACTTCCAGCAAGAGCTCTTTCGACATCAGACCATCTTTCGCACGAACAGCGCGCGACCCGGTCCATCATATCGAAGCTCCGGCGCGATGGAGATACCGCGCCGCCCGTGCGCGTGCTATCGTTGCCGTTCGCCGCCGCCCGCACAACCTGTCCGCGCGCCTGCCCGAGCAGCGGGAACGACTCGAGTCGAAGGAGGTCAAGCCATGGCTGAGAGAAAACCGCAGACGTACGAAAACCACGCCAGATTCGTCCCCACCTACCACTTCGTCACCTTCGGAATCCTGGTGATCAACCTCGGGTGGTCGATCTGGGCGTTGATCGCGGCGCCGTCCGGCGGCGGCGTGGTGGCGCTGCTCCTGGCGGTGGCGCTGCTCCTGCTGTTCTTCCACGTGCGCATCTTCCCGCTCACCGTCCAGGACCGGGTGATCCGCCTCGAGATGCGCCTGCACCTGGCCGAGGTGCTGCCGGACGACCTGCGCCGGAGGATCGGCGAGCTGACCTCGGGCCAGATGGTGGCGCTGCGCTTCGCCGGCGACGGCGAGCTGCCCGACCTGGTGCGGCGGGTGCTCGCCGGCGAGCTCACCAGCCGCCAGGCCATCAAGCAGGAGATCAAGGACTGGCAGGGCGACTACCTGCGGTGTTGACGACGGCGCGAGCGGATTCAAACCCGCCCTTCTCCTCCGGCATCTCAGAGAGCGAATCGAGCGCCCCGCGCTCCTGCTCAGCAAGGAAGGAGACACCCGTCATGACCCGTAAGCTCAAGGTTCCGGCCCTGGTGGCCCTGCTCGTCCTGCTCGGCCTGCCGTGGAGCGCGGCGGCCCTCGAGGAGGACTTCGCCGAGACCTTCGCCCTCAGCCCCGACGGGCGGGTGAGCCTCGACAACGTCAACGGCCGCGTCGAGATCCAGGCCTGGGACTCGGCCGAGGTCAAGGTCGAGTACACGAAGAAGGCCCAGAGCCGCGCCGGCCTCGAGCGCATGAAGGTGCGCATCGACGCCTCGCAGCGGAGCATCCACGTCGAGACCGACTACGAGGACTCGGGCCGCGGCTTCTGGCGCGATTCCGGCGGCGAGGTCGAGTACCGCCTCTGGGTGCCGCGCCAGGCCCGCCTCGACGCCGTCGAGCTGGTCAACGGCGACCTCGAGATCCGCGGCGTCGAGGGCGACGTCAACGCCTCGCTGGTCAACGGCGACCTGATCGCCTCCGGGCTCGGCGGCGACCTCGAGCTCGAGACCGTCAACGGCACCATCGAGGTCACCCTCGACCGGCTGCGCCCCGGCAGCGACGTGAGCCTCGAGTCGGTCAACGGCCGCGTCGAGGTGGTGCTGCCGGCCGGCGCCAACGCCGACGTCCGGGCCGAGACCGTCCACGGCCGGATCCGCAACGACTTCGGGCTCGACGAGAAGCGCGAGCGCTACGGCGTCGGCCGTTCGCTCTCCGGCACCGTCGGCTCCGGCGGCGCCCGCGTCGACCTCGAAACGGTCAACGGCTCGATCGATATCCGCTCGCAGTAATCGGTCCGGGTCGTGGGGGGGGGGGGGGGGGGGG
>DASWIG010000390.1:0-20277 GCA_036397835.1 Thermoanaerobaculia bacterium
CTGGCTCTCTGCCGGCCCTCCGCGCCCAACAGCATCAGCGCCTTCAAGTCGCGCTGATGGGAGGTCTTGGGACAGTCGGGCCCGAGCTCGAAATCCCCGTGCCACAAGCTCATCGACGAGACCCGCCCGGGGTGTCGCGCCACGTCGGCAAGGGCACGACCTTCGGGTTGGGCAAGATCCGCGTCGGATAAACGGCGGCGCAGTGATCGCGGTGACGGCCGGTCGCGGACAGTCGCGATCTCGACGAGCTCACAGACCTGTATGACGGACTTCGACCGGAGCAGCAATACTCGGTCCGCTCGAACCTGTCGCTGCTGTCATTGTTGGCGCCCCATCCCAACATGCCGGATCCTCGTCCACGACGCGCCCGTGTAGCGGAGTTGCTGCGCCGGCTCGAATCGAGGGAAGATAGCTCCGATGAGTGAAGTCCTCGAGCGTCGTGCCAGAAGCGTTCGCGCGCGAGCGTCGGTGCGCCAGTGGGAGTATCGCCAACGACGGCACGCCAAGGGCGTCTGGGTCCGCCTGACCAGGCTCCTCGCCGATGTGAGCCATGCCTGGGAGATCGACGAGGGTACCGCGAATCAGCTCATCGCGGAGGGTGGCCACGTCGAGCCGGTTGGCTTGGAGCTCGAGCCCGTGAAGACGCTCATCGTGGTCCCTTCGACCCATCCCGACCCATCCGGTGATAGGGTTCGTCCCATCCCGGTCAGTCTCGGAGTCGAGCTCCTGGCGGCGCGGTATGTCGCGCTTCGCCGCTTTCCGTAGCCCCGGTACCCTGAGCCTCAAACCGACAAGATGCCTCGTCTTCGCCGCGTAGAGAGGCTGCTTGCCCGACTGCAGCGCGTCGACGGCCCTCTGGATCGCCCTTGGCATTACACGTGATCGCCGGTCGAGCGCAATCGACGCTGGCCTTCGTCGACGGTAGCGACGACTCGACTTGCATCCTCCGCCTCCCGTTCACGGAGTCGAGCCAGCAACCTGTCGAGATCACCGTCGCATTCCGCCATGAGCTTCTTGCGAAGCTGGTGGACTTCCTCGACGATAGGATCGTTCATCATTTGTCATCTCCTTTCGTGACGTCGAGCAGGAATTCCGGAGTTGCTATGACAGGCGTTGCCATTTCGAGCTCTTGGTTGATGATCATCAACCTGTGAATCACCTGAGCATTGGCAATATGTTTTCAATTCCACGTGACCAGGTAGTCGAGCTTGTGTGCAACAGCGACTGCAATATGGAGGATATCAGTGGCCGCGCCATGGAGGCCGAGTCTCCTGGCGTAGATCGCAGCCAGCCGTCCTGCTTCCTCGTTGACTTCGAGCACCGGTAGATCTTCGACGATCTTCAGTCTGCGGACGGCCACCTCCGGATCACCGATACGTATCTCTTCCAGCACGGCTTCGGAGACGAAGAGATCGACATCTTCCCGCGCTGCGCTCTCAGCTTAGCACAGTCGGCCTTCCACCGAGGCCCCGCTTGACGTCCTCGGACTCCTCGACAACTGCAGACGGTAGCTGCCCTCCGGAAACCCCCCCGGCCCCCCTTTTTCAAAGGGGGGAGGCGGACTCCTCGCTGACGCCTCGGCTCGGCGCTCACCGGGCAACAGGCGTGCGTCCGCGCACGCGCGAGGCGAAGCGAGCCGTCAGGTACCCCCCTTTGAAAAAGGGGGGCAGGGGGGATTCCCGCGGCGAAGCCGCGGGCCAGGATCCCAGCGCAAGCGTTTGAGGTCGACGATGGAATAGGGACGATGGAATAGGGACGGATTCCTGCACGGCGCAGCAGCCGCTCTACAAGTGCGCCTCCCCCCACGTGTCGCCGACGCCCACGTCGACCGCCAGCGGCACGGTGAGCGGATAGACCTCCACCATCTCCCGCCGCACCAGCTCGACCACCGCGTCGACCTCGGCGACCGGCGCCTCGAAGACCAGCTCGTCGTGGATCTGGAGCACCATGCGGGTCTCGAAGCCGCCCTCGGCGAGCCTCCTGGCGATGGCGATCATGGCCATCTTGCACAGGTCGGCGGCAGAGCCCTGGATCGGGGTGTTGGCGGCGATTCGCTCGCCGGCCTGACGCTCCATCACCGCCCTGGTGCGCAGCTCCTGGACGTAGCGCCGGCGGCCGATGAGCGTCGTCACGTAGCCCTTCTCGTGGGCCTCGGCGATCGTCCGGTCGAGCCAGGAGCGCACTCCGCGGTAGGCCGCGAAGTAGTCGTCGATGGTGCGCTGGGCCTCCTGGCGCGGCACGTCCAGGAGCTTGCCGAGCGAGGTGGCGCCCTGGCCGTAGATGGTGGCGAAGTTCACCGTCTTGCCGACCTCGCGCTGCTTGGGCGTCACCTCCTGCACGGCGCAGCCGTGGAGCTGGGCGGCGGTGCGCCGGTGGACGTCGGCACCGTCGCAAAACGACTTGACGAGGAGCTCGTCGCCGGTGAAGTGGGCCAGGAGCCGCAGCTCGATCTGGCTCCAATCGGCCGAGATCAGCTTCGAGCCCCGGCGCGCCACGAAGCACTGGCGGATGCGTTTGCCCTCCTCGGAGCGGATCGGGGTGCGCTGGAGGTCGGGCTCGGTCGAGATCAGACGCCCGGTGGCGCTCGCGGTCTGCTGGAAGGTGGCGTGGATGCGGCCGGTCCGCGGATGGACTGAGCGCACCAGCACCTCGGTGTAGGTGTTGATGAGCTTGGCGAGCTTGCGGTGGCCGAGCACCTGGCGGGCGATCTCGTGCTTGCCGGCCAGACGCGCCAGGACGTCGGCGTCGGTCGAGTAGCCGCTCTTGGTGCGCTTGAGCACCGGCAGGCCGAGCTCGTCGAAGAGCACGGCGCCGAGCTGCTGGTGGGAGCCGACGTTGAACTCGCGGCCGGCGAGCTCGAAGATCCGCGCCTGGATGCGGTCGAGCCGGGCGGCGAAGTCCTGGCCCATGCGCGCCAGCTCGCGCGGGTCGACGCCGATGCCGGCGAGCTCCATCTCGCCCAGCACCCAGGCCATCGGCAGCTCGACCTGCTGCAGCGCGTCGAGGTGTCCTTCTTCGATCAGGCGGCGGCGCAGGATGGGCCACGCCTGGGCCACCGCGTCGGCGCGCTGGCAGGCCCACGGCACCAGCTTGTCGAGCCGCACCTGGGTGAAGAGCTTCTGCTTCTGGCCGGCGCCGATCACCTGCTTCTCCGGCGGCAGGGCGACGCGCAGGTACTCGCGGGCGATCTGCCCGAGGTGGTGGGGGATGACCTTGACGGGCTCGACCAGGAACGACTCGAGGAGCACGTCGCCCACCAGGCCGTCGACGCCGAGGGCCTGGCGGCGCAAGGCGATCCACAGGAACTTGGCGTTGTAGGTGACCTTGGGCCGCTCGCGGTCGAGCAGCCACGGCGCGAGCCGCTCGAGGGCCGCCGCGCCGAGGCCGTCGCGGCCGAAGAGCGGCACCAGCCGCGCCCGTCCGGGCTCGGCGCAGAAGGCGAGCGCGGCGAGCTCGCCGTAGATCGGCGACGCCTTGTCGTGGATCGGCAAGAGCGCCACCGGCTCGCTCGAGGGGAGGCTCGCGAGCAGCTCGTCGAGCTCGGCGAGGGTGCGGCAGGCGGCGTAGTCGGCGCGGGCGATCGCGGCCTGGCGGGCCGTCTCCTCTTCCGAGAGCAGGGAGAAGAACTCGAGCTCCTTGAAGAGGGCGTTGAGCGTCGCGGCCGCGGGCGGCTCGATCTCGAGGTCGGCGAGGGCGACGTCGAGCGGTACGTGACGGTCGATGGCCGCCAGCTCGCGGGAGAGCAGGGCGCTCTCGCGGTGCTCTTCGAGCAGCGAGCGCTGGCGCGGCGGCAGCTCGTCGAGACGCGCCAGGACGCCGTCGAGCGAGCCGAAGCCCGCGAGCAGGCGGGCCGCGCCCTTGGCGCCGATGCCGGGCACGCCGGGAATGCCGTCGACCCTGTCGCCGGTCAGCGCCAGGAAGTCGACGAACTGCTCGGGGGCGACGCCCCACTTCTTGCGCACCAGCTCGCGGTCGTAGACCACGTCGCGCAGGGTGTCGATCACCCGCACGTCGTCGCCGACGAGCTGCGCGAAGTCCTTGTCGCCCGAGACGATGTAGACCTCCATGCCGGCCTCGACGGCCTGGCGCGTGAGGGTGCCGATCACGTCGTCGGCCTCGTAGCCGGCGACGCGCAGCAGCGGGAAGTTGTGGGCCGCGACCAGCCGTTCGACCGCCGGGATCTGCGCCGCGAGCTCGCCGGGCATCGGCGGCCGGTCGGCCTTGTAGGCCGGGTAGCGCTCGTCTCGGAAGGTCGGACCGGGAGGGTCGAAGACGACGGCTCCGCGGCGCGGGCGGCGGCCGGAGAGCAGCTTCTTGAACGTCGTGGCGAAGCCGTAGACGGCGTTGGTGAGCAGGCCCGAGGCGGTGCTGAGCCGCGAAGGCAGGGCGTGGAAGGCCCGGTAGAGCAGGGCGCTGCCGTCGACGAGGATCACGCGGTCGGGCGTCGCCATGGCCGCCCAGCGTAGCACTCCCTCGGGCCTTGCCCCGGAGGGAGGGATCAGGGAGAATCACGGACATGATCAGGAAGATCTGGCTCCGGGAGTACGGTCCGTTCCGCGAGGCGGAGTTCAGCCTCTCGCCGCTGACCGTCCTGGTGGGGCCGAACGCGTCGGGCAAGACGATGGCGATGGAGGCGCTGCGCAGAGTCAAAGCAGCACTCGACGAGGCCCACGCTGACATCTACCGAAGGGATGATTCTCAACCGGACCGGGAGGTCCTCGAGCGGGTGACGTGTGACTTCTTCCGCTCCTATGGAAGGAAGACTTCGACCAGCGAGAACCGTTTCATCGTTTTCAACCGGGACTCCTCTTGTTTCTTCTTTTCAGAGAATGGTGAACCCCCCATCGAGGAGTCACGAGTGGCCTTGCCGAAGACCTTGCCCGTCATCAAGCTGTTGAAGTTCGAACCTGAGTCGCTGAGGAGCCCATCGTACCTGGATCCCGACGAGCTTGCCATCCGGGCCAATGGCTACGGTTTGGCGACCGTCCTGGCGGACATGAAGCTGCAGGACGATGAACGCCTCGAATGGATCGAGACTCAGGTCAAGTCGATCATTCCGAGCTTTGAGCGAGTGCGGCTCAAGCGAGCTCAAGTTCGGCGGGCCGCCGAGACCTTGGCCGGCAATGAGCTGATTTTCGACATGAAGGATGCACCCGATCTGTCGCCCAACGTCATCAGCGACGGCACGATCCTCGTCCTCGGTATCGTCACCAGCGTTGAAGCCGCTACGAGAAAAGGGAAAAAGCTCGTTGGGAAAGACCGCAAAGCCCACGTACTGGTCTTGATTGACGATCTCGAACGCGGTCTTCATCCGCGCGCGCTCAGCGACTTTGTTGGCTGCCTGCGCCGCATGACGGAGGAGATGAACGTCCAGATCCTCGCCACCAGCCACTCGCCCTATCTCCTCGACGCGCTCAGGCCCGAGGAAGTCCGTCTCACCGGCTTCCTCGAGGACGGCTCCGCCACCATCCGTGAGCTCTCGGACCATCCGGAGTTCGAACGCTGGAAGGACGTGATGTCCCCCGGGGAGTTCTGGTCGACGGCCGGCGAGGACTGGATCCGCGATGTCAAGAAGTGAGGCGGCGTTCGTCTTCGGCGTCGTCAGCGAGGCGAAGAGCGATCAGCGCATCGCGTGTGGTCTTGCCGAGCGCGTCTCCGTCGAGAGGATCGACTGGCTCGAGAGCGAGAGCCTGCCAGGTCTCTGCCAATGGCGAGGCTTCGAGGGAGGGACCGACTACCTCGCGTGGAACGCGATCGAACGTTCGGCGAAGCGCCGGGGCCTCGTGACCCACCCACGTTTCAACGGCGCGTTCGACGAACGCCCGGCACGGCTGGCTCTGTTCCTCTTCAACTCCCTGGGCGAGCGCCCCGAAGCCGTCGTCCTCGTCCGCGACACGGACGACGTCGACGAGCGTGTGTCGAGCTTGAAGCGTGCACGCGATGAACGTCCATGGCCGTTCGCCGTCGTCCTCGCGACGCCAGCCACGAAGCGGGAGTGCTGGGTCTTGAACGGCTTCGTGCCTCGCAACCGCGACGAGAAGGCCGCCCTGGAGAGAGTCCGCCGAAAGCTCGGCTTCGATCCGTGCTCCGCGGGTGAACGGTTGACGGCAAAGCGCAAGAGGGGGAAGAACAACGCCAAGCTGATCCTCGAGCGAGACTTGGGCGTTCAGCCAGGCTCAGATCGGGAGGACGCCTGTTGGCGTGAGACTGACCTCGACGTCCTCCGCGCTCGGGGCCGCGGGACCCTTCTTGCCGGTTATCTGGAGGATGTCGTCGATCGTCTCGTCCCGATCCTGGCGTCGTCCCATGGGACGTCATGAAGCTTCACCGGTGCCCATTCATGGGGGTGAGACCGCCTGATTCGGGTGCTCAGCGAGCCCTCAGGCGGGCGACCTCTTCGCGCAAGCGGGCCAGCTCCGCTTCAGCCTCACGGCGTGCGGCCGCCTCACTCGCGGCACGGATCTCGGCGCGACAGGCCGCTGCTTCTGCCTCCTCCGAGCTCAGGAGGCGGTCGCCGGTGACGGCGTCCTCCAACGCCAACCGGTCCCCGTCCGCGCTGATCCGCAAGCCCACCGAGCGCAGCAGGAACCGACCTCGCCGATCCGGCCGCGCTTCGCGGTAGCGTCCTCCGGGGTCGAGGCTCAGATGCTTCAACCGCAGGGGCTCCGTCCCGTCCGGGCGCGGCGGATAGACGAGCACCAGGTCCTCGACGCCGGCCCTGCGGAAGACCTCGGGATTGTGCTCTTCGTCCTTCGCCCGCTGCAGCTTCGAGCTCGGCGAGACGACCTCGACGACCAGACGCACCCGCGCCCCTTCCTGTTCACCGAGATCGAGGCTGCGATCGACCGCCCTACGGTCGGCGAGACCCTCCACCACGCTGACGTCGGGCGACACGTTGCGCAGGCCCACGACGCCCCAGATGATCAGCAGATCCGTGAAGACCGCCAGATCGGGTTGACGTTGACGTTCCAGGTAACGCCGCAGGACGTCGACAAGAGGATTGAGGATCCGCGTGTGGGGGTCGCTCTGGGGCACGTGGTCGTCTTTCCGGGGATGGAGGAGGGCGTCGAGCGTCAGGGGGAGCTGCTCGATCGACCAGCGGCCGTCCGGCCCGCGGACAGGCCGAAAGACGCACTCCTCCGGGGTTTCCTCGTCGCGTTCCGGTTCCTTGGGCAGGGGGACAGCCATCCGAGGAGTATACCAGCACTTGAACGTGGTACCCCGTCAACCCGGCGCGGGCGCCCGCTCGTAGCGGCGGCCGAGCGCCAGGCCGTCCTCGGACAGCCGCCGCCGCAGGCGGCAGAGCGTCGCGTCGACCTGCGCCGGCGTGAGCAGGCCGCGCAGGCGCAGGGTGATCTCCGGGCTCGAGCAGCCGTCGAGGTAGGCCAGGCGGATCACCCGCAGCTTGAGCTCGACCCGGATGTTCCTGGCGGCCCGCCGCACCCGCCGGATCACGCCGCGCAGGTCCTGGCGCGCCATGGCGCGTCGTTCCGGCGACACGGTGACGTCGTCGCTCGTGGCCTCCTGGCCGCGCAGGCGCAGGCGCTCGCGGCAGCGCCGCGCCGCCTTGGCGCGGCGCCGGTGGTCGACGGCCAAGTTGTGGACGGCCCTGGCGAAGTACTGCCAGAGGTCCTCTTCCGTGCGGCCGCGAAAGCACAGGCCGTCGACGCTCCAGAGCCGCAGATAGAGCTCCTGGACGTACTCGTCGGTTTCCTGCGCCGCCCGCCGCACGCCCTGGCGCACGAGCACCTGCCGCGCCAGTCCGTGGACGCGCTGCTGATAGCGGCCGATGAACTCGTGCCAGTCGTCGGGGTGTCGCCGCGTGAGACAGCGGCGAAAGAGATCGCATGCCGTAGTGTCCATCCTCCGTTCCTTTCCGGGCAAGGAAAGGAGGCGACACCGGGCCCACGAACGGAACCGGATGGACAACGGTCAGGAACGGGCGGATGGTAACACACTTCTCGGCCGGAGGGAATACCCCCGGCCCGATTATTTCGCCCGGACCTTCACAGTCTCGCCGATCCGGTCGAGGATACGGCGCAGCTCGTCGTAGTCGGGGTGCTTGACGCGGATCCAGGCGTTGGCCATGTAGCCCGCCGCCACCGGCTGGGTGGGGTGGCCGGCCGGCGGCAGGTGGCTGTCGATCACCAGGCCGCCGAGCTCGCCCAGGAGCTCGAGGCCCTCGTAGCCGGCGATGCGCCCGTCGCGGTCGGGGCGCAGGTTGATGATGCCGGCGGCGAAGCGGCAGCTCGCGCGCTGCGACGTCCGGCCGTGGACGACCGTCATCGCCCACTCCTTGTAGACGTCCATCTCGTGGGCGGCGCAGTAGAGGTCCCAGGCCCCCACCCCCGGCGGCCGGCAGCCGATCTCCGAGAACTTGAGGCCCTTGGGGCCGAAGAACCACTCCATGTGGGTCGCCGAGGTGCCGATGCCCAGCACGCGGATCACCTTCTTGCCGAGCTCGCGCACCTCGTCGTAGCTCTCGGCGCCGAGCCGGTTGGTGGTGACGAGCTGCGGCGAGATCCAACGCGTGCGCATCGCCTCGAGCACGTTCGGGTAGTAGTGGGTGATGAAGTGGTGGACGATCTCGCCGTCGATCGAGAGAGTGTCGAAGAAACCCTCGTGGCCCTCGACGAACTCCTCGACCGCCACCGAGGCGCCGTGGTCGACGTGCGACTCGGCAAGGGCCTGCGCGAGCCCGCTCTCGTCGTCGACGCGCCAGGTGCCGGCAGCGCCGGCGGCGTCGCGCGGCTTGATGATCAGGGGGTAGCCGACGTCGCGGCCGAAGGCGCGGATCTCCTCGGCGGAGCTCGAGCCGAGCGACCGGGCGGTGGGGATCCCGGCCTGGCGCAGCGCCTCCTTCATCGCCGGCTTGTCGCGGCACAGGAAGGCCGTGCGCTCGCTGGTGCCGGGAATGCCGCAGGCCTCGCGCACCCGCGCCGCCGCCATGATGTGGGCCTCCACGGTGGCCTCGAGCCGGTCGACCCACTCGCGCCCCTGCACTCGCCGCGCCGCTTCGAGCAGCGAGGGCTCGTGGACCACGCTCGCCACCTGCTCGTAGCCGTAGAGCCAGTGGCGCAGCTCGCCCGGCAACGCTTCGCGGGGCGCTTCGCCGATGCCGGTGACGCGCGCTCCGACCTCGCGCAGGGCGCGCACGAATTTCGCCTGGTTGTAGGGGAAGGCGGGCTCGACGAAGATGACGTGCATGGAAGCGTCCTCGCGTGAATGGGTATGGGGATCCTACTCGATCGGGACGATGGCGGCGGGCGAAGAGAACGACGGCAGGGACAAGTCGTGCTCGACCGCCACGTTGAGCAGCTCTTCGTGGTCGCGGACGTTGAAGAGGAATTGGTGGCGCATCTTGGGCGGAAGGAAGGCGAGCTTGCGCATCAGCTCCCGGTGCGCCCGCCGCAGGTAGGCGATCGGGTCGCGGGCCTGGGTGCCGTGCTCGACGAGCCAGATGAAAGCGCGGAACAGACGGTAGAGGATCACCTCGCCGTGGACGGGGTAGCGCACGCCGTCGAAGAGCGCGTCGAGCTCGGCGCCGCGCCTCAAGATGGCGTCCTTGTCCTCCCGCCGGACCGCCAGCTTGAGCAGCCAGGAGCAGTCGAGGGCCGCCGACGCGAGCTGGTCGTGGTCGAGGTGGGAGCGCATGGCGTCGCGAAAGCGCGCCGCGGCCTCGTCGAGCTGCTTGGTCTGCACCAGCACCCGCCCCAGGAGCAGCTCGGCGTCGCCCAGGAGGGACGAGCGCGGCAGCAGGAGGAGGTTGAAGTGGACGTGCCGCGCCTCCTTCAAGGCCTGGTCGGCCTGCCCGTGGTCGAGCATGTTGGCCGCGACCTGGAGGCGGGCGGCCTGCTCGGCGACGCGGTCGCCGCGGCCCAGGCGCAGGGCCAGGGCCCGCCGCAGGTAACGGCTCGCCGCCGCCGGGTCGCCGAGGTGGCCGAGGGCGCGGCCGATGCCCAGGAGCGCCTCCGCGAGCTCGCTTTCCAGTTGGTCGCCGAGCACGTCCTGGGCTTCGCGGTAGAGCTCGAGCGCCCCCGGGTAGTCGCCGCGCGCCATGGCCACGGCGCCGCCGGCGCAGAGCGAGGCGCTCAAGGGCCGCGGCTGCCCCTGCTCGCGCCGCAGCGCGAGGGCGCGGCCGTGGTGCTCCTCGGCGCGGCCCAAGTCGCGCTCGAAGAGCGCGATCTCGCCGAGGTGGAAATGGCAGGTCGCGCCGAGCACGGTCGGCCCCCGGCGGTCGACCAATCCGATCAGGTCGGCAAAGAGCATGCGGGCCTCGGCCATCCGCTCCTGGCGCAGGAGCAGCTTGCCGAGCTGGATCACGATCAGGGCCCGGCGCTCGGCCGGGCTTCCTTCCGAGGCCATCAGGGCCGCCTTGACGCTCTTGAGGGCGGCGCCGACCCGTCCCTGGTCCTGGTCGTGCTCGGCCTTCACCAGGGCCAGGGCGGTGAACCGCGTGGGCTCCCCCTCGGTGAGCTCGAGGGCGCGCGCCAGCTCCGCTTCGAGCTCGCCGAGCTTGCCCAGCCGGTGGCCGAGGGGCAGCAGCTTCCACAACAGCTCGAGCTCGGTCGCCGGGTCGCCGCGGCGCGAGCGGTGGAGCCGGTGCTCTTTCTCGAGCGCCTCGAAGATCTCCTGCCGCGCCGCCGGGCTGTCGGCCTTGCGGCTGAGCGTGAGCAGCGAGGGCAGGGCGTCGGCGCTGCCCGCCATGAGCTGGTAGGTCTGCCAGGTGATCTCGGCCGGCGAGGTGCCGGCCACCATGGCCTGTCCGAGGACCTGGCGCAAGGCCTCCACCGAGCCCTCGTCCACGGTCTCCAGCAGGGCCTGGCCGTAGGCGGGGCAGGTGAAGGCGAGCCCCGGCCCCCAGGCCGACGGCGCCTCGCGCAGCCAGCCGGCGGCCACGAAGGCGTTCTCCCAGGCCGGCGCCAGCTCGAGACCGAACGACCGGGCCGCCAGCTCCAGGTAGGCGGCCGGCGCCGCCTGCCCCGACGCCGCCAGGATCTGCAGCGGCAGCGCCTCGCCCAGGCGCCGCACCTCGGCCGCCACGTAGCGCACCAGGCGGCGCGACGGCTGGTACTTCACGTCGCCGCCGCCGCCGTAGAAGAAGCTGCCGTAGACCCGCCGGATGTGGTTGCGGTGCACCAGGTCGGTCAGTCCCTCCTCGAGGGCGAAGGGGTAGCCGGCCGCCGCCTCGAGCAGACGGCTCTCGACCCGGTCGTCCATCGACAGGCCGGCGAAGATCTGCCGGCCCAGCTCCGTGAGCTCGCCCTCGTCCATGGGCGGGATCCGCACCGTCGGCAGGTCGTCGAGCTGGGAGATCACCCGGCCGCCGCTGCGCCCGATGAGCAGCAGCCGGAACGCCGAGCCGCTCCGGGCGAGAAGGTTCGCCACCAGGTCGAGGTCGGCTTCGACCGCGCTCTGGATCAGGTCGCAGGCGATCCACAGGGTGGCCCCGAGCTGCTGGCAGGCGACGTCGAGCCAGGCCGACAGGAGCTCGGCCGCGCGCACCGGAGCGAGCGCTTCGGGCTGGCGCAGCTCCTCGCCGCCGGGCGGCAGGCTCTCGGGCGCCAGCCGGCTGAGCTCGCCGACCAGCCGGCGGGCCAGCGAAGCGGCGCCGAGCAGCGAACGCCCCACCCGGAACCACAGCTTGGGGCCGTCCTGGGCCAGCAGGTAGTGCCACACCGCGTGGCTCTTGCCGCAGCCGAGCGGGCCGGTGATCCGCAGCGCGCCGGCGCTGGCGGCGGCCAGGGCCTCACGCAGGCGCGGCCGCGCGATTTTCACCTGGCGGCCGAGGATCTCGGGGTTGTGCCAGGGGCCGAGCTGCGCCGTCTCGCCCACCAGGCGGTGAAGAGGCACCCGGCGCCCCGAGTCGCCGTCATACGGACCGGCGCTGTCGAACTGGTAGCGGCCGCGCAGCCAGGTGGCGGCGTAGCCGGTGAAGTAGAGGCCCTGCGACTTGAACCGCGGCGCTCTCTTGTCGAGGTCGGCGAGGAGCTCCTCGGCGACGACGGTGGTCGCGGCGCGCTGCTGGCGGACCTCGCCCGGAAAGACCAGGAAGCCGGCGATCTCGTCGCCGGCGCCGCTCTTGCGGAGCTGGCCGAGGATGGCCTGGCCGAAGGCGATCGCGTCGTCGAAGACGTTCTCGCGCTCGGGCTCCGGGGGGATGGCGAACAGGCGCTCGTCGAGCTGCACCACGCCGGTCCGCGCGGCGAGACGGGCCGCCGTCTCGCGCGCCCTGGCGTCGCCGCCGGCGGCCGGCCAGAAGCGCAGCAGGGCCGCGGGGAGCTGCAGGGAGGGCAACGGACGCGCGGATTCCGAGCTCATCAGGGGTTCACCGGCTGCGATCGACGCGGAGCTCATCGGACGAGGAAGCGCGGATTGGAAGATATTCTCGGTACCTTACGTTCTCCATTACGGCCGGTCGGCTTCCCGACCGCCTCCGGAGCTGCTAGAATCGGTCGGCCAGGCCCTCCGACGGGGCCGAGGCACCCACCGCGGAAGCTCTCCGGATCGCCCCGGTCCGTCGCCCGGCCCAACCCAGGGAGGTTCACCGATACATGAAGCGCCGTCTGGACAACCGACTTTACTACTTCACCGTGGAAGACGAGAGCCTGCTCGCCGAAGCCTTCCCGAGCTTCGAAGACGAGACCTATGCCATCGCTTACAAGGTCCAGGGCACGGACGACGTCTTCATCACCACCGCCGACACCAAGGACGCCATGGATCAGCACGACGTGCCGTTCAACTGCCTGGCCGAGGAAGAGGGCGTCCGGATCTCGCTCTACCACACGCCGCTCTCGCGCGAGGAGCTCAACGACTACGAGGACGCCTTGAAGGCCCTCGCCCTCGCCCACCGGGCCATCGGCCTGATCTGCGTCGGCGTCAACGGCTCGGCCAAGGTCGACCTCAGCGAAGGCGCCAAGAAGTACACGTACTTCACCGCGCCGGCGGGGCATACGTTCCTCTGGCGGCTGGTCTTCAACCGCGACGAGGCCCGCGACTACGTCGAGCGTTACCTCCCCGGAGACGCCCACGCCCGGGAATGGGCGTCCACGCTCCCCCTCGCCTCCTCCGAGGAGCTCGTCGGCTATCACTGAGGGCGCTGTCACTGAGGGCGCTGGCGAGGCCGGGCTCGCTCCGGACACCTACGGCGTCGCGGCGCTCGCCGAGGAGATCCGCGATTTCCTCGGCGAGGCCTACGGCTCGGTGTGGGTGGCGGGCGAGGTGGCGCGCGGCCGTCAGAGCAACCGCGGCCACTTCTACTTCGAGCTGGTCGAGAAGGGCGACGGCGACGAGATCGTCGGCAAGCTCGACGCCGTGGTCTGGCGCAGCGCCTTCCTGCGCATCCGCCGCTGGCTCGGCGCCCACGGCCAGGAGATCCGCGACGGCCTGACCATGCGCTGCCGCGCCCGCGTGGACTTCTATCCCACGGGCGGACGCTTGCAGCTCGTGGTCGAGGAGGTCGACCCCCTCTTCACCCTCGGGCTCTTGGAGCGCCGCCGCCGCGAGACCCTGGCCGCCCTCGCCGCCGCCGGCCTCCTCGCGCGCAACCGGCTGCTGGCGTTGCCGGCGGTGCCGCTGCGGATCGGGCTCGTCACCTCCGAGGGCAGCGCCGCCTACCACGACTTCCTCGCCTCCCTTGCCGAGAGCGGCTACGGCTTCCGGGTCTTCTTCGTCCACGCCGCCATGCAGGGCGCGGGGGCGGAGCTCGAGGTGGCCGCGGCCCTCGGCCTGCTCGGCCGCTGGCAGCTCGACGCCGTGGCCCTGGTGCGCGGCGGCGGCTCGCGCGCCGACCTCGCCGTCTTTGACAGCCGCCGGGTCGCCGAGGCGGTGGCGCGCTCGCGCTGGCCGGTGCTGACCGGCCTCGGGCACGAGATCGACCGCTCGATCGCCGACGCCGTGGGCCATACCGCGGCCAAGACTCCCACCAAGGTGGCGGAGCTGCTGATCGAGCGGGTGCGCGCGGCCGACCTCGCCCTCGCCGCCGTCGAGCAAGCCCTGG
Organism: Thermoanaerobaculia bacterium; assembly: GCA_036397835.1. GTDB lineage: Bacteria > Acidobacteriota > Thermoanaerobaculia > Multivoradales > J023 > DASWIG01. Next base: position 14,000 of record DASWIG010000390.1, read on the forward strand.
CCGCCCGCGCCCGCGACCGGCTGCGGCGGGCGAACGAGACGCTGCGGCGTTTCGAGCGCGTGGCCCAGGTGGCGCGCCTGCGCCTGCGCGCCTGCCATGGCGCCGTCGAGCAGACGGCGCTCTCGCTCGAGCGCCTGGCGCGGCGCCGGCTCCAGGAAGGCGAGCGCCGCCGGCAGGAGCTCGGCGCGCGGCTGGCCGCGGTGGCGCCGCGCTCCCTGGGGCACCGCGCCCGCGAGGCCGAGGCGCTCGTGGAGCGGCTGGCGGCGGCCGCCGCGGCGCGCGTGCGCCAAGCCGGGGCGGCACTCGAGGCTCAGGTGCGCCTGTGCCACGCCCTGGCGCCGCAGCGGCTCCTGGAGCGCGGCTTCAGCATCACCCGCGACGGCGAGGGTGCTATCGTCAGGGATCCGCGGAGCCTGCGGATCGGCGACCTGATCACCAGCGAGCTGGCCGCCGGCTCGCTGCGCAGCCGCGTGGAGGAGACATGAGCCAGGCAGACCCGGAGCCGCCGAGCTTCGCCGAGGCCATCGCGGAGCTCGAGGCCATCCTGCAGCGCGTCGACAGCGACGCCACCGACATCGACCGTCTCGCCGACGAGCTGCAGCGGGCCACCGAGCTGCTCGAGCTGTGCCGCGGCAAGATCCGGAAGGCCGAGGTCGAGGTCAACCAGATCGTCCAGAAGCTGAGCGGACCTTGAAGCCCCAGATCGTCCGGCTCTCTCCCGCCGTCGCGGACCGGCCGCGGGCGCGGCCCGGCCCGCCGCGCCGGCGCTGGCGCTGGCGCTTCCTCCTCTACGTGGCGGTGTGGACGCTCGCGGCCGTCCTCCTGGCGGGGCCGGCCGTCCTCCGGCAGACGAACGACGCCGGCGTCTGGTACTACGTGTCCGTCTACCTCGCGGTCGTGGCGGTGATCTGGGGCCTCACCCACCGCGAGGGTTTGCGCCGGCACGAGCTGGCGGCCTCGCGTCTCGAGGGGCAGCTCGCCCAGGCCAACCTGCGGATGCTGAAGATGCAGCTCCAGCCCCACTTCCTCTTCAACGCCCTCAACGCCGTGTCGGCCCTGATGCACCGCGACGTCGACGCCGCCGACCGCATGATCTCCCAGCTCTCGGACCTGCTGCGCCTTTCCCTGGAGAAGGACGAGCGGCACCAGGTGCGGCTCGACGCCGAGCTCGACTTCCTGCACCGCTACCTGGCCATCGAGCAGATCCGTTTCCACGACCGGCTGCAGGTGGAGATCGACGTCTCCCCGGCGTGCCTCGGCGCCCAGGTGCCGCGGCTGATCCTCCAGCCGCTGGTGGAGAACGCCATCCGCCACGGCATCGCCATGCGCTCGGCGGCCGGCCGGCTCCACATCTCGGCGCGCCGCCGCGACGGCCGCCTCGCCCTGACCGTGGCCGACGACGGCCCCGGCCTCACGCCGGGCCGTCCGCTGCGCCCGGGCGTCGGCCTGGCCAACACCCAGGCCCGCCTCGACCAGCTCTACGGCGACGACTGCTCGCTCGAGCTCGTCAACGCGGAGGAAGGCGGCCTCGAGGTCCGTCTCGACGTTCCGTTCGAGACCGAGCCGCGTTTCACGGGTACCGCTTGATGACGCCGCCGTCGACCCCGTGTTCTTGATCCTCGGCCCAAGCGGCATAACAATACGGCGACATGGCAGGTCGCCGCCATCCCCGCAGCCTCTTCATCTCCTATTCGCGCACCGACGGCGAGGAGTTCGCCGACGAGCTTTACCAGCGTCTCCAAGACGCGGAGTACGCGCCGTGGCTCGACCGCCGGCACCTCGTATCGGGAACCGACTGGGACAGCTCCATCGATCAGGCTCTGGAACAGGCGAGCATTGTGCTGGTGGTCCTCACCCCGGCCGCGGTCACTTCGCGCCAGGTGAAGAGCGAGTGGTCCTATGCCCTCAACCAGAACCTGATGGTGGTGCCTCTGCTGACCCGGGATTGCGACGTGCCGCGAGTGTTGGCGGTGCACCAAGTCCACGATTTCCGGTCGCCTGCCGAGCACGCATGGGAACGGCTATTCAAGGATCTGGAGGATCTTCCGAGCAATCATCTCGAACAGCTCGAGCGTCAGCTCGCCACCCTCGAGGCAGCACGTCGCGACGACGTGGCCGGGCAGCGTCTGGAAGCGAAGATCGAGGCGCTGCGCAGCGCGATCGCCAGTTGGGAGAGTGGCGAGGAAGAACAGCAGGTCCGGATTTCCGACGGCCTCGAGCAGCTCCGACGGCATTCCGTCGCGACCCAGGAGGATCGAGCCCGACGGAAGCTGCGGATCTCCGGGCAACGGCCCCAGGACGTGACGGATCACTTCAAGGACCGCGCCGAGGCCCGCCAGGCCATCGGCCGGCTGCTCGCCGACGGCAACACGCGGATGATCACGGTTCTCGGAAGCGGCGGGATGGGAAAGACCGCGGTGGCCTGCCGGGTGCTCCGCGACCTCGAACATACGATCTGGCCATACGACGCTCCCGCGCCCGAGCTGGACGGTCTCGTCTACCTCAGCACCCGCACCGACGGCATTACCCTCGAGCGGCTTTATCTCGATTGCCTGCGGGTGCTGGAAGAGCCGGCACGGTCCCGATTGATGAAAGTCTGGGCCCACCCCGGCCTCACGCCCGATGAGAAGATCCTGCGCCTCCTCCAAGCTACGGAGGACGGGTGTTACGTGGTGCTTCTCGACAACGTCGAGGATCTGCTCGACGACGCCGGACGGATCGAGGACCCAGAGCTGGCCCGGTTCTTCGAGCTGGCGATGAAGCAACCGCATGGAGCCCGCCTGCTCCTGACCTCGCGGGTGCCGCTGCGGCTCGACGCCCAGGCGCTGCGACATCATCACCGAGTGACGTTGGAAGACGGACTGCCGGCCGCGGAGGCGATCGAGCTGGTCCGGGAGCTCGACGAAGACGGGTTCGTGGGCCTGAAAGAGGCTTCCGCGCAGCGCCTGGCCGAGCTTGTCGGCGTCACGCACGGGGTTCCCCGCGCGCTCGAGCTCGTCTACGGGCGCCTCGCCAACGATCCGTTCCTCGCGCTCGAGGAGGTCATCGAGGACTTCCGCGGCGCCCGCGACATTGTCCTCGAGCTGGCGAAAGAGAACTATCGCCATCTCAGCGAGGAGTCGCGGCGGGTGCTCGAGGCGTTGACGATCTACAACCGACCGGTGGCTGCGGTCGCGGTCGATTTCCTCCTTGCGCCGTTCGTGCCCGGTTTGCAGGTGCCGCAGATCCTCCGCCGTCTGGCACATTCGCATATCGTCAAGGTCGATCGCCAGACCAAGACCGCCGCCCTCCATCCGATCGATCGCGACTTCATCAACGCCCAGTTGCCGGCCACGGGGGACTACTCGCGTCGTTGCCTGCACCGGCGGGCCGCCGAGCTCTATCGCTCGCAACGGATCGCCGAGGGTTGGCATTGGAGCGCGATCGAGGAGATCGAGCCGCAGCTCTGGGAGCTCGAGCATCTGATCGCCGCGGAGGAGCACGACGCGGCGGCCCTGCTGCTGGGAGGGATCGGCAACGCCATGACCTGGCGAGGTTTCGCCAGCCGCACGCGCAAGATCCTCGAGCAGTTGCGAGGACGGCTATCCGCCCGCGAAGCTCGGATGAGGTACGAGCTCTGCGTGTCGAGCAACGCCACCGTCATCGGCCCGCTGAGCGAAGCCGTGGCGGCCGGCCGGCGCGCGCTCGGGCTCGCCGTCGAGCTCGCAGACCGCGAGGCCGAGGGCCACGCCAGCCGTCGGATCGGAATCGCTTTCCGCTACATGGGACGCCCCGCCGAGGCCCTGGAGCCGCTGCGACGAAGCGTCGAGGTCAATCGCGCGCTTGGAGCCACGCGATTCATCTGCCTCGGGCTTTTCGAATTGGCGATGTCGGAGACCGGAGCCGGAGATCTTCGCCAAGCTCGCCGTCTGGCCGAAGAGCTCCTGGAGTTGGCCGACCGCCACCGGCTTCCCGACCAGGCGGGCTATGCCCACAACGTCCTCGCCCTGGCTGATCTCGTCGCCGGTCTCGGCCCAGCGACCCTTGAGCACGGCACGAAAACCCTCGAGCTCTGGGGCGATGACGAACTCTTTCTCGAGCAGTCAGGATACGTCACGCACATGATAGGCCTGGCCCACATCCAGGTGGGCCGGCTCGACGAGGCGCTCGATTCGATGCGCGCCGCGCTCGGGATCGCCACTGACGTGGAGCACCTCCGGCTCGAGGGGTTTTGCCACCACAATATGGCGGTGATCTACTACTTGAAAGGTCTCTTCCCGGACGCGCTGACGGAAGCCGGCAGGGCGACGAAGCTGTTGAAGACGATGGATATGGCCGAGGCCACGACAGCTTTCGTCGCTGCGATCGAAGCTCGTGTCGCCGGCCGTCCGGAAGAGGAAGCGCGAGCTCTGCTCGGCTACGCGCGAGCGTCGCAAGACAATCCGGACCTCCACGGCGGTCGCGAGGCCGCGCTGCTCGCGGCGCGCGTCGCCGCGGATGCGAACCTTGATCGGCAACTTGCCGCCGCGCGGGCTTTCGTCCAGGACTACGAGCGACGGCTGATCAGATGAGGTGCTTGCCCCGCCGCCAGCCCGCCCAGGACGAGGACGCCGGCGACCGCCGGCCGCGCCCACGCGCGGCGCTTGCCGAGCCGCTCGATCTCTGGGAGAGGGGTTGGGGGTGAGGGTTCCGTCAGATGTAGTGCTTGCCGCGGCGCCAGGCCTCTTCGAGCGGCACCTTGAGGCCGCGGCAGATGCTGATCGGAGCGCGGCGCTCGTAGGGCATGGCCCAGGGCGAGGTCTCCGCGTAGCGCACGAAGGTCACGCTCTCGAACGTCGCGAGCAGTCCTTCGTCGTCGGGGTCCTCGCCGATCAGGATCACCACCTCGCCGCTGCCCGGGCCGGGGCCCCAGAGGTAGAAGCTGTTGTGCTGGCTGACGGCCGGCGGCAGGCCGCGCCCGAAGTAACGCAGGGCCCCGGCCTGGCCGTAGTTGGAGGTGACGATCATGGCGTCGCGGCGCTCGGCCTCGGGCAGCGACGCGTAGACCTCGGCGACGACGTCGGCCAGCTCCGGCCAGCCGAAGCGGTCGGCGAAGTGCTGCGGCAGCGGCCCGAGCGCGCTGTTCTCGGCGTTCCGAGGCTCGACGCCGAGCGCCCTCTGGTAGGCGACGAAGCCTTTCGGCGTCAGCACCGGCACCGCGAAAGGGGCGAGCGCCCAGCCGAACGCGAGGACGCCGGCGGCCACCGGCCGCGCCCAGGCGCGGCGCTCGGTGAGCCGCTCGATCGCCAGCGCGCCGCCGGCGAAGAGCGGCGGAAAGGCCGCGGCGAGGTAGTAGGGCTTGCTGTTCTGGACCGCCAGGACCGTGAAGACCGCCAGGAACACGATCGCCGGCGCCCGGAACCGCCGCCCCTCGCGCCCGACCAGCAGCCAGGCCAGGCCGCCGAGCCAGATCGGGAAGTTGAGCGGGTGCATGTTCATGACCTGGGCGACGAAGAACTCGAGCGGGCTCAGGTCCGCGATCTTGTAGCGGCTGGCGTTCTCCATGAACTCCAGGGTGGGCCAGTCGTTTCGGACCTGCCAGACCAGGTGCGGCGAAAAGAGCGCCAACGCCAGCAGCCCGCCAAGCCACGGGTAAGGCGTCCTCAGGTGGCGGCGCAGCGGCGTCAGCACCAGCGCCACGGCCACTCCGAAGCCGAGGAAGAGGATGCTGACCTTGTTGAGCAGCCCGAGCCCGGCGACGGCGCCGAAGGCCAGCCACAGCCGCGGCTCGTCGGTCTTGACCAGGCGGATCAGGACCAGCGCCGCGAGCGCCCAGAAGACGAGGTCGATGGCGTTCATCGAGTAGATGCCGGTGAGCCCCAGGTACTCGGGCGTCACGGCGACGGCGAGCGCCGCCAGCACCTGGGCCCAGCGTCGACCGCCGAGCTCGCGCGCCATGAGGGCCGTGAGGACGACGAGCGCGGCCCCGGCCAGCGACGGCAGCAGCCGGATCGCCGCCAGCGACTCGCCGGCGACGGCGGTGAGAGCCGCCAGCGCCGCGATCGACAGCGGCGGCTGGTCCACGTAGCCCCAGGCCAGGTGGTCGGCGCAGGCCAGGTAGTAGAGCTCGTCGCGGAAGATGCCGTAGTTGCCCTGGGTGAGGACGTGCAGCAGGAAGTGGACGAGCGCAAAGGCGTAGACGAAGGGCGAAAGGCGGTCGGCGTTCTCTTTCATGTCTCTCCTCCGATCGGCTCCAGCATCGATATACGGCGAGCCGGCGGCAAGGATCGCGGGACGAGCGGGATTCAGCAGGGACGAGC
>DASWIG010000391.1:0-2455 GCA_036397835.1 Thermoanaerobaculia bacterium
AGCGAGGACATGGAGGTCTTCTTCCACGGCTACAGCGCCCTCGTCGAGGCGCTCTTCGGCGTCGAGATCCCCAAGCACCAGACCCGAGGACGACGGGATCGACTATCTCGCCAAGCGTCCGGACGAGCTGGTGACGGCCCTGCTGGTGCCGTCGGCGGCGGACGCCGGACACTGCCGGAGCGCGTTCTGGAAGCTGCGGCGTCGCGGGTCGATCGACTTCTCGGTGCTGTCGGTGGCGGTCGCGCTGTGGCCCCATTCGGGGCCCGTCGAGCGGGCGCATCGTCCTCGGGGCGGTGGGCTCGCGTCCGGTTGCGGCCGAAGAGGCTGCTCAGGCGCTGGTCGGTAAGAGCCTTGACGACGACGCGATCGTCGATGCCGCGCGGTTGGCGCGTCAGGCGGCCACGCCGATGGACAACACCGACTTCCAGGCGCAGTGGCGACTTCATTGAGCCGGACGCCATTGCAAAAGAGCATGAAATGTCGCCGAGCAAGAGCCAGACAGCGGTTTGGATGCCCAGCGTTCTCGTGGAGGCAGTGGACGCGGCGGTCGGAGCAGGGCGCACCGGCTTCTCTAGCGCTAGCAGCAGCCACCGCTCCGCCCGTAGATGAGCGCCATGGGAAAGCATGCCAAGCTACTGATCAAGATCGTCTCCGCCGAAGCGGACGCCGGCATCCCGTTCGCCGACCTCCGTCAGCTCCTCCTCCGTCTCGGATTCAGCGAACGGATCCGCGGCAGCCACCACATCTTCAAGCGAGTCGATATCCCAGAGCGCCTCAATCTCCAGAGGCAGGGTCGCCACGCCAAACGCTACCAGGTTCGCGATATCCGCGATATCATCAACCGGTACGGACTCGACAGAGAGATCTAGATGACCGACTATCAAGTGATCCTCACCTGGGACGAAGTAGACCGGATCTACGTTGCTCGCGCTCTGGATCTCCCCGGCTGCGCGGCGCACGGGGGCACCCGGGAAGAAGCGGTCAACAACATCCGTGACGCCATCGAGCTGTGGCTCGACACCGCGCGGGAAGACGGCGACTGCGTCCCAGAGCCCCACACCTACGAGCTGATCGCCGTCTAGGGACCTCGATCGCACCACCGGGTGGCCGCCCCGCGAACGGCGGCGTTCCTGGAGCTCAGGACGCGGCTCGGCGTGGTCTGGACGCCGCGGCGGCGAGCGCAGATCATCCCGTTGCTCTGAGCTCTTCTCTCAGGACCCGGCGAAGCGTGGCTTCGTCAAGCTGCGCCGCCGACCTTTCGACGTACTCGCGCAGCGCCTGATTGATCATGGTCTGATAGCCGATTCCCGCTCGGTCGGCCCGCTCACGGAAGGCTTCCAGTGTGTGGTCGTCCAGGTAGATCGTGATCCGCGTCTTGCCCTTGGACCGGATGACGGAGCCACGGGTTCCCTGGCTGAAGTCATACTCCTTCTTCATATTGCCGCCTTTCCCGTGCCGATGCGCGGCGAGCCGAAATCAGCCGAATGTCCTGGCCGCGATAGGTGTAGACGACCACCAAAACGCGATCGAGGGCATCCGAGCCGAGAGAGACTTGGCGCTGCTCGCCTGTTGCTGTGAGATCCTCCATCGTGATGGCCTGGGGATCGAATAGCCAGCTCAGCGTCTGAGAACCGGATTCCGTGCTTCTCGAGGTTGACACCCGCCTTGGAGGGATCCCAAACGATCCTCATGCATATAGAGTACATACACTAACGTCGAGCGTCAAGCGCCAGAGCGCCAGCTCCTATCTTTCTCGTCAGTGGAACCGACGCCGCTGCCCGTCGGCCCTCGGCGCTCGCGCCGTCCTCGTCGGTCCCGAGGGCGAGCGCGACATGCCCCTCGCGTCGCTCTACAAGGACGACGGCGTGGACTTACCTCGCCAAGCGTCCCGACGAGCGCGGCTGCGCCAGCTTTTTGGCCTGACCACGAGCGAGAAGATCCGCCAAGTGCCGGGGGCCCAAAGGGCCGGGAGCAGCGATGGCCAAGAAGACGGCGAAGGCCAAGAAGACGGCTGTACTGAAGCCGTTGAGGCCACGACCCTCGAGCCTTCGCTTCCGTCAGCGTGATCCGGCCGACCGCTCCGGGGTGAAAGACCACTCTCGGCGGGCGATGCCCCTTGACTCCTGAGACGGCGTGCCGTACGATACACATCGAGAGGTGTACGAAGGTGCGCACGAATATCGATCTCGACGACGAGCTCCTCCGCGAGGCTCTCCGCTACGCCGACGTCAAGACCAAGAAGGACGTGGTCCACCTGGCGCTCAGGGAATTCGTCGAGCGGCGCCGCCGGCGAGACGTCCGCGAGCTCCGCGGCACGGTCGGCATCCGGCGCGATTACGACTACAAGCGGCTGAGAACCGAGGCCTAGGCGCACGATGATCCTGGTCGACACGTCCGTGTGGATCGACTACCTGCGCGACGCCGACAACGACGAGGTCGCCTGGTTCAAAGACGT
>DASWIG010000392.1:0-2674 GCA_036397835.1 Thermoanaerobaculia bacterium
GCCGAGGTCGACGTCGACCGGATCCTCGCTCGCCACCGTCCCCTGCGAGGTCTGGACAGTGCCCGGCACGAGAGCGGCGTTCGCCGGGACGGAGTCGGCCAGGCGCACGGCCGTGGCGCCGGTGTTGCCCGTGTTCTCGACGGTGATCGTGTAGAGCAGCTCGTCGCCCGGCGAGGCTTCGCCATCGCCGCCCGCGTCGCTGAACAGGAGGTCGCTCTTCTCCACGACCAGCACCGGCGCGGCGGTGATCGCCGTCACCGTGGGATCGGCGTCGCCGCCGGCGTCGGGGTCGTCGGTCAGCACGTCCGCGAGGCCGTCTGCCGCCACCGCGCCCTGGTTGGCGATCTCGGTGACGCCGGCCGGGACCGGGTCGTCGACCAGCACCTGGAAGGCGATGACCACTTCGCCGCCCACGGGCAGCTCGCCCACGCTGACCTCGAGTGGATCCACCGACTCCACCGCGCCGGCCGTCGTGGTGATCGAGCCGGCCACCAGCGTCGTGTGCTCGGGAACCAGGTCCACGAATTGGGCGCCGGTGGCGGCGGTATTGCCGAGGTTCCTCAGGGTGACGGCGTAGGCGATGGCGTCGCCCGGCGAGGCCACGCCGTCGCCGTCGTGGTCGGCGGCCAGCGCGTCGGTCTTTTCGGCCAGGAGGCGCGGCGCCGCGGTGACCATGGTCACCGTCGGATCGGCGTCGCCGCCGACGTCGGGATCGTCGGAGAGGACGGCCGGCAGCTCGCTCGAGAGCACCGTGGCCTGGTTGACGATCTCGGCGACGCCAGGAGCGATCGGGCTCGCGATCTCGACCTGGAAGGTGATCGTGACCGAGCCGCCCTCTGCGAGCACGTCGACCGCGACCTCCGGCGGATCCTCGCCGAGGACGACGCCGGCGCTGGTCGTCACCGAGCCCGTCACAATCGCGGTGTGGAGCGGCGGGTTGTCGCGCACGACGATCCCGGTGGCCTCGGCGGTGCCGGAGTTGGTGACGACGATTTCGTACTCGACGAGGTCGCCCGGGGACGCCAAGCCGTCGCCGTCGCGGTCGTCGGCCAGGCGGTCGGTCTTGGCCGCCGCCAGCTCGGGGTCGCCGATCTCGACGACGACGAGCAGCGAGTCGCACCCCGTGGCTCCCGCGTCGTCGTTGACGCACACCGTCACGCCGTACTCTCCCGGCACGGCGTAGACGTACACGCCCGCCACCGTGCCGCTGCCGCCGGCCGCGCTCACGGCCGCCGGCTCCGGGCCGGCCCCCTCGCCCCAGTCGACCGTCGCCGTGTGTACGTCGAGCGTGCCCGGATCGCTGAAGCTCGCCAGGACCCCCGCGACCGCCTCGCCCGCGGTGAAGTCGGGCACGGCGGCAACAACCGGCGCCGCGTTGATCACCAGGACCTCCCCCTGGTCGTCGGAGGTCTGGCCGGCGGCGTCGGTCACCCGCAGGCCGATCGGGAAGCGGCCGTCCTGCGCATAGACCCGGCTCGCCTGGACGCCCGAGGCGTCATCGTGCTCGCCGTCGCCGTCGAGATCCCAGCCATAGGCGGCAAGCGCGCCGTCGGGGTCGAAGGACTGCGAGGCGTCGAGCACCAGCGCCTCGCCTTCGACGGTGGTGTAGCGGCCGGCCACGGCGAGCGGCGGGATATCGGGGGAGAAGTCCGCGGGCGGCATGGCGCCGAAGAAGGTGAGCGTGCGGTAGAGGACCGACTCGTCGGGCTCGAGGTCGACGAAGCGGTTCATCAGGGCAACGCCGATGTCGTATCCCTTGCCAGCGTCGACGAACTCGTCCGCGTCGGCTCCGTCTCTCAGGATGAAGTCGCTCAAGGCCTCGCCCCGTGCGATCTTGCTGGCGAAGCCGGCGAAGCTGCCCGCTTCGTAGCGTCCGGTCGCGGGGATCAGCCCGCCCTCGGCCACGATGCCCGCGAAGGCGACGTCGGAGGTGCTCGCGCCGGCCACGTCGGTGCCGAAGATGAACTCGCGGCCGTTGACGAACAGGTGGCCGCCGCCGTCGTTGCCGAAGCCCTGGATGTCGCACTCGAAGTAGCGCACGAGGTCGAAGCTCGTGGTGACCGGCAGCTTGTTGGTGATCGTGTAGGTCTGGACGAGGACCCCGCCGATCCTCTCGCCCTCCTCGATCACGTCGTGGAGCGACTGGCGAAGCTGGAAGAAGAGGTTCCCCACCAGGAAGACGCTGGTTGCGAACCTCGGGCCATGGCTCAGGAAACCGGGGCGGGGCAATCCGCCCTCCCGCGGCGTTCCGCTCGAGAGCTCGGAAGTCAGGAAGGCCGTCAGGTGACCGGGATGGCGCAGGTGGAGGTCGGATTCCCAGGTCGTGTTGACGAGCCCGGTCGGCCCGGGAGGATTGAAGAGCGCATCGCCGCTGGTGGCTCCCGGCGGCAGGACCAGCCGGCCGGAGACCGGCAGATAGTCCTCGCCCGCCACCGCCGTGCCGTCGGCGGTCGCGAAGGCCACGCTGACCTCCTCGGCGCTCGCCCGGTTGAGCGTCACCACGATCTCCGCATCGACCGCGGCGCCGGTCTTCAGGTGTCGCTCGTAGGCCACCGCGTCGACCGCCGAGATCAGGATCGCGTCGTCGTCGAGCAGCGTCCCGGTGCCCTCGGGGCGCGCGAGCTCGGCGTTCACGCTCGCCGAGAGCACGACCAGGAACGTCTCGTGCCCCTCG
>DASWIG010000393.1:0-2454 GCA_036397835.1 Thermoanaerobaculia bacterium
CCTGCAGCTTGCAGGGTCCGCACCAGGTGGCCCAGAACTCGATGACCACCACCTTGCCGGCAAAGTCGGGTGGACCGACGCTGCGCCCGTCGAGGGTGGCGAGGCGGAACTCGGGCGCCGGATACTCCGGCGCCGACCCCGTGCCCGGAAGCGCCGCCGACGTCTCGTACCCGACGTCGGCTCCGTCGTCGCGGTCCGCGGGCACCGCGGTGGAGATCCAGTAGAAGCCGGCCGCCAGCACCGCGAAGGTCAGGCCTACCAGCAGGAGCCAGCGCGTCAGGGCGGCGGCGTTCGACGGTGGCGGGATTTCGGTGAGGTCTGACATCGCTTCCTCGGTTTGCGTCTCGACGCGGTCATTCGAAGCAGTCTACGGATCCGGCAGGGCCGCGGTTTGCCGCGTGCCGCCGTCCTCCGTCAGTCGCGGTGGAACGTCTTGCCCTTGCGGGCCATGTCCGTCAGCAGCTCCGCCGGCGCCAGCCGGTCGCCGTAGCGAGCGGCGTAGGTCTCGAGGCGCCCCACCACGTGGTCGAGCCCCAGCCGGTCGGCCTCGCGCAGGATGCCGCCGCGGAAGGGCGGGAAGCCGAAGCCGAAGATCACGCCGACGTCGACGTCCTTGGGATCGGAGACCACGCCGTCCTCGATCGAGCGGGCGACCTCGTTGAGCATCTGCATCCAGGTGCGCTCGACGATCTCCTGGGGGTCGATGCGGGCGCGCTCCCACTCGATGAGCTCGTAGACCGAACGGTCGACCCGCTTGGGCTCGGTGCGGTACTTGTAGAAGCCGCGCTTCGACTTGCGGCCGAGGCGGCCGTCCGCGATCATGCGCTCGAAGATGGGCGAGGGCTCGGCGCGCGCGCCGGCGTAGTCCTGCATCACGCGTCCGGCGTGGCGGGCGACGTCGAGGCCCACCTCGTCGAGCAGCGCCAGCGGACCCACCGGCCAGCCCCACGCCTTGACCACCCGATCGATCTCGTCGATGCGGGCGCCCTGGGCGAGGATCCACAGGGCCTCGTTGACGAAGGGGCCGAGCACCCGGCTGGTGAAGAAGCCCGGGCCGTCGTTGACGACGATGATCGTCTTGCCCATGCGGCGGCCCACCTCGACGGTGGTGGCGAGGGCCTCCTCCGAGGTCGTGGGGTGTTTGATGATCTCGAGCAGCGGCATCTTGTGTACCGGGCTGAAGAAGTGCATGCCGATCACGTTCTCGGGCCGGCGGCTGGCCTCGGCGAGGCGGGCGATGGGGATCGTCGAGGTGTTGGAGGCGAAGATCAGGTCCTCCGGTCCCGCTTCCTCCATCTCGCGGACCACCTGCCGCTTGACCTCCACGTCCTCGAAGACCGCTTCGACCACGAACGACGTCTTGCCGAAGCTGTGGTAGTCGATCGTCGGCAGGATGCGGCTCATCGCCTCCTTGTGCTCCACCGGGCGGTAGCGGCGGCGCTTGACCAGGTCCTGGAAGAGGCCGCTGCACTGTTCGAGTCCGCGGGCGAGGGCGTCGTGGTCGCGGTCCTTGAGCACCACGTCGTAGCCCTTGTGGGCGAGGCCCTGGGCGATGCCGGCGCCCATGAAGCCGGCGCCGAGCACGCCCACGCGGTCGAGCTGGCGGGCGCCGGCGGCGAGCTTCCGGGCGCGGCCCTCGACGGCGTTCTTGGTGAAGAAGATCGTCATCAGGTTCTTGGCCACGTCGCTCACCACGACCTCGGCAAAGGCGCGGGCCTCGAGCTCGAGGGCGTCGGCGAGGGGCAGGTTGAGGCCGTCGCGCACCACCTCGATGGCCTTGAGCGGCGCCGGGTAGTGGCCGCCGGTTTTCTTGAGCACGGTCGAGCGGGCGCTGTTGAAGACCAGGGCGCGGGCGCCGGGCGTACGGGCGATCACGTCGGCCGCGGCCTTGGCGAAGCCGTGGCCGGAGCCGTTGCGGGGGCCGCGGTAGCCGCTCTGGCCCGGCTTGCCCCAGGCCACGGCCGCGAGCGCCGCCTGGCGCAGCGCCAGGGGATGGCAGGTGACGTCCACGAGGCCGATGCGTTTGGCCTTGCGGGCGTCCACCTGGCGGCCGGTGAGGATGAGGTCGAGGGCGTCGGCCACCGCGAGCAGGCGCGGCAGGCGCTGGGTGCCGCCGAGGCCGGGGAAGATGCCGAGCAGCACCTCGGGCACCCCGAGCTGGGTGTGCCTGGCCTCGGTGGCGACGCGGGCGTCGCAGCACAGGGCGAGCTCCAGGCCGCCGCCCAGGCACATGCCGTCGATGGCGGCGACCACCGGGTAGGGCAGGGCGGCGAGGCGGCCGGTGAAGCGGTGGCCGCGGCGGATCACCTCGACCACCTCGGCGGGCTCGCTGAAGCCCTTGAGCTCGTCGACGTCGGCGCCGACGATGAAGTAGCCGGGCTTGTCGGAGATGAGCACGAGGCCCCGGAGCGGCTGGTCGGCGATCTCGTCGAGGCGGGCGTCGAACCACTGCAT
>DASWIG010000394.1:0-10373 GCA_036397835.1 Thermoanaerobaculia bacterium
CGCCCGGGGCGACGTCGCCCGCCAGGTCGAGCTCGCCGGCGAGAAGACGCTCGAGCCGGGCGCCGGGATCGCTGACGAACCAGTATTCGACGCGCGGCGCGGCGGGGGCGCCACGCCAGTGTTCGGCGTAGGCCTCGAGCACCGCCCGGCGGCCGGGCTCGTAGGAGGTCAGGCGGTAGGGGCCGGTGCCCACCGGACGGTCGATCTCCTCCGGCGAGCCCGCCGGGACCACGTGCAGGAACGCGAGCTTGTTGAGCAGGATCGGGTAGTGCGCCGCGGTGTGGAGCTCGAGCGTCCGCGCGTCGACGACCCGCACCTCCTCGATGCCCACCAGGGCGCTGGCGCTGCGGCTGCGCGGATGGCGGCGGGCGCGCTCGAGGGAGAAAGCGACGTCGGCGGCGGTCAGCGGCCGGCCGTCGTGGAAGCTCACGCCGGCGCGGAGGTGGAAGCGCACCACGCGTTCGCTCGGGTTCTCCCAGCGCTCCGCCAGCCACGGCTCGAGCCCCATGTTGACGTCGAAGGCGACCAGGGTGTCGTAGACGTTGCCGAGCACCCACTGGGCGATGACCTCGGACTGCAGGTGGGGATCGAGGCTCGAAGGATCGCCGTGGACGCCGATCCGCAGCGGCGCGCGCGGCGGCGCCGGCTCCTCGGCGCAGCCCGCGGAAAGACAAGCGAGTACGACGAGCGCGGCGACGCGCCCCCCTCGGGGCCCGGCGGCGGGGCCGGAAGTGCCATGGCGTCCCATGCTCGCTCGCACCGTCTGTCGGCCCCCGAGTCTACACCTCGGGGTATCCTCTGACGAGCGATGCCGTCCCTCCACCTCCCGCTTCTCCGCTCGCTGATCCTCTTTCTGCTGGCGGCCCTCGGTCCGGCCGCCCTGCGGGCGGACGCGGCGCCGGAGCTGCGCTTCGTCCACGCGCCCGAGCTCGCCGGCGCCGCCGAGCGCCTCGCCGCCTACGACCACGACGCCCTCAGGCGGACGGCCGAGCTCGTCGGCCTCGCCGACGCCGGAGAGCCGATCCCGGTGCACCTGGTCCTGGAGGGCTCGGGGGCGGCCCGCCTGGCGCCGAGCTGGGGCCTGGCCTACGCCCGCGGCGGCCAGGTCGTGATCATTCCCAGCCGGGTTCCCGGCTATCCCTACGGCCGCCTGGAGACGGTGCTCCACCACGAGGTGGCGCACGTGCTGATCCAGCGCGCAGCCGCCGGCGGCCCGGTGCCGCGCTGGTTCCACGAGGGCCTGGCGCTCTACGCCGCCCGCGACTGGGGGCTGGCGGACCGCTCCCGCATCCTGTGGGCGACCTGGCGCGGCCAGGAGTCGGCCCTCGCGGTGCTCGACCGCCGCTTCGCCGCCGGCGCCGACGCCGCGGGTCGCGCCTACGCTTTCTCTGCCGCCTTCGTGCGCTACCTTATCGACCGCCACGGCGGCCGGACGCCGGCCCGCGTCCTCGCCGGCACGGCCGCCGGCGCGAGCTTCGAAGACGCGTTCCTCGACGCCACCGGCGTGACCCTGGCGGAAGCGGAGCTGGCCTTCTTCCGCAACCTCGACCTGTGGAACAAGTGGGTGCCGTTCGTCACCAGCTCGACGACGCTGTGGATCGTCGTCACCTTCCTCGCCCTCTGGGCCTTCCGGCGGCGACGCCGGCGCGACGCCGAAATCAAGGCGCGCTGGGACGCCGAGGACGCCTGGTGGGACGGCGAGGTCAATTGACGCCTTACCTCCGGGCTCCGGTGCAAGTCACTGAGAACAGCCGCTGGCCTGGGCGTTCGCGGTGCTCATGAGGCCCCAGGGCTTCGCCAGCCGCGCGGAGGCGGCGCTCGCCTGGCTGCGTCGAATCCTGGAGGCCCCCGGGCTCGACGAAGACCGCCGATTTCGGCTCTAGGCGCGGGGAGTCAGGGCGGGTTGGTCCCGCTGCCGGTTTAGCGAAGTGCCACGCCCTCAAAGAGACGTTCGCGCTCGATCAGCGGACGGGTCGTCTCGTCCGCCTCGCGCCACGCGAGACGAATCCGATCTTCGCGGTCCGGCTCGCCCCGCAGCACGGCGACCTGGGCGCGCTTGAAGAGCGCCATCGGATAGTCGGGGGCGCCGGGCGGCACCCGGTCGAGGCAGTCGGCCGCCTCGTCGAGCCGGCGCTCCGCCAGGTAGAGCACGCCGAGCTCAAGGGGGTGGACGAACGCCGCGGGATCGAGGTCGCGGGCGCGCTCGTAGGCCCGGATGGCCTCGGGCGTGTCGGCCACCGCCATCCGCAGCTCCCCCAGCTTGAGGAGCTCGGCCACGGGACTCCGCTTGAGAGCGACGACGCGCTCGAGCAGCTCGATCGCCTCGTGCGGACGTCCCTGGCGCTCGCGGATCTCGGCCAGCCGCTCGAGCGCGGGCACCCGCTCGGGCGTCCGCGCCAGGACGCTCGCGAACAGCGGCTCGGCCTTCTCCCACTGCCCGGACCGGAAGTAGTGCATGGCGTGGTAGTGCCGCACGTCCGCGGAGTCGGGAGCGAGCTCCCGCGCGCGCTCGAAGTAGCCGGCCGCCTCGCCGCCGTGCCCGAGCACCGAGTGGGCGGCCGCCAGCCGCAGGCAGACCGCCAGGTTCTCCGGGTCCTCTTCGAGAACACGGGTGAAGACGGCGATCGCCTCGCCGTATTCCTCGCGCACGAAAAGGCCGGAGCCGGCGTCGAGGGCGGCGAAGAGATGGGCCATGTCCTTCGGGCTCGGCCCGCCCTCCCGCGCCGCGCCGACGCCGAGGCCGGCGGCGTAGCCGAGAGCGGCGAGCTTCTCCCGCTCGTCCCGGCTCAGGTCGACCGGCTCCGACGCCGCCGGCAGCGGATAGGCGCGGATGGCCTCCCGCAGCTCGCCGTCGATCTCCGTCTCGCCGGCGAGGTTGCGCGTCTCGGCCGGGTCGGTGCCGACGTCGTAGACCTCGATCTCGCCGGAGCGGATCACCTTCTGCCCGCCGCGCACCGCCATCACCTGCGGCTGCCAGCCGTATTGCAGGTGGGGCTGCATGGCCTCGCCGAGGACGACTTCAGGCGAACCGTCGAGGAGCGTCGCCGCGCGCTCGAGGCCGGCCCAGGCGAGCACCGTGTCGAACGCCCGGCGCACGCTCACCGGCTCGTCGCGCCGCCCGGCCGCGACGCCGCCGGCGACGATCAACGGCACCCGCATGACGCCCTGGTAGAGCAGGTTCCCGTGCAGGGCCTCGCCATGGTCCCCACGCCCTTCGCCGTGGTCGCCGGCGACGAGGATGCGGCGCGCCGCGAAGCGCCGCTCGAAAGCGCCGACGAGACGGCCCAGCTCCCCGTCCATGGAGGCGATCTCCCCGAGATAGGGATCCGGGTGCGCGTCAAAGGGCGCCGGCGGGTCGTAGGGCTCGTGGGGGTCGAAGTAATGGACCCAGAGGAAGAGAGGCGAGGCGGACGTCCGATCCAGGAACGCCAGGACGCGGTCCGTCGTCTCGGCGGCGCGACGCTCCGCGGCGTCGCCGAAGTCGTCGTCGTAGTGCTCGAAGCCGCGGGCGAGCCCGAACTGACGCGACAGCGGCAGTCCGGAGACGAACGCCGCCGTCGCGTACCCCCGCTCGGCGAGGCGGCCGGCGAGGACGGCCTTGTCCTCCGCCAGGTAGCGGGCGTTCTCGTGGATCCCGTGCTCGGACGGATAGAGGCCCGTCAGCATCGACGCGTGAGCGGGCAGCGTCATCGGCGCCGTGGTGTAGGCCTGGGTGAAGACGATGCCGCGCGCCGCCAGGGCCTCGAGATGGGGCGTCGCGACCCGGTCGGTCTCGAGGCCGGTCGAGTCGGCGCGGGTGGTGTCGAGGGTGACGAGGAGGATCGACGGGAGTGGCTCGGGGACGGGGGGTGCGGGTGAGCAGGCGGCGAGCGCCAGGAAGAGAATCCCCCCTGGCCCCCCTTTCGTAAAGGGGGGAACCGGAATCACTCCCAGGTGCATCGAAGGTCCTCGCCGATTCGCCCGCAGTCTTCAGGGAAGAGATAGTTCTCACCCACCTTGACGCGCGCGACCCGGCCGTCCGGCCGCAGCTCGAAGACCACCCGCTCGCCGCCGTCCGGCTTGCGGAAGGCGTGCTCGCCGTCCGGCGTCAGCTCGGTGAGCCTGCTCCCCAGGTCCGACGCCGGCGGATACGTGCGCTCGTACGTCGCCAGCCCTCCGCCCACGACCAGGACGTCCGTGACCTCTCCCCAGGGATTGTGGTACGAGCCGGCGAAGCGCCCCGGGTCCGCGACGGCCGGAGGCGCGGGCGCCGGACGCACGGCCTTCTCCATCGCCGGCACCACGAAGTCGAACGCCTGGTCGAGGTAGACGCCGGGACCGCCTTCGTCGCTGTTGGTGAGCACCACGACGCCGAAGCGCGAGCCGCGGTCGAAGGCCACCTGCGAGCGGTAGCCGGCGACCCAGCCGCCGTGACCCACCAGCGTCCGCTCGCCGCGGCGCCACACCGAGAAGCCGAGCCCGCGGCCGCTCGTCCAGCCCTCGTCCAGCCAGTGGACGCGGTGCATCTCGCGACGCGTCCACGGCGCCAGGATCGGCGGACGCCCGGTGAGGTGCGCCGCCAGGAAGCGCGCCAGGTCGGCCACCGTCGACGAAGCGTCGGCGGCCGGCGCCAGCGCTTGCGAGTCGGTGGGCGGCGCCTCCAGGCCGCCCAACAGGTAACCGGTCGCCAGACGCTCGCGGTCGAGGTCCGCCCAGCGCAGGGTGGTGCTCGTCATGCCCAGGGGCTCGAGGACGTGACGCGTCACGTAGTCCTCCCACGGCATGCCCGCGACCGCCGCCACCACCTCGCCGAGCAACGCCAGCCCGAGGTTCGAGTACTGGTAGCGCTCGCCAGGCCCGAAGTCGCTCTCCTGGTCGGCCAGGGCGGCGATCATCCGCTCGCGGCTGGGGAAGCGGCGGTCGGTCCAGTAGGGAAACGCCGCCTCGCGCGGCAGGCCCGAGGTATGGGTGAGGAGCTGGCGAACGGTGATCGGCGGGCCGCCGGGCGCGCGGCCGGCGAGCCACGGCAGGTGGGCGGACGCCGGGTCGTCGAGGCGCAGCGCGCCGCGCTCCCAGAGCTGCGCGGCGGCCGTGGCGGTGAGCAGCTTGGTCACCGAGCCGATGCGGAACACCGTCTCCGACGTCGCCGGAAGCCCGCTCTCGACGTCGCGGACTCCGAAGCCGCGCGCCCACACCAGCTCGCCCTCGTGGACGATGCCGACGACCACGCCGGGCTGATGGCGGTAGGCCATCTGTTCGCCGGCCCAGGTGGCGTAGAGCGCCAGCCGCGGCGCCACCTCGGGATGCTCGGCGAGCCCGTCCGCCCTGGCGGGCAGGGCCGTCAGGAAAAACAGCAGGTAGACGAGAGACGCTTTCATGCGGAGAACGATATATCGAGGGCGGAGCGGGAACGTCCGACTCTTATCCGAAAGACTCGGCCTTGCCGAGCAGCGCGTGATAGAGCACCCGCGCCATGACCCGCTCGCGGTACGCCGCCGTCGAGCGGACGTCGTCGATGGGCTTGACGTCCTGGCGGATGGCCGCCAGGAGGTCGTCGGGCGAGGCGACGGCGGCGCCGTCCGTCAGCAGCTTCTCGAGCGCCCGGCAGCGGCAGACGGTGGGCGCCATGCTCGCCGCCACCACCCGCCAGCCGGCGGCGGAACGGGTGAGAGCCAGGCCCACCTTGGCGATCGCCTGGGCGCGGCGCGAGCCCACCTTCTCGAAGATCGCCACGTCGTAGGCGCGGCGCGGCAGCCGGATCGCGGCGACGAGCTGGTCGCCGCGGCGGCGCATCCGCTTGTAGCCGAGGTAGAAGGCGTCGAGGGGGACCTCCTCCGTCCCCTCCGCCGAGGCCAGCTCCACCACCGCGTCGTAGGCCATGAGCACCGGCACGCCGTCGGCGGCGGGCGAGGCGTTGACCACGTTGCCGGCCCAGGTGCCGCGGGCCTGGATCTGCACCGCCCCCACCTGGCGGCCGGCGGCGATCAGCAGCGGGAATTCCTCCCCGGCGCGCGGGTCGCGGATCACGTCCCAGTAGGTCGTGAGGGCGCCGAGGACGAGGGCGTCGTCCGTCCACCGCAAGGGCCTCAGCTCGTCGAGACGCGACAGGTCGAGGTAGGTCCGGCCGTGGGCGTCGAGGTTCTGCGGCCAGTGGACGAGGAGGTCGGTGCCGCCCGCCATGGGCACGGCGCCGGGATCGGCGGCGAGGAGGCGGCAGGCCTCCTCGAGCGACTCGGGCGTCAGGACCGGCAAGCTACTTCCCTTCTCGCGCCAGCGTCGCCTCGATGCCGTCGACGATACCGTCGTAGCCGGTGCAGCGGCAGAGGTTGCCGGCCATGAGCTGGCGCACGGTGTGGCGCGCGAGCACCTCCGGGTGCTCGCAGATCCAGCGCGCCGTCATCGCCACGCCCGGGGTGCAGGCGCCGCACTGGGTGGCGCCCGCGGCGTGAAGGTCGTCGAGCTCGGCCGGGTCGAGCGATTCGACCGTCGCGACGCGGCGTCCGCGCACCTGGTAGGTGGGCACCAGGCAGGAGTTGACGGGCAGGCCGTCGAGGTACACCGTGCAGGCGCCGCACTCGCCCTCGCCGCAGCCCTCCTTGGTGCCCGGCAGGCCGAGGTCGTAGCGCAAGGTGTCGAGCAGCCGGTCGCTCGCCGGCACGCTTACCGTGGTCGGCTCGCCGTTGAGCTCGAAGAAGACTTCGATGGCGTCAGCCTGGGCGGGCATGGTCGCCGTCCTCCATGAGCTCCATGAGGTGCTCGGGCGTCAGCGGGATCTTCCACGCCGCCGCCCCCGTGGCCGCCGCCACGGCGTTGGCGATGGCCGGCGCCGGGGCGTCCATCGGCAGCTCGCCGAGGCCCTTGGCCCCCATGCCGCCATAGGGGTACGGCGTCTCCTGGAAGGCGACCCGTACCGGCGGCACGTCCTCGGACGTGGGGATGATGTAGTCGGTGAGCTGGTTGTTGACCATGGCGCCGCCTTCGAGCTTGCACTCCTCGAGCAGAGCCCAGCCGATGGCCTGCACGACCCCGCCCTGGACCTGGCCGCGCGCCAGCGTCTCGTTGACGATGCGGCCGACGTCCTGCACCGCCACGAAGTCGGTGACCCGC
The DNA here is from genome assembly GCA_036397835.1 of Thermoanaerobaculia bacterium. GTDB lineage: Bacteria > Acidobacteriota > Thermoanaerobaculia > Multivoradales > J023 > DASWIG01. The sequence continues at coordinate 7,087 of DASWIG010000394.1, forward strand.
GGCGTGAAGGTGCGCAGGTCGACCTCGACCTCGGCGACGTAGGCGGCCCAGCCGAAGGTGGCGTAAGCGTCGCCGCGGTAGGTGGCGTCGTCCCAGCGGATGCCGGGAGGCGGCTCGTACCTGGCGAAGCCGCGCAGGGACTCGCCGGGGTGGGCGCGGTGCCAGGCGGCGACGGCTTCCTTCAGGGCCGCGCCGCGGGCGCCGCCGTCGAGGCCCAGGCGACGGCGCAGGTCGTCGCCGGCGCGCTCGATGAGCCGGCCGACCACCATGACGGTGCGCGAGGCCACCGTGGGACCGCTGTTGGGCACCCGCGAGGTGTCGGGCTGGGCGATCTCGACGTCGTCGGGCTCGTAGCCGAGGTGGGCGGCGGCGACCTGGGTGAAGACGGTCGTCGTGCCCTGCCCCATCTCCGTCGAGGCGGTGAGCACTTCCACCCGCCCGTCGGGCAGGCCCGCGACCTCGACCTCGGAGGCGAGGAAGACCTCGCCGCTGCCGGTGAAGCCGGCGCCGTGGTGGACGGTGGCAACGCCGAGGCCGCGGCGCAGGTAGGGGTGCTCGCGGTTGAAGCGCTCGTGCGCGGCGCGCCGCTCGCCGAAGCTCGCGAGCTCGAGGGCCTGGTCGAGGAGCGCCGCGCGGTCGACGCCGTCGCGGATCACCTGGCCGGTCGCCGTCGACTCGCCGTCGGCGAGGAGATTGCGCCGCCGCAGCTCCACCGGGTCGAGGCCCAGGCGGTCGGCCACCACGTCCATGTGGCGCTCGTTGGCGAAGTGGGTCTGGGGCGCGCCGAAGCCGCGGAAGGCGCCGTAGGGCACCGAGTTCGTGAGCACCGCGCGGCCCTCGATGAGCACGTGGTCGCAGCGGTAGGGGCCGGCGGCGTGGATGATGGCGCGGCTCAGGACGACGGGTGAGAGGGTGACGTAGGCGCCGGCGTCGAGCGTCACCTCGAGGTGCTGGGCCACCAGCCGGCCGCCGGCGTCGACGCCGGTGCGGTGGCGCACCCGCGAGGGGTGGCGCTTGGTGGTCGCCGCCATGTCCTCGCCGCGCTCGTAGACGAGCTTGACCGGCCGCCCGGCCTTCATCGCCAGCAGCGCCGCGTGCAGGGCGACGCAGGAGGGGAAGTCCTCCTTGCCGCCGAAGCCGCCGCCGGTGGCCGTCTGCACGACGCGCACGGCGTCGCGCCCGCGGCCGAGAGCGTGGGTCAGGGCCTCGACCACGTAGTAGGGGCACTGCATCGAGCCCTGGACGACGAGGACGCCGTCGCCGTCGACCCAGGCGACCATGCCCTGGGGCTCGAGGTAGACGTGCTCTTGGGCGCCGGTCTCGTAGACGCCCTCGATCACGTGCGCCGCCGCGGCGAGGGCGCGCTCGACGTCGCCTTTGGCGATGGTGAGACGGGTGAAGACGTTGTCGTCGCCGTGCTGGACCTGCTCCGGGCGCGGCGGCGCGCGGAAGTCGAGCACCGCCGGCTCGGGGTCGACCACGACCTCGACCGCGGCGGCGGCGCGCCGCGCGGCGCGCCGCGACGGGTGGGCGAGGAGCACCACCGGCTCGTGGACGTGGCGCACCGCGGCGGCGGCCAGGATCGGCTGGTCGACGGTGAGGTGCTTGACCTGGTTGGGTCCCGGCAGGTCGCGGTGGTCGACCACCACGACCTCCGACCAGTCGACGCCGTCGCCGAAGCGCACCTCGCGGATGCGTCCGCGGGGGGCCGGCGAGCGCACCGTCATCCCCCACAGGGCGCCGTCGACGGCCAAGTCGTCCACGTAGGGCTCGCGGCCGGTGAGCTTGGCCAGACCTTCGCGTCGTTTCACGGGGGCGATTGTACCTTACGGCGCGGCCGCGCTCGCCGGACCCTCGAAGCGCTCGCCGACGGCCGCCGCGCGCCCGCGGCCAGGTTCACGGCGATGCCCGCGGCTCCTCGCTGCCTGGAAGTGCTAGACTGCGGAATCTCGGGCCGACGCCTGAGGGCTGGGCTTATCGGGTGTTGGCATGACCGGCAGGTTCAAGATCGACATCACGCGAACTGCATATGGCCACCTTGCCTCGTTTCAGCAGTACGATCGCAACAGGATCTTCGACGGCATCAAGGACCAACTGACCCATCAGCCGAACCTGGAGGCGCGCAACAGGAAAGAGCTCCGTGACAACCCGATCGCGGACTGGGAGCTACGAATCGATCCCTTCCGGATCTTCTACGAGGTCGACGAGGAGAGTCGAGTCGTCACTATCGTCGGCGTTGGGATCAAGGAGCGGGACAAGCTGATCATCGACGGTGAGGAAATCCGGATATGAAGACTGTAGAGCTGGCGACACAAGCGGCCTCGGTTGCGGACTTGCTGAGCATGGCTCGAAAGGAGAGCGTGCTCGTTACCACCGAAGACGGAGAGTCATTCTTGATCAGCAGTGCCGACGACTTCGAGTCCGAGGTTCAACTTCTCCGGCGGAACCACGAGTTTCTGGCCACGCTTGACAGGCTCAAGCGGGATCGCGACACCATCCCCTTGGAGGAAGCGGAGAAGGCACTGAGAAAAACGACATGAGCGATCACGAATACGACGGTGAGAGCACTACGATCAGTGCCACGAAGGACGGTGTGACGCTTCGCTTTTCCAGGGATCCTCACCCCGGGACTGAAAGCTATCTCGTTGTCGACGCACCTGGCCTCTTGGTGCTCTTTCCGAAGGACCGCGATCCGCAGCCGCCAAGAGTGCCGCCACCGATTGAGCCGGCGGATCGTTCAGACCATAATGATCAACTTCGCCAGGCATTCCAGGCGCTCGGTTCTCGAGTCCCCGCGTCTGCCTGGTCTTGTTCGTCCAAACCTCAGAGTGTCTTGATCGCCGGATTCAGAACACTGGAGGCGCAGCCCCTTGTTCAGGGAGATGTCGCGGAGTACTTGGCCCAGAATCCCTCAGTTGCCAATGCGGCGCAAATGCTCTTTACTTCGCTCGCCATGAGCGCAAGGGCCGATTGGCGTTCTGCTCCTGTCGAGTTCAGGCGGGTTGCGGCGCGCGGGTGGTTTCTCGGCCGATGGATTCCAACGTTTCTTATCCTGGACGGACCAATCCTGCGATTTTTGACCAGCAGTGCGTTTCGAAGGCAACAGAATTCGACGGAGTTTCTTCGTGCTGTCCGGTCTTTCTTCCAAGCTAGATTCCTAGGATCTGCGAATTGAAGGTAGATGAGTCAAATTCCTTGAATGTTTTAACAGAGCAAACTCCCCTCTACGCCGGTCAATTCTTTCTGGGCCGGCTTGGCGCAGCAAGTACGATCGCTCTTCGGCGATA
>DASWIG010000395.1:0-15338 GCA_036397835.1 Thermoanaerobaculia bacterium
GGCGCGACGAACGCGGACGATCGCGGTGAGGTGGTCATGGTGTCAGCGCTTCCGGCGGTGGTTACTTCGCGGCCCGACGGATCTGGTCGGCGAGCTCGCAGCGTCCTGCCAGCGTACACAGGCTCGCGACGAGGTCCGAAGTCGCGGCGACGACGCGGTCGAACTCGTGCTCGGCCCGCCATCGGGCGGTCTGGGCGGTTTGGGCTTGGGCGCCCGCCCGCGCTCGTTCGTCGAGGCTCTCTTCAAGGTGGATGAGGTCGGTTTCGAGCTCCTCGGTCACGTACCCGAAGTTGATCTCGAGACAGGGTGTGGCGACGACGGGGAGCGCGAGGTCGGGGTCCCGCAACCGGGCGGCCACGGTCTTCGCCGCCTCCAGCAGCCGCTTGTGCTCGCGCGGAGTGCCGCCGGCGAGGCCCATCAGCTCGGTTCCAGGCTCGCCGAACGCGTGCGTGGCCAGAGAGCGGAGCAGGATCAGCTTCTGACGGACGCTCGCCGCGGCCGTGTCGCGTGCCTCGGCGGAGTAGCGTTCGCACTGCTGCCAGTCGGAGAGGATCTCCTGGCAGACCTTGAGGCGCCGGGCGAGCGCGGTGACGCGGCGCTCGAGGAGAGCGAGCAGCACCCGGAGATCGGGCGCCGTTTCGCCGCCCGTCAAGGCGACGCACAGGCTGCCGGCGAGGCAGTCGCAGACGGCCTCGGCGACGGCCTTCATGGCGGCGAGGAGCTTGTCGGCCTTCTCGAGGCGTTGGGTGACGGTTTTGAGCTTCCGTTTCATGGCTTCTATCCTCCTGGGTCGTTGCGGGTGGTGGCGCCCGCGGGGCGCCGTCGATCACGTCGTGGAGGATAGGAAGGGGTCCGGAAGCCGGGGAGTACACCCCCCGTCACGATTTAAATAGTGCCTTGGGGACAATTGAGGGTGTCCCCCTGATCACTCAGGTGTACGATTTAGTGCAGGGGGGACGGACCAGGCGTAGGGGCGCACGGCGTGCGCCCGCGGCCCCGGACCCGGCGTCCTGACGGACCAGGCGTAGGGGCGCACGGCGTGCGCCCGCGGCCCCGGCCCCGTCGAGATCACCGACTACCACTGATGGAGATGCCGATGGATACAGAGTTGCTCGACCTCATTCACCCCGGCGAGATCCTGCGAGAAGAGTTCATGGCGCCGTTGGGGCTCAGCACCAACGCCCTGGCGCTTGCGTTGCGGGTACCCGCGACGCGGATCGGCGAGATCGTGCGGGAGCAACGGTCGATCACGCCTGCCACCGCGCTGCGGCTGGCGCGGTATTTCGGGACCACCCCAGACCTGTGGTTGGGGCTCCAGATCGAGTATGAGCTGCGCCTGGTCCGCCGTGAGATCGGAGGGCAAGTGGAGATGGAGGTCCAGCCGAGGGTCGCGTGACCGCGCTGTTCGACGCGGTTCGAGTGCCCGCCCGTGCGGGCGTCGCGCGTCCACGGACGTGGATGCCCGAGCAGGGGCTCTTGACACCCGCCCCGCGAGCTGCTCAAATCCGCCTGCACGCGAGAGTCCCCCATGCCGAAGCACGCCCTCTTCCCCGCGACCCTGGCGGCCCCGGTTCGGGGAGCGTGGCGCGGCGTACACCATCACGGGTAGCAAGGCCGGGATCGTCGTCCCGGCAACCTCACCCGGGACGAGGAAGCGAAGCGCCAGCCGAGCCTCTTTCCAGGTGAGCCGGAGAGAGGAACTTCACCGGTGAAGCAAACGTCGCTGGTCGCCACTCTGACCTCGCCGCTCTCCGCGAGCGGCCACGAGCTCGCCGCCCTGCCGCCGGGCGTCGAGGTCCTCGAGGTGCGCTCCGACCTGGTCGGCAAGGTGGACCCCGACTGGCTGCGCGACCGCTTTGCCGGCAAGCTGCTCTACACGCTGCGCAGCCGCGCCGAGGGCGGCGCCTTCGAGGGCGGCCGCGAGAGCCGCCGCCGGCACCTCGCCGCCGCGGCCGAGACCTACGACCTGGTGGACCTCGAAGGCGCCCGTGACCTGGCGCCCGAGCTGCTGGTGGAGGTGCCGGCCGGAAAGCGCCTGCTCTCGTGGCACGGCCCGCCCACCGCCCTGACCGACCTGCACGGGCGCTTCGAGCAGCTCGCCGCCACCGAGGCGCGTTATTACAAGCTGATCCCCACCGCGACGCAGTCGGGCGACGGCCTGCGCCCGCTGGAGCTGCTCAAGTCGCTGCGCCGTCGCGACGTGATCGCCTTCGCCGCCGGCGAGGTCGGCGCCTGGACGCGGCTGGTGGCGCCGCGGCTGGGCTCGCCGCTGGTCTACGGCGCCCTCGGCGAGACGCCGGGGGCCCCGGGCCAGCTCCCGATCCGCCGCCTGGTCGACGACTACGGCCTTCCCTACCTGCCCGGGGTCGAGCGCCTCTACGGCATCGCCGGCCGTCCGGTGCTGCACTCGCTCTCGCCGCGGCTGCACAACGGCGCCTACCGCGCCCTCGGGGTGCCGGCCCTCTACGTGCCGTTCCACGTCGAGTCGTTCGGCGACTTCTGGCTCGAGGTGGTGGAGTCGGGCAGCCTCGACGAGCTCGGGCTGCCGCTGGCCGGGCTCTCGGTCACCTCGCCCTACAAGGAGATCGCGCTGGCGGTCTCCGGGGTGTCGAGCCCGCGCGCCCAGCACGTGGCCGCCGCCAACACCCTGGTGCGCGGCGCCGACGGCGTGTGGGCGGCCGAGACCACGGATCCCGAAGGCGTCTCCCGGCTGCTGGCGGCCAGCGGCGTCGAGCTGAAGGGCCGCAAGGCGGCGGTGGTGGGCTGCGGCGGCGCCGGCAAGGCGGCGGCCTACGGCCTCGAGCTCGCCGGCGCCGAGGTGGTGCTGGTCAACCGCGGCCGCGAGCGCGGCGAGCGCGCCGCCGAGGAGCTCCAGCTTCCGTTCCTCCCGCTCGAGGGCTTCGACCCGGCCGTCTACGACGTGATCGTCCACGCCACGGCCCTCGGCCACGACCCGCACGACGAGCTGCCCTTCGCCGTGCAGCGCGTGGGCGCCGGCGCCGCCGTGGTCGACCTGGTCTACGGCCCGGCGCCCACCCGGCTGGTCGGCGAGCTGCGCGCGCTCGGCCGGCGCGTCTTCGGGGGCCGCCGGGTGCTGCTTTACCAGGCTTTCGAGCAGTTCCGGCTGATGACCGGCAAGGAGCTCAACGAGCCGCTCGCCCGCGAGCTCCTGGGCCTCGGAGACGAGCCGTGAAGGTCTCGGCCTCGCTGCCCACGGGCGTCGCCGCCCTCTTCTTCGACAGCGCCCGCCGTCACCGCGAGCTCGAGGGGCGGCTGGTGAAGCGGCTCATGGACCACGGCTTCGACGAGGTCATCCTGCCGGTGGTGGACTACCTGGACCCCTACGAGGAGATGCCCTCGGGGGTGCGGCGCGACGAGCTCTACCGCTTCGTGGACCGCGACGGCCAGGTGCTGGCCCTGCGCTCGGACTTCACCACCATGCTGGCGCGCCTGATCGCGCCGCGGCTGGCCACCCTGGAGCTGCCGCTCAAGCTCTTCTATCGCGGCGACGTGCTGCGCTACCAGCAGGACCGCGCCGGGCGCCAGCGCGAGTTCTACCAGCTCGGCGGCGAGGTGCTCGGCGCGGTCGGCGGCGAGGACGGCGGCGAGGACGGCGAGCGCGCGGTCCTGACCGAGTTCCTCGACCTGCTCGCGGCCACCGGGCGGCGGCCGCTGCTGGTGGTGCTGGGCTTCGCCGGCGCTCTCGACGGCCTGCTCCTCGGCTTCAAGGGACGCCTGGCGTACGCGGCGGCGGCGGTGGTGCGCCGCGAGCGCCGCGCCTTCCGCGACGGCGCCGAGGCCCTGCTGCAGGTGGTCGAGAGCGGCATGCCCGCCGACGTCGCGGCCCTCGGCGAGGAGGCCGGCGCTCGCCTCGGGCGCCTCACCGCGCTCGCCGGCGAGCTCGCGGAGCGCTTCCCGCGGATCGCCGTGCGCGTGGACCTGGCGGAGTTCGGCGACCAGGTGGTGGCGCCGGAGCTGCGCCGCCGTCTCGCCCTGCGGCCCTACTACGACGGCCTGGTGTTTCGCGCCTTCGCCGGCCGCGCCGCGGAGCCGGTGGGCGGCGGCGGGCGCTACGACCGGCTCTTCCAGCGTCTCGGCGTGACGGCGACGGCGTCGGGCTTCTCATTGAGCCTCGACCGGCTGTGGGAGGCGGAGACGCGGGAGGACGAGGCGTGATCCGCCTGGCGCTGCCCAAGGGACGCAACCTGAAGGTCGCCCTGGCGGCCTTCCGCGCCGCCGGCGTCGCCCTCGCCGATCCCGAGCCCGACGATCGCCGGCTGCAGATGACCGTCCCCCTGGACGGGCTCGAGGTGCTCTTCCTCAAGGACTGGGACGTGCCGCTCTACGTGCAGCACGGCGTGGCCGACTGCGGCGTGGTGGGCAGCGACGTGCTCGACGAGGTGGACGGCGACCTGCTGGTGCCGGCGCGGTTCCGCCACGGCACCAGCCGGCTGTCGTTCATCGGCCGCGGCGCCGAGATGCCGGAGGCCGGCCAGCAGATCCGCCTGGCGACCAAGTACCCGGCGACCGCCCGCCGCCTGGTCCAGGACCGGCCGTGGGGCGCCGAGATCCTCGAGCTCTCGGGCTCGGTGGAGCTGGCGCCGCTCCTCGACCTGGCGGAGCTGGCGCTCGACATCGTCCAGACCGGGCGCACGCTGGCCGAGAACCGGCTCCGGGAGCTGGAGACGGTGTGCGAGGTGGCGCCCTGCCTGGTGGTCAACCGCGGCGCGTTCCAGCTCCTGCGGCGCGAGATCAACGGCCTCCTCGAGCGATTCGAGGAGGCGCGGATGGTGGTTTAGCGAGAGGATGTGGAAGATGGCCGAGCTGAAGATCCTCAAGACGACCTCCCGGCGCGCCCGGCGCGAGCTCGCGGCGCTGCGCCGCCGCGGCGGCGCGCTGCTCGACGCCGAGCTGCCGGTCGAGGCGGGACGCCTCGTGGAGCGGGTGCGCCGGCGCGGCGACCGCGCTTTGCTGAAGGCGGTGCGCCGGTTCGACGGCGTCTCCCCCGGCAGCGTCGCGGAGCTGCGCCTGACGCCGGGCGCCGGCCGCGAGGAGCTGCCGCCGGGATTCGCCGAGGCGTTCCAGCGCGCCCGCGCCGCGGTGGAGCGTTACCACCGCCACCAGGTCCGCGACGGCTTCACGCTGGAGGAGGGCGGGGTGACGCTGGCCGAGCGGCGGCGGCCGCTCGCCCGCGTCGGCGTCTACGTGCCGGGCGGCCGCGCCGCCTACCCGTCGACGGCGCTGATGACGGTGGTCCCGGCGCGGCTGGCCGGCGTCGGGGAGATCGTCGTGGCCACGCCGCCCGCCGCCTGGGCGGCGAGCCCCGCGCTGCGCTGGGCGCTCGCCGAGCTCGAGGTGGGCGAGGTGTGGGGGATGGGCGGCGCCCACGCGATCGCCGCCCTCGCCTACGGCACCGAGTCGATCGCGGCGGTCGACAAGGTCGTCGGCCCCGGCAACGCCTGGGTCACCGCCGCCAAGCAGCTCGTGCGCGGCGCGGTGGCGATCGACGGTCTCGCCGGGCCCAGCGAGGTGGTGATCGTGGCCTCGGAAGGGGCCGATCCGGAGCTGGTGGCGGCGGACCTGCTGGCGCAGGCGGAGCACGACCCGCAGGCGCTGGCGCTGCTGGTGACCGACCGCTGGAAGCTGGCGCGCCAGGTGCGGCGCGCGGTGGCCCGGCAGCTTCCCGGCCTCGCCACCGCGGCGACGGCGCGGCAGGCGCTCGCCGGCCGCGGCGCGGCGTTCCTGGCGGCGTCGATGGAGGAGGCCGCCGAGATCGTCGACGCCCTGGCGCCCGAGCACGTGCAGCTCGTGGGCGCGGCGGCCGAGGCCCTCGCCGAGCGGATCGTCCACGCCGGCGCCGTCTTCGTCGGCGCCTCGACGCCCGAGGTCTTCGGGGACTACGTGGCCGGCCCGAGCCACGTGCTGCCCACGGCGGGCACGGCGCGCTTCGCGTCGGCCCTCGGGGTGGAGGACTTCGTGCGCCGCGGCCACCTGGTGCGCTTCGACGCCGCGGCCGCCGCCCGCTGGGCCGAGGCCGCGGCGGTCTTCGCCGACGCCGAGGGCCTGCCGGCGCACGCCGCGTCGGCGCGCCGGCGGCTGGCCGCCGGCGCGGACGGGGAGGGCGCAGGGTGAACGCCGCGGCAGCCGATCCGGTCTCCTGGGTCCGTCCCGAGGTGCGCGCGTTGAAGGCGTACCACCTCGACCTGACGCCCAGCCGTTACAAGCTCGACCAGAACGAGGTGCCCTTCGACCTGCCGCGCGCGCTCAAGCGGCGGGTGGCCGCGCTGCTGCTCGAGCGCTCCTGGGCCCGCTACCCCGACTTCCACAGCGACGCCCTGCGCGCCGCCCTGGGCCGTCTCCACGGCTGGCCGGCGGCGGGGGTGCTGGTGGGCTGCGGCTCGAACGAGCTGCTCGGCGTCGCGCTCGAGGCCCTGGCGGGGCCGGGCCGGGAGGTGCTCGCCACGCGGCCGAGCTTCAGCCTCTACGAGACGCTGATCGTGCGCGCCCACGCCGCGCCGCGCTACGTCACGGCGGACGAGGACCTGCGGCTGCCGCTGGCGCGGCTGCGCGAGGCCGTGGACGAGGACCCGCGGCGTCCGCTGCTGCTGTGCTCGCCCAACAACCCCACCGGCGACGCCCTGACCGCCGGCGAGGTCGACGACCTGCTCGGCCGGCTGTCGGCGCCGCTGCTGCTCGACAACGCCTACGGCGAGTTCTGCGACCACGACTACCGCCCGCTGCTCGACCGCCACCGCCACCTTATCCTCTTCCGCACGTTCTCCAAGGCCTGGTCGTTGGGCGGCCTGCGTCTGGGCTACCTCCTGGCCGACCCGGCGCTGGCCGCCGAGCTGTTGAAGGTGAAGCTGCCCTACAACGTGAGCTTCGTCAGCGCGGCGGCCGGCGAGGCGATCCTCGAGGCGCGCCAGGCCGCCGAGCGCCGGGTGCGCGTGCTGCTCGGCCGCCGCCCGCAGTGGGCGTCGATGCTGTCGGCGGCGGGCTTCCAGGTCTACCCCTCGCAGGCCAACTTCCTGCTCGCCCGCCACCGGCGGGCGCCGGAGATCGGCCGCGCACTCGACCGCCGAGGGATCCGCGTGCGGGTGCTCGGCGGCCATCCGGTGCTCGCCGAGTGCCTGCGTTTCTCGGTGGGCGACGGGCCGGCGCTGCGCGCCGTGCGCGCGGCGCTGCGTGAGATCTTGGGGGACACCCGATGACGCGCCGCGCCCGCGTCGAACGCGCCACCGGCGAGACCCGGATCGCCCTCGAGCTGTCGCTGGACGGCGGCGAGCGCCGCCTCGAGGTGCCCGGCGGCTTCTTCCGCCACATGCTCGACGCCCTGACCTGCCACGGCGGCTTCGGCGTCGATCTCGAGGCGCGCGGCGACGTCGAGGTGGACCTCCACCACACCGTCGAGGACGTGGGCATCGTCTTCGGCGAGGCGCTGGCCGCGGCCCTCGGCGAGCGCCGCGGCATCGTGCGCTTCGCCCACGCCTACGCGCCCCTCGACGAGGCCCTGGCGCGGGCCGTGGTCGACGTCTCGGGCCGCGGCTTCTTCGTCTTCGAGGTGCCGCCCGGGCTCGAGCAGGTGTGGGTGACGCCGGACTTCCCGCTCACCCTGGTCGCCGACTTCTTCCAGGCGCTGGCCGACCGCGGGCGTCTGACCCTCCACCTCCACGTGCTGGCGGCGCGCAACGGCCACCACGCCGCCGAGGCCGCTTTCAAGGCGGTGGCCGTGGCCCTGCGCCAGGCGGTGGCCCTGCGGCCGGGCGCCGGCGCGGTGCCGAGCACCAAGGGGACGCTGTGAGCTTCGAGGCCACGATCGTCGACGCCGGCGTGGGCAACCTGGGCAACCTGGCCCGGGCGCTCGCCCACCTCGGCGCGGTGGTCGCGATCACCGGCGAGCCGGCGGCGGTGGCCGCCGCGGACTGCCTGCTGCTGCCGGGCGTCGGCGCCTTCAAGCCGCCGCGCGAGCGGCTGCGCGGCGCCCTCGAGACGGCGCTCGCCGAGGCCCTGGAGCGCGGCGCGTGGCTGCTCGGCATCTGCGTGGGCTACCAGCTCCTCTTCGCGTCGAGCGACGAGTTCAGCGACGAGCTCGGCGTCACCGACGGCCTCGGCCTGCTCCCCGGCCACGTGCGCCGCCTGCCCGGCGACGTGCCGCTGCCGCACATCGGCTGGAACCGGCTGGAGATCGCCGATTCCCATCCGCTGCTCCACGGCGTCGCCGGCGGCAGCTACGTCTACTTCGTCCACAGCTACGCGCCGCGGGGCGTGCCCGCCGACGCGTGCCTGGCGGCGGCCGTCCACGGCGAGCGCTTCGCCGCCGTGGCCGGTCGCGGTCGCGTCCTCGGCACCCAGTTCCATCCCGAGAAGAGCGGCCGTACCGGGCTGCGGCTGCTCGCCAACTACCTGCGCCTGGCGCACGGGGAGGAGCCGTGCGGCTGATCCCGGCGATCGACCTGCGCTACGGCGGCGTCGTCCGCCTCTCCCAGGGCGACGACGCCCGGCGCACGTTCTACGACGTCGATCCCGCCGCCATGCTGGTGCGTTGCGCCGCGGCCGGCGTCGACCTGGTCCACGTCGTCGACCTCGACGCGGCCTTCGGCGGCGCGCCGCAGCGCGAGCTGGTGGCCGAGCTCGTGCGGGTAGGCCCCAAGCTCGAGCTCGGCGGCGGCCTGCGCGACCGTGCCGCCGTGGAGTGGGCCTTGGGCGCCGGCTGCGCGCGGGTGGTGCTGGGCTCGCTGGTGGCCCGCGACTTCGCGACCTTCCGCGAGATCGCGACGGCCTTCCCCGGCCGCGTGGTGCCGGCGGTCGAGGTGGCGGCGGGCGAGCTGCGCATCGCCGGCTGGCGCCAGACCGCGTCGATGTCGCTCATGGAGCTCTGCCGCGGCCTGCGCGGCCTGCCGTGCCCCGCCTCGCTGGTGACCGACGTCGAGCGCGACGGCACCCTGGAAGGCCCCAACTACGACCTGGCACGGGGCGTGGCTCAGGCGAGCGGTCTGCCGGCGCTGCTCTCGGGGGGCGTGCGCGCCCTCGCCGACCTCGAAACCGCGGTGCTCTTCCCGGAAATCCAGGGGGTGGTCGTGGGCAAGGCGCTCTACGACGGCATCTTCTCTCTGGAAGCGGCGGTGGCCGCCTGCCAGGGCGTCGCCGACCAGGGTGGGCGATGACGGGGCGCACCGGTCTGACCTGCCGCGTGATCCCCTGCCTCGACGTCCGCGCCGGCCGGGTGGTGAAAGGGGTGAAGTTCCAGGACCTGCGCGACCAGGGCGATCCGGCCGAGTCGGCGGCGCGCTACGACGCCCAGGGCGCCGACGAGATCGTCTTCCTCGACGTCACCGCCGCCCCGGAGCGGCGCGACACCGACCTCGACTGGGTGCGCCGCGCCGCCGAGCAGGTGTTCATCCCGCTCACCGTGGGCGGCGGCGTGCGCGCCGTCGACGACGCCCGCCGTCTGCTCCACGCCGGCGCCGACAAGGTGGCGGTCAACACCGCGGCGCTCGAGGACCCCGAGCTCCTCGACCGGCTGGCGCGGCGCTTCGGCAGCCAGTGCGTGGTGCTCTCGGTCGACGCCCTGAGACGGGACGAAGAGTCCTGGGAGGTGGTGACCCACGGCGGCCGCCGTCGGCGCGGCCGCGACGCCCTCGGGTGGATCCGCGAAGGCGTCGAGCGCGGCGCCGGCGAGATCCTGCTGACCTCGATCGACGCCGACGGCACCCGCGACGGCTACGACCTGGCGCTCGTCGAGCGGGCGGCGCGCGCCACCCGGGTGCCGGTGATCGCCTCGGGCGGCGCCGGCCGTCCCGAGCACCTGGCGGCGGCGCTCGCGGCCGGGGCCGCCGCGGTGCTGGCGGCGTCGATCTTCCACGAAGGGACGTATACCGTGGGCGAGGTGAAGCGCTTCCTCGCCGAGCAGGGGTTCCCGATGCGCCAGGAGGTGGACGAATGAGACCGGAGAGCGACGTCGATCCGGCGTCCCTGGCCTACGACGACCGCGGCCTGGTGGCGGTGGTGGCCCAGGACGCCGCCAGCGGCGCCGTGCTGATGCTCGCCTGGGCCGACCGCGAGGCCGTGGAGGCGACGCTCGCCACCGGCGAGGCCCACTTCCGCAGCCGCTCGCGCGGCGAGCTGTGGAAGAAGGGCGCCACCTCGGGCAACACCATGGCGGTGGCGGAGGTCCTCGCCGACTGCGACCGCGACGCCCTGCTCTACCGCGTCCACCCGGCGGGGCCGGCCTGCCATCTCGGCGGGCGCACCTGCTTCGAGCCCAATCCGGCGCGGCTCGAGCTGGGCTGGCTGTGGCAGGTGCTGGAGAGCCGCCGCGCCGCCTCGCCGGAGGAGAGCTACACGGCGCGCCTGCTCGCCGCCGGCGCCGCGCGCGCCGCCCAGAAGGTGGGCGAGGAGGCGGTCGAGACCGTGATCGCGAGCCTCGCCGGCGACGCCGGGGAGCTGGTGGCGGAAGCGTCCGACCTCGTCTATCACCTGCTCGTGCTGCTCCTGGCGCGCGGCGTCGAGCCCGACCGGCTTGCCGCGGAGCTCGTGAAGCGGCATGCTTCCCCTGGAGGATCGCCATGAGCTCCACCGCCCAGACGACCGAGGCGACGGCCGCCGCTCCCGAGGAGCGGACCGAAGCTCGACGCTCTCCCGCCGCGGCGCCGCGCCGGGCCGTCGTCCACGTGCGGGAGTTCCTCGCCGACAGCCTGACGCCGCTCGCCGTCTACCGGCGGCTGGCGGAGATCTCGCAGGTGCGCTTCCTGTTCGAGAGCGTCAGCGGCGGCGAGCAGGTGTCGCGCTTCAGCTTCCTCGGCGCCCGGCCGCGCGAGCTCTACCGGGTCTATCCCGACCGCGTGGAGGTGCAGCGGGGCAGCCGGAGCAAGGCGCTGCCGGGGGCGCCGCTGGCGGCCCTGCGCCGGGTGCTGGGCGAGATCCGCAGCCGGCCCGGGCCGATTCCCTTCACCGGCGGCTACGTGGGCTTCTTCGGCTACGACATGGTGCGCCTGATCGAGCGCCTGCCCGACCGGCCGGCCGATCCCTACGGCCTGCCGATCGCGGTGCTCGGCCGCTTCGACACCCTGGTGGTCTTCGACCACGCCCGGCAGCGGGTGCTGGCGATCGCCAACGAGGTCGACGGCGAGGTCTCCTCGTCGATGGCCGAGCGCGAGCTCGGCAAGCTTTCGCGCGTGCTCACCACCTCGAGCGGCACCCGTGCCGTCGCCATGCCCGGCGAGCCGCCCAAGGTCACGATGCCCGCCGACGTGAGCCTCACGGGCGCCGATTTCCAGCGCGCGGTGGTCCGGGCCAAGGACTACATCGCCGCCGGCGACGTCTTCCAGGTGGTCTTGGCGCGGCGCTTCACGGTCGCCGGCTCGCCGCCGCCGCTGGCCATCTACCGGGCGCTGCGCATGGTCAACCCCAGCCCCTACATGGTGATGCTCGAGCTGCCCGACGCCACTCTGGTGGGGGCCTCGCCCGAGATGCTGGTGCGCAAAACCGGCTCGCGGGTGGAGACGCGGCCGATCGCCGGCACCCGGCCACGCGGCATCGACGGCGAAGGCGACCGGCGGCTGGCCGAGGACCTGCTGGTCGACCCCAAGGAGCGCGCCGAGCACGTGATGCTCGTCGACCTCGGCCGCAACGACCTCGGCAAGATCGGCGTGCCCGGCACCGTGCGGGTGGCCAGCTTCATGGAGGTCGAGCGCTACAGCCACGTGATGCACCTGGTGTCGAGCGTCGAGGCCGACCTGGCGCCGGGCCGCGACGGCCTCGACGCGCTGCTCGCCTGCTTTCCGGCCGGCACCGTCTCGGGGGCGCCGAAGATCCGCGCCATGGAGATCATCGACGAGCTCGAGCCCGAGGCCCGCGGCCCCTACGCCGGCGCCGTGGGCTACTTCTCCTTCTCCGGCGACGTCGACACCTGCATCACCATCCGCACCCTGGTCGTCCGCGACGGCTCGACCTCGGTCAGCGCCGGCGCCGGCATCGTGGCCGACTCGGACCCCGAGCGCGAGCAGCACGAGACCGAGAGCAAGGCCGCCGCCCTGCTGGCCGCCGTCGAGCTGGCGCGCCACCTGGAGGCAAGAGAATGATTCTCCTGATCGACAACTACGACTCCTTCACCTACAACCTGGTGCAGCTCCTGCGCGAGGCCGAGGCCGAGGTGACGGTGGTGCGCAACGACGTCGAGGACGTCGACGCGCTGCTCGCGCGCTCGCCGCGCGGCCTCGTGCTCTCGCCCGGTCCGGGGCGTCCGGAGCACGCCGGCGTCTGCATCGAGCTGCTGCGCCGGCGGCCGGCGGTGCCGGTGCTCGGCGTCTGCCTCGGCCATCAGTGCCTGGGCGCCGCCTTCGGCGCCGTGGTCGGGCGGGCTCCCGAGCTCGTGCACGGCAAGACCTCGCGGATCAGCTTTCGCCCCGACGAGCTGTTCGAGGGATTGCCCAATCCCTTCGACGCGACGCGCTACCACAGCCTCGCGGTGCCCGAGGAATCGGTGCCGCGGGAGCTCAAGGCCATCGCCTGGACCGACGACGGCACGGTGATGGCGATCCGTCACCGCGAGCTGCCGTATTGGGGCGTGCAGTTCCACCCCGAGTCGGTGCTGACGCCGGTGGGGCCGACGCTGCTCAAGAACTTCCTGCGCCTGTGCGGCCTGGAAGGCGAGCCGGCCCTGGCCGGCGAGCCCGTCGACCGGCGCAAGGGGCCGGCGGATCGCCGGCGCTGACGCTCAGCTCTCCGGCGAGCCGGCGCGCGAACAGTAGAAGATGAGGTTGCGGCGCAGCGAGGAGAGACCCTCGACGTGGCTCTCTCCCGCCTTCCGGGCCTCGTCGATGAGACGTGAGAAGTCGTTCAGGAAACCCGTCAGCGCCGGATCCTCGATGGTCTCGAGCGCCGCGGCCGCCGCTTTCTCGGGGTCCTCGCCCACGTCGAAGAAACGGATTGCGGCCTTCAGCTTCTCGGGATCCTTGGCCAGCTCGGGCTTGAACCCCACCAGGTTGAGCGCCCGGTCGAATTGCTCCAGGCCCTCGCAGCCAAGGCCGATGGCGAGCTTGCGCCGGCTCTCGTCGCGCGGGAACTGCCTTCCGTTGGCGTATAGCGATACCTTGGATTCGGTCAGGCCTGCCTTTTTCGCAATCGCCTTCTGGCTGCGGTCTCCCTGGAGAGCGCGGCAAACCTCCTCGAGAGCTTCCTTTTTGTCCATGGCGGAAGCATACAGCATAGGTAATTGGACCACAACACCCTTTTTTTCCGCAGAGAGTTTATCGCTAAACGTAAAGATTCCGAGTCTTGAGAAAGAGATTTCCGGTCATCCTCGCCGTTGGTGCGAAAAGTTCCTCTTTAGCGACAAGTTCTTTGTCGTTCTCAGCCGATGAGAAATCTTGAGCAGGCCGAGATATTCGTGCCCGAGAGGGTAGGCGAGGGCCGGCGGCGTTTCCGGAATCGTGGCGGCTCCAGGGGGTGCCCGAGCGGGCGGGAGCTCGCGCGCCCGACGCCGCGCGACGCTCTCGCGGCGAGGGCGGGAGCTTGCCGCGAGCCGGATACGGATTGCCTTTTGTTCCTTGCCGCCGCGAGGGCGCCGGCGGCTGCTAAGATCTCGCCATGGCCGCCGACGACGACGCCGCTGCCGAGCGTCCCCCCACGCTCGAAGATATCCGTGAGACCCGCGAAACCCTCGGCGAGCGGGTGCGCGAGACCCCGGTCTGGCGTTGGGCCGGCCGCGAGGCCGAGGAGGCCTTCGGCGCCGGCGCCCAGGTCTTCTTGAAGCTCGAGCTCTTCCAGTACGGCGGCACCTTCAAGCCGCGCGGCGCCCTGGTGAACATGCTGGCGCTCTCGAGCGCCGAGCTCGAGCGCGGCGTCACCGCCGTCAGCGCCGGCAACCACGCCATCGCGGTGGCCTTCGCCGCCCGCGCCCTGGGCTCGAGCGCCAAGGTGGTGATGCCGAGGAGCGCCAACCCGGCGCGGGTGGCGATCTGCCGCGACTACGGCGCCGAGGCGGTGCTGGTCGACGACGTCCACCAGGCCTTCGCCGAGGTCGACCGCATCCGGCGCGAGGAGGGCCGCTTCTTCGTCCATCCGTTCGAAGGCCGGCGGACGATCCTCGGCACCGCCACCGTGGGCTTCGAGCTCTGCCGCCAGGCCGGCGACCTCGACGCCGTGGTGGTGCCCATCGGCGGCGGCGGCCTGTGCGCCGGCATCGCCACCGCGGTCAAGCTCGTGCAGCCGCGTTGCCAGGTCTTCGGCGTCGAGCCGGAGGGCGCCGATACCATGCACCGCAGCTTCGCCGCCGGCACACCCCAGGCCATCGACCGCGTAAGGACCATCGCCGACAGCCTCGGCGCTCCCCACGCCGCGCCCTACAGCTTCGCGCTGTGCCGGCGTTACGTGGACGAGCTGGTGATGATCGACGACGAGGCCATGCGCCGCGCCATGGGCCTGTTGTTCCGCGGCATGAAGCTGGCGGTGGAGCCGGCGGGCGCCGCGTCGACGGCGGCCCTGGCGGGCCCGCTCCGGGAGCGCCTGCGGGGCCGCCGGGTGGCGCTCATCGTCTGCGGCACCAACATCGACCTCGCCACCTTCCAGCAACACGTCCTCTTTCCGGAGACGCCATGACGGACGACATCTTCTCGCTGATCGAGAGTTGGGACGGCCAGGGCGTCGTGGTGCGCCACGACCGGCCCACCGGCACCTGGATCTTCATCGCCCTGCACGACGCGCGGCGCGGCCCGATGGCCGGCGGCACCCGCATGAAGGTCTACCCCGACCTCGCCGCGGCCCTGCTCGACGCCATGCGCCTGGCCGCGGGCATGACCTGGAAGTGGGCGGGCATCGGCCTGCCCCGCGGCGGCGCCAAGGCGGTGCTCGCCATTCCGCGGCCGCTCGCCGACGACGAGAAGGAGGGGCTCCTGCACCGCTACGGCGACCTCGTCGAGTCGCTCGGCGGCGCCTTCACCACCGGCGCCGACCTCGGCGCCGGTCCGGCGGAGATGGCGATCGTGGCGCGGCGCTCGCGCCACGTGCTCGGCGTCGACGGCGACGGCACCACCACCGATCCCGGCCCGTTCACGGCGCGCGGCGTCTTCGTGGGGTTGGTGGCGGCGCTCGGGCACGTCTTCGGCAGCCGTGAGCTGGCGCCGCGCGGCGTCCTCGTCGAGGGCCTGGGCGGCGTCGGAGCGCCGCTCGCCAGGAGCCTCGCCGAAGGCGGCGCCCGGCTGCTGGTGGCGGACCTCGACGAGGCCAGGGCCGAGCGCTTCGCCGGCGAGGTGGGGGCGGCCGTGGTGCCGCTCGCCGAGGTGCCGGCGACGCCCTGCGACGTCTACGCGCCGTGCGCCGTGGGCGCCACCGTCAACGCC
>DASWIG010000396.1:0-18843 GCA_036397835.1 Thermoanaerobaculia bacterium
CCCCCCCCCCCCCACGACGTGAACGGGCCAGCCCGCCGGGAGGGGCGCCTCCTACCTTGAAGAACGTTGCGCCCCTCACAGGTCTCGGGCCACCATGAGAGGGACCCGAGAACCCTCCGAGACCCGGGAGGTGACCCATGACCCCGACCGACGCCCCGACCCCCACGATCCGCACCGTCCTCTGCCCCGTCGACTTCTCGACGCTTTCCGACCGCGAGCTCGACGTGGCCGTGGAGCTGTGCGAGACCTTCGGCGCCCGCCTCGTGCTCCATCACAACCGCGACCTCGCGCCGCCCGCGTGGACGCGGGCGTGGGAATGGGAGCAGACCCATGCCCTGGCCGAGGACGTCGAGGCGCGCGCCGACCAGCACATGAACGAGCTGCTGGCCCGCATTCCGAAGTCCGTCGCCGCCGAAGCGGTGATCAGCCGCGGCCTGGTGGTGCCGGTGCTGCTCCACCTCGTCGACCAGCTTCCGGCCGACCTGCTGGTGCTCGGAAGCCACGGCTGGGCGACCGAAGAGCACGCGTCGGTGGCCGACCGCATCATCGAGAGCTGCCCGTGCCCGGTGCTGACGATCCGTGACTGCCAGGGCGAGGCCCCGTGCCTCCGGCTGCGGCCGGCGGACGGCGGCGTCCCCGTCCTGCTGGTGCCCACCGACTTCTCGGACTCCGGCGACCGGGCGGTGCGCTACGCCTTCGACCTCGCCCGCCAGCTCTCGGTGCGCCTGCACCTGCTGCACGTGGCCCCCAAGGACGACGCCGGCAAGCTCGAGGCGAGCCGCGGACGTCTGGCGGCCATGGTGCCGGCGGACCTGGCCGGGCGCGTCGACAGCTCGGTCGAGACCGGGCGGGTCACGGACGCCCTGGTGGCGTCGGCGCTGCGGCTCGAGCCCGGCGTGATCGTCATGGGGCGGCACGCCCGCGGCGTGGTGCGCCGCTTCTTCACCCACGACCACGCCCAGGACATGCTCCACCGCGCGCGCTGTCCGGTGTGGTTCGCGGCGTGAGAGAATGCCGCGCGCCGAGACTAAACAAGCCGCCGACGTCCGGTATCTGAGACTCATCATGTTGTGGCGTTTTCACGGGAGATCGACGATGAGCAGGATCGCCTACTTGGTCGCCCTGGCCCTTCTGGTCCCCGCCGCCGCCGCCGGCGTCGACCCGGCCGCCCTGCTGCGGGAGGTGCATGACAGCCGCCTCGACACGGACCGGGCCGTCGAGGTCGGAAGGCTCAACCTCCAGGCCGGGCTGGCGGAGCTCAGGATCGAACGCGGGACGTTCTTTCCCTCCTCGCCCGTGGGCGGACGGGTGGTGGAAATGGTCTTCGTGGGCGAGGCGCGGCTGGTCATCGAGCCGCCCGACGACGTCGAAGCCGGGCAGTTGGAGCTCTTCACCGGCAATCCCCGCCTCGACGAGCCCATCCAGGAGGCGGTGCTCGTCGTCGCCATCGACGCGGCGTCCGAGGCCATCTACAACCGCCCTCTCGCCGCCGTGGACGCGGCCGCCAAAGGCCATGCCCAGGAGCTCTATGACCGTTGGCGGGCGCGCGCCGAGCGCCGCCTGCTCGGGGTGGAGACCGCCCTGCTGCGCGACGCGCTCGCCGACCCCTTCTACCAGGGCTACTTCGCGGGTTGGTTCCGCAGCGAGGATCTCGGCGAGTTCCTCTATCTCTTCGAGCCCGACGCGCCGGAGCAGGTGACTCTGGGGCAGTTCACGCCGCTCGACGCGACGGAGAAGGAGAAGCGCAAGCTGGCGCGGGCGCTCCACAAGTCGCAGCGCCGCGGCCGGCTCCTGGGCTTGGCGGTCGACGACCTCGGGCAGTGGGATACCTGGGTGTCGTCCTCGCTGCGCCGGCCGGACGGCGAGGCCGCTGCGGGCCGGCAGCCCTTCGAGCCCGAGCTCTACGAGCTGGACGTCGAGCTGTCCGAGCCGGATCTCGAGCTCAGGGGCCGCGCCCGGATCCATCTCCGTGCGCTGTCGAACGCGGCCCTGATCGTCGAGCTGGAGGTCCACTCCGACCTGAAGATCGAGCACGCTCGCCTGCAAGGCGAGACCTCGGAGCTCTTCTTCCACCAGGCGGGGACCGAGGTCGTCGTCCTGCTCGCCGCGGCGCCGGCGCCGGACGTGCCGCTGGTGCTCGAGCTCGAGTACTCTGGCCACGTGATCGAGAAGGGCGTTTCCAACACCTATCTCCTGAGCCATACGACGAATTGGTACCCGCACACCGGCAGCGTCGACCTCGCCAGGTACGACGTCACCTTCCACTGGCCCGCCAAGCTCGACCTGGTGGCCGGCGGCGCCCGGGTCGACGGCGGCGAGGAGGCCGGCGGCCGGCGACGTTTCGAGCGCCGGCGCCTCGACCATCCCACCTTCGGCTTCAGCTTCGAGGTGGGCCGGTTCAAGACCCTGACCGACCGGGCGGGCCACGTGGACGTCACCTTGTCGCTGGACCCGCTCATCTACTCCGTGCTGCCCAAGGAGGGCCGGGAGGAGATCCTGTCGACGGTCGTCGACGCGCTCGGCTTCTTCGAGGAGAGCTTCGGCCCCTTCCCCCTCGACGAGCTGGCGCTGGTGACGGCGCCGCGGGACTTCTCGCAGAGCTTCCTCGGCTTCGTGACGCTCTCGACCCTCAACATGACCGAGACCGATTGGTGGTCGGTCTACCTCGGTCTCGAGGACCGCCGCACGGTGATCGCCCACGAGCTCGCCCACCAGTGGTGGGGCCACCTGGTGGCCTGGGAAAGCTACCGCGACCAGTGGATCAGCGAGGCGATGGCGAACTACGCCGCCGTGCTCTACGCCAGGAACCGGCTGGTCGGCAAGACGTCGGTGCTCATCGGCCCCACGACCGGCTGGCAGGCGGCCCTGACCAGCAGCACGGCGGACGGCCGGCCGATCGAGTCGATCGGACCGCTGGTGCTCGGCGAGCGGCTGGTCTCGAGCCGCTCCGGCGCCGCCTACGAGGCCATCGTGTACAAGAAAGGCGCGGTGGTGCTCGACATGTTGTCGCGTCACTACCGGGAGGACGCGTTCCTCAAGGTCCTCCGGGCCATGGTCGAGGCCGTCTCGTTCCGCGCCGTGTCGACCGCGACGTTCATCGAGCTGATCGAGCGCATCTCGGATCAGGACCTGGACGGCTTCGCCAAGCAGTTCATCTACGGCAGCGGCCTCCCCGAGGTGTATTACACCTACGACTTCCAACCGACGCCCGAGGGCAAGTGGTTGGTCGAGGGAGTGGCGCGGCAGGAGTCTCCCTATCGCCACCGGTACCGGGTGCTCGAGAAGGACGACGGCTCGTTCGACGTGGGCCGCGAACGCCTCGACCAGGTCGACGTCGCCGGCTCCAGCCTGGTGGTCCCGGTCGTGATCGCGGTCTTCAACCCGGCGTCGGGCGCGAGCGAGGTCCACAAACGGGAGAAGCTCGACCCGAAGGTCTCGGGCAACGCCTATCTCACGGGCCACCTGCTGCTGCGGGGCCAGGCGACCGACATCCGCTTCGAATCCGACTTCGAGCCCAAGGAGCTCTGGCTCGACAAGAACAGCGAGGTCTTCGGACGGTTCTTCAACGAGCGGCGGCATCCGAAGAGGATGCTCTTCTACCAGGGTTTGGACGCCGCCGCGGCGGGCGACTTCGACCAGGCCGAGACTCTCTACCGCCAGGCGTTGGCGGCCCAGACCTCTAGCGGTCCGGCCTACGGGCGCTCGGACCGCGAGGGTCAGAAGGCGGAGGGCCGGCAGCTCGACGCCCGCGTCCACGTGCAGCTCGCCCGGATCCACCTCGACCGCGACCGCCTCGGCGAGGCCCGCGCCGCCTTTGCGGAGGCGGAGAAGCTCGTCACGAGCGCCAGCCGCTACTGGCTCGGCAATCAGCTCAGGACGCTCGAGGCACGCCTGGCGATCCGCTCCGGCGACCCCGAGCGCGCCTACAAGCTCCTGCGCAAGGCGATCCTGCGGCGCGGCGACCTCGAGAGCGCCGAGGGAGTGTTGTTATTGGCCATCGCGGCGCGCGCCACCGGGCACACGGAGGACTACGAGGCGGCGCTCGAGATGGCGCGCGAGAAGGACTCCGACGTGTCGGGGCTCACGGGGTCAGTCTGAGGCGTCCGACGCGTCCGACCCGTCCGACCCGTCCGACTCTTCACCCCCTCCGAGGACGCCCGCGAGGCCGGCCACGGCGAGCAGCAGCAGCGCCACCATGAGCCAGCTCCCCTCCGGCCCGTAGGCGCCGCCGGTCCACGCCTCGGAGCCGGTGACCTCCACCCGCCGCGGGCTCGGCAGGCGGTTGCCGCTGACCGGCAACGCCAGCACGCAGCCCATCAGGAAGTTCCAGCCGCCGTGGAAGGCCACGCCGGTCCACAGGCTCCCGGTGAGCTCGCGCAGCGCCGCCAGCGTCATGCCGAGCAGGAACGCCGAGACCAGGCCCGGCGCGGTGACGCCGGTGCCCGCGAGCTGGGGCAGGACGAAGAGCAGGGCGGCGATGCCCCCGGCGTGGACCCAGGACAGGCGCTCGCGCAACGCCGAATAGATGTAGCCGCGCAGGATCCACTCCTCGAGCGCGGCCGCGGCCAGGAAGCCGAGGGCGTAGGCCGCCAGCTCGCCGGCGCCCGGAGCCTCGGGCGAGGCCGTGACGTCGAAGCGCGCCACCAGGCCCGCGCCCAGGTACCAGACGCCGAGGATCGCCGCCGCGGAGCCCACGGCCGCCCCCAGGTGGAGGCCGGCCTGGCCGCCGCGGCCCGGCGGCCAGAGGGCCCCGATCGCGTGCAGGGGCTTACGGTCCACCAGGCGGACGAAGCCGATCGTCGCCACCGCCACCGGCACCGCCAGCAGCGCCTCGATCCACAGCCAGATCTTCAGCTCCGGAACCGCCTCGCCGGCCCGCCACGCCGCGAGCTGGTCGGGCTTGACGAGCAGCGCGGCCAGCAGCGGCCCGAGCAGCAGGAGGAGCACGAAGACGAGGATGTAATAGAGCGAGATCCGGGTGCCGAGCGGCAGGCGCGGCGAGGGCTCCGGGGAGGGATCCTCGGGCGGCGGGTCCGGGGCCGGTGAGGTCACGATTCCTGGTGACGGCGCATGATCAGCGCCCCGTTGGTGCCGCCGAAGCCGAAGGAGTTGGTCAGGGCGTACTCGAGCTCCACCGGCCGCGGCGTGTGGGGCACGAAGTCGAGGTCGGCCTCGGGGTCGGGCTCGTCGAGGTTGAGGGTCGCCGGCAGCACCTGACGCTCCAGCGCCAGCGCCAGGATGCCCGACTCGAGGCCGCCCGCCGCGCCCAGCAGATGGCCGGTGGCCGACTTGGTGGAGGAGACGGCGAGGCGCCGGGCGTGCTCGCCGAAGACCTCGTGGACCGCCCTCACCTCCGCGATGTCGCCGAGCTGGGTCGAGGTGCCATGGGCGTTCACGTAGCCGATCTGCCGCGGCTCGAGGCCGGCGTCGGCGAGCGCCGCGCGCATCACCCGGACCGCCCCGTCGCCGCTCGGATCCGGGGCCGAGATGTGGTAGGCGTCGGCGCCCATGCCGTAGCCCACCACCTCGGCGCGGACGCGGGCGCCGCGGCGCCGCGCGTGCTCGAGCTCCTCGAGCACCACGATGCCCGCGCCTTCGCCGATCACGAAGCCGTCGCGGTCCTTGTCCCAGGGCCGCGACGCCTTCTCGGGCTCGTCGTTGCGGGTGGACAGCGCCCGCATCGCCGAGAAGCCGGCAAAGGCCAGCGGCGTGATCACCGCCTCGGTGCCGCCGGTGACCATGGCGTCGGCCTCGCCCTGCCGGATCAGCCGGAAGGCGTCGCCGATGGCGTGGAGGCCCGTCGTGCAGGCGGTCGCCGGAGCCGTGTTCGGACCCTTGGCGCCGAAGCGGATCGACACGTGGCCGGCCGCCAGGTTGACGATCAGCGCCGGGATGAAGAACGGCGACACCCGGCCCGGGCCGCGCTCGAGCAGGACCTTGTGGGTCTCCTCGATCACCGGCAGGCCGCCGATCCCCGAGCCGATCACCACGCCCACCCGGTGACCGTTGGCGGCGTCGATCACCAGCCCCGAATCCTCGAGGGCGAACTGCGACGCCGCCATGGCGTACTGGATGAAGACGTCGGTCTTCTTGATCTCCTTCTTGGGGAAGAAGGGCTCGGGATCGAAGCCGCGGACCTCGCCGGCGATGCGCGTGGGCCACTCCTGCGTCATCTCGAAACGGGTCACCGGGGCGATGCCGCTGCGCCCCTGCATCAGGCCCTCCCAGGTCGCTTCAGTGCCGATGCCGAGGGGCGAGACGAGGCCGACGCCGGTGACGACGACCCGTCGTCGCTGATTGCGGCTCAACGGACGCTCTCCCTAGGCTTCCGCGTCCGCGTGCGCCTGGATGTAGTCGATCGCGTCCTGTACCTTGGCGATCTTCTCCGAGTCCTCGTCGGGGATCTCGATGCCGAACTCCTCCTCGAAGGCCATCACCAGCTCGACGATGTCGAGGGAATCGGCGCCCAGGTCGTCGGTGAAGCTGGACCCCGGGGTCACTTCTTCGGAATCGACCCCCAGTTGCTCGGCGATGATGCTCGTGACTTTATCGGCGACAGACATCGGCTGTTTCCTCCTGTTCGTAGCTGAATGAACCCAGGGTTTCTAGCACAAAGGCCCGGGGGGAGTCCATCGGACCTAGCTAGACGTACATGCCCCCCGACACGTTCAGGACCTCGCCGGTCACGTAGCCGGCCTCTTCGCTGGCCAGGTAGACGACGGCGGCGGCGACGTCGTCGACGGCGCCGAAGCGGCGCAGCAGGATCGCTTCCGAGAGCTTCTGGCGCGTCTTCTCGTCGAGATCGCCGGTCATCGCCGTCTCCACGAAGCCGGGCGCCACCACGTTGGCGGTGACGTTGCGGCCGCCGAGCTCGTGCGCCAGCGACTTGGCGAGCCCGATCAGCCCCGCCTTCGAGGCCGCGTAGTTGGCCTGACCGGCATTGCCCATCAGGCCCACCACCGAGGAGACGAAGACGATCCGGCCCCAGCGCCGCCGCATCATGCCGCGCACCAGCTCGCGGGTCACCGCGTAGGCCCCGGTCAGGT
The DNA here is from genome assembly GCA_036397835.1 of Thermoanaerobaculia bacterium. Classification (GTDB taxonomy): domain Bacteria; phylum Acidobacteriota; class Thermoanaerobaculia; order Multivoradales; family J023; genus DASWIG01. Next base: position 7,047 of record DASWIG010000396.1, read on the forward strand.
TCACGCGCAGCACCTCCTCCCACTGCTCGAGGCTCATGCGGGCGAAGAGCGCGTCGCGGGTGATGCCGGCGTTGTTGACGACGACGTCGATCGCCTTCCAGTCCTCGGGCAGCGCGGCGAGCTGCTCGCCGACCGCCGCGGGCCGCGAGAGGTCGAGGGGGAGGGGCAGGGCCTCGCCGCCGCCGGCGCGGATGGCCGCCGCCACCTCCTCGAGCCTGGCGAGCCCGCGCGCCGCCACGATCACCCGCGCCCCCTGCCCGGCCAGGCGCCGGGCCACGGCCTCGCCGATGCCCTGGGAAGCGCCGGTCACGAGGGCGGTCTTGCCGTCCAGTCTGAACATGGTCTCTCCTCTCGTTTCCGTATCAGATCTCGGCCAGCAGCTTGTCGAGGGCCTCGGGCCTGGGCAGCGCGAGCCACCGGGCGTCTTTCTCGATGCGCCGGCCGAGGCCCGTCAGCACGTTGCCCGGCCCGACCTCGACGAAGGCCTCGACGCCCTCGCCGGCCATCCATTGGATCGACTCGGTCCAGCGCACCGGGCCGTCGACCTGGCGCACCAGGGCGTCGCGCGCCGCCTCGCCGGTTCTCGCCGGAGCGGCGTCGACGTTGGTCACCACCGGCGCCGCGGGATCGCGGAAGGCGGCGTCGGCCAGCAGCGGCGCCAGCCGCTCGCGCGCCGGCCGCATCAGCGGCGAGTGGAAGGGCGCCGACACCGGCAGCAGCTTGGCCTTCTTGACGCCGCGCGCCGCGGCCAGCGCCACCGCGCGCTCGACCGCCGCGGCGTGGCCCGAGATCACCGTCTGCAGCGGCGAGTTGTAGTTGGCCACGGCGCAGGCCTCCTCGCCGGTCGAGGCCGCGGCCACCAGCTCGCGCACCACCTCGGCCTCCAGGCCCATGAGGGCCGCCATGGCGCCCGCGCCCACCGGCACCGCCTCCTGCATGAAGCGGCCGCGGCTCCTCACCAGGGAGAGGGCGGCGGGGAATTCCAGCGCCCCGGCCGCCACCAGGGCCGAGTACTCGCCGAGGCTGTGGCCGGCCACGGCGGCCGGCGCGAGCCCGGCCTCGGCCACCACGCGGTGGAGCGCGATCGAGCACGCGAGGATCGCCGGCTGGGTGTTCTCGGTCAGTTGCAGGTCCTCCTCCGGGCCTTGCCAGCACAGGCGCGTGAGGTGGAAGCCGAGAGCGTCGTCGGCTTCTTCGAAGGCGTGCCTGGCCGCGGTGAACGCTTCGGCCCACACCTTTCCCATGCCCACGGCCTGGGAGCCCTGGCCGGGAAAGAGGAACGCGATCTTCTTCTTCGTGCTCATCGGCTCGATCCTCTCGGAACCCTCACCCCCAACCCCCTCTCCCAGGGGGAGAGGGGGCTCAGAGCCCTCGGGATCTTACTCCCCTCTCCCCCTGGGAGAGGGGCCGGGGGTGAGGGTTCCCAACAGCTCCCGCTCCTGGGCGTGGAGCACCATCATCTTGGCGCTGATCTTGTTGTGCAGGTCGGCGGCGCAGAACTCCACGGCGCGCCGCACCGCGTTGGCGATCGCCTTGGCGTTCGAGCGTCCGTGCCCGATCAGGCAGCCGCCGCGCAGGCCCAGGAGCGGCGCGGCGCCGTACTCGCTCCAATCGGTGCGGCGGGCGATGTCGCCGAAGGCGTCGCGCGCCAGCATATAACCCAGCCGCGAGCGCACGCTGCCCCCCATCTGGCTCTTGAGCACCGCCAGCAGGTAGGCCACCAGGGCCTCCGACGTCTTGAGCACCACGTTGCCCACGAAGCCGTCGCACACCACCACGTCCACCGTGCCGCGGAACACGTCGTCGCCCTCGACGTTGCCCAGGAAGTTGAGGCCGGTCTGGCGCAGCACGCTGGCGACCTCGCGGGTGAGCTCGGTGCCCTTGCCCTCTTCCGAGCCCACCGACATCAGGCCGATGCGCGGCGACGGCGTGTGCAGGATCTCCTGGGCGTAGAAGTGTCCCATGACCGCGAACTGGCGCAGGTGCGCCGCCTTGGTGGAGACGTTGGCGCCGACGTCGAGCACCACGGTGCGGCCGCGGCGGTTGGGGAAGACCGCGGCCAGGGCCGGCCGCGCCACGCCCGGGATGGTGCCGATCACCGTCTTGGCGGCGATCAGCGCGGCCCCGGTATGACCCGCGGTGACCATCGCCTGGGCCCGTCCTTCCTTGACCAGCCGCGCCGCCACGCGCACCGAGGCGTTGCGCTTCTTGCGCACCGCCACCGCCCGCTCCTCCATGGCCACCGTCTGGTCGGCGGGCTCGATGGTGAGCCGGCCCTGGTGGTCGCCGAGCCTTGCCAGCTCGGCCGCCAACCGCCCCTCCTCGCCTACCAGCACCACGCGCACGCCGTCGGCCATGGCCGCCTGGAAGGCGCCTTCCACGGCGGAGCGCGGCGCGTAGTCGCCGCCCATGGCGTCGACGGCAATCTGCATCGCGGGGCCAGATCGTCCTTGAAGAGAGCCGGTCGGCACAGCGCGGCGGCCGGTCCGGAGCTAGAGCTTCTCGTTGCCCTCGATCACGTCGCGGCCGCGGTACTGGCCGCACGACGCGCACACGCGGTGCGGCAGCTTGCTCTCGCCGCAGTTGGGGCAGACCGAGATGCCCGGCCGCTCCAGGAAGTCGTGAGCGCGGCGCTTGTCGCGGCGCGCCTTGGAATGTCGTCGTTTGGGATTTGGCATGGTTCGAACCTCTTGCTCAGGCGTCGCCGTGATGTTTCTTCCAACCGGCCAGGGCGGCCCAGCGCGGATCGAGCTGCGGCCGGCACTCGCACGGGCCGGCGTTCAGGTCGGCGCCGCAGGTGGCGCACAGCCCGGCGCACTCGTCGCGGCACAGCGACTTCATGGGCACGTTGAGCTGCACCTGCTCCACCACCAGCGGCCGGGTCTCGAGGACGGGGCTCGTCAGGACCAGGAGACCGAGGTCCTGCTCGGCCAGCCGGTGCTCCGGCGCCTGGGCTGCCGTCGCCCCTTCCACTTCTTCAACGAGCACGTACAGATCGAGCTGCGAGTCGATCGGCGAGGGCACCGGTCCGAGGCAGCGCGTGCAGCTCACGGTCTGCTCGTACGACAGCGCCATGCGGAGGAGGAAGCCCGGAAGCGTTCGCGTGATGCGCCCGCGGCAGTCGACCTCGCCGACGGCGAGCACCTCGGGGTTCTCGAGCTCGTCGGTTGCAACGGCGAGGGCCTCGTGCCAGACGTAGGGCTCGTCGCCCAGGCGGTCAAAGCGAACCTTCATGGACTTCTCCCCCCAGCCGACCGATCGCTGCCCGACCGAACGCGAAGACTAGCGCCTCGGCCGCCGCCTGTCAATCGTCCTTCTCGGGATCGAAGACTGCGAGGGTCTCGGCTCTGGCTGCCGCCAGTAGCCGCTGGTCGCTGGTTGCGAAGAGCACCTCGACGTTCTCGGAACGTAGCATCGCGGCGCACGCGAGCTGCATCGCGTCGGCACCTCGCAACGGATGCCGTTGACACAGGACGGGGACCTGTGCGAGCACATCGTCGCTGAACGGAATTCGGATGAGCGTCCTCCAGTCGTCCTCGAAACCGGAGGTCAGCATCTGATGCTCTTTCGCTGTGAGGAGGCCCTCCCGGAGCCGCCTGGCGAACGTGGCATGGGTCTCCCCGTACGTCAGTTGCGAGACCGCCACGACGGCGTTCTCGATGCGCGACAGGAGGGCCTGAGAGCCGGCCTCGACGACGTAGAGCTTGACCAGGGCGCTGGTATCGAGGAAGACGATCACCGACGATCCTCGATCACCATCTCGGATGCCGATTTACCGCGTGCCGGGACTCTCGGAGCTCGGAACCCGGTCGCCCGTCCGTTTCGCGGCCGAATCAGCAATCCGCGCGACTCCAAGGCCGCGAGACGTCCTTCCTCGTCGTCCGCAGGAAGGTCTCTCAGGGAAACCAGGGCTGCCACGGGCTTGCCGTCACGCAGGACGACCACGCGCTCGCCTTCCTCGGCTCGATGGAGATAGCTGGAAAGGCGGTCCTTCAAGATCCGGGTGTTCACGGTGACCATCGCCAACCTCCTGTGGCCATTGTAGCCGCCTCGGCGGACGCGTTCAAGCGATTCCCGGAGACCGCTCAGTCGTCGTCGATCAGCAGCCCGAGCAGGTCCGACGTCGAGATGATGCCCACGGGCTCGTCGTCGCGGGTGACCAGCAGCCGGTGGAGGTGGTGGTCGATCATGAGCGAGGCGATCTCGGAGACGGTGGCGTCCTCCGTCACGTGGTAGACCTCCGGCGTCATGACGTCGGCCACCCGCTTTGCCGTCTCGCCGGCGGCGACGGCGCGGGCGACGTCGACCATCGAGACCACGCCCACGAGCTCGCCGGAGCCGTTCTCGACCGGCGCGCCGGTGATCTCGTTCTCCGCGAGGAACGCGGCGAGATCCCGCAGCGACAGGTCGTCGCCGACCACGAGGACGGCGGGGTTCATCAAATCACTGGCGGTGATCGGGCGCATCTCGACTCCGAGGGGGAGTGCATCCTGAAGATACACCAGATCGGGCGCCGAATCACGAGGAACGGAAGAGGTGGAGCTCGGCCCCCAGCACGCTCAGGCGAACCGCCAGCCGGGCCACCAGGTAGAGCTGCGAGACCAGGAAGGCGAGGACGACGGTGAGCGCGCTCGACGCCCCGGCGCCCGGGGCGACGCCGGCGTAGACGGCGACGAGCAGCAGCGCCACCAGCCCGAGCCCGGCGTAGACCGCCGCCGTCCGTCCGGGGCGCGCGGCCACGAAAGCGACGCCTCGGCGCAGGCCGCGCAAGGCCGAAACGCCGTCGCTGTAGACCGCGATCCGGGCGTAGTCGAAGACCATCCGCACCAGGTGCAAGAGCGCCACGACGAGGGCCGCCGCCAGCAGGACCCGCAGGAGCACCGTCCGTTCGCTGGTGACGTCGCGGGCCGAGTCCTCGATCCAGCCGTAGAGGCGCCTGCCCAGGAGGTAGATCAGCGCGTAGGCGACGCCCGAGGCCAGCGCCAGCAGCAGGAAGCTGCCGAACGTGCGCCCGCACGCGGCGAGGAAGCCCGCCAGGCCGCCCGGACGCGCAGAGTGCCCGGCCAGCCGGTCGAGCACGCCGCCGGCCAAAAACGTCCAAAGCAGGGCGTAGGCGACGCCGAGCGACACCAGGCCCACCGGGAAGTCGGTGAACAGCCGGCCGCTCCACCAGGCCTCGAGGTTGTCGTAGACGGCGCCGACGCCGATCACGCCGGGGCCGAAGGTCCTCGCCAGGCCCGTCTTCGCCTCGGCCTCGAATTCGGCGTACCAGTCGTCGTCGAAGCCCTCGGAAAGGGACGCGTGGAAAAGGCTGCCGCCGATCGATTCGGCGAGGACTTCCCGCATCACGAGCGCCGCGGGCAGCGCCGCCGCGACGCTGACGAGCCACAGCCCGGCGATCAGCTTGGGCGAGCGCGCGACGCGGCGCACGCCCTCGGCGATGGAGCGGATGGCGGTCATCTCGATGGTCCCCTAGACGAAGAAGGTGAAGGCGCTGAGGAAGTCCTGCAGCCAGACCATCCAGGCGGCGGCCCATTTGCGGGAAGCGAAGTCCGGCCGCGGCTTGCGCAGGAGGCTGTTGTTGCTGTAGTCGAGGTCGAGCAGCAGCACGCGCTCGGGGTCGAGGGCCGCGTAGTCGAGCTTCGCCGGGCCCTCCTCCACGAAGAGCTTCCAGCGCTCGCGCCCGTCCCAGGCGTGGCGCGACTCGCGGCCGTCCGCGTAGACGAGCAGGAGCTCGAGCGGGAAGACGCCCTCGCCGTGGCGCCGCACCACCACCTCGGTGCGGTAGAGCCTGGCGTCGTCGTCCTCGTCCCCGTCCCCGTCTTTCGGCGCCGAGCGCAGCTCGAGCTCGCCGGCCTCCCCTTCGACGAAGCCCTCGAGGAAGACCGGCGACGACTTCACCGAGTCGACGGCGTAGTCGAAGGCGACCGAGCTGCCGTAGACCTGGTCGAAGAACCAGCCGAGGTCCTGGCCGGCGACCTCGTCGGCCACGGCGAAGAAGTCCTCCGGCCGCGGGTGGCGGAACTTCCAGCGCTCGAAGAAGGTCGAGAGGATCCCTTGCAGGGCGTCCCAGCCGAGGTGGCGCTCGAGGGTGGCGAGCCACAGGGAGGTCTTGGCGTAGCTGAGGTCGGAAGCGCGGGGCGGGAAGTAGCGGTAGGTGGGGTCCGACTGGGGACCGGCGGTGGCGGCGCGGTTCCTGACGAAGCGCCCCCAGCGGTTGCCGTCGACGGCGCGGCTCTCGCGCACGTCGCCGAAGAGCACGGTCACGAAGCCGCCGAGGTCGGTGCCGGGCGGGTCGAGGTAGCTCTTCGTGTAGCGGCTCTCGCCGTAGGCCGCCTCGTAGGCGCGGGCGGTCGAGAAGGTGTTGAGGCCCTCGTCGAGCCAGGCGTGCTCGAATTCGTCGTTGCCCACGATGCCGTACCAGAACTGATGGCCCGCCTCGTGGATCGTCACCTTCTCCGGCGAGCCGCCGCCGAAGGGGCGCGAGATCCGGGTGCCGGCGGTGAAGAGCGTGGGGTACTCCATGCCCCCGGCGCCGCTGCCCCAGGCCGGGTCGACGATCGTGACGTGGCCGTAGGGATAGGCGCCGTACCACTTGCCGTAGTGCTCGAGGGCCGCCCGCGTGGCGTCGAGATGGCGCTCGGCCTGGTGCGCGCGCTCGCCCTGGTAGAGCAGCCGCAGGTCCACCGGCGGCAGGCCGTGGACCTCGAAACGAGCCTCGCGCACGAGGTAGTCGGGGCTCGCCGTCCAGGTGAAGGCGTGCACGTCGTCCTGCACGTAGCGGTGGGTGGTGGTGCCGTCGCCGTGGGCCGCCCGCTCCACCTCGCGGCCGGTGGCGCCGACCACGAAGCGGTCGGGCAGGGTGAGGCGCACGTCGTAGCTGCCGTAGTCGGAGTAGAACTCGGTGGCGGCGTGGAATTGACGGCAGCTCCAGCCGTCGTCCTCGTAGACGCCGAGCTTGGGGAACCAGTGGGCCACGAAGTAGTACTCGCCGCGCACGCCGGTGCGCGCGAAGGTCCGCGGCACCTTGGCGCGCCATTCGAGCTCGACGTCCACGGTCTCGCCCGGCCCCACCGGCCGCGGCAGGTCGACCACCAGCACGGTGCGGTCGTGGGGGTTGCCGTCGTCGGGCGCTTCGTAGCGCGCCGGCAGCTCGGCGCCGGCGAGCACCAGGCGGTCGGGAGCGAGGTCGGACGGCAGCGCGGCGGCGTCCGGCGCCGGTCCTCCGTCCACGAGGCGGATGCCGTCGACCACCAGGTAGCCCCAGTCGTCGTCCTCAGGGTCCTCGACGTCGGAGCGGCCGCGCAGGCGGTCCTCGCGCAGCCAGGTGCTCTGGTCGTTGCGGAAGGCGTTCCAGTAGAGGTGGAAGCGCAGCTCGCCGGTCGGCGTCTCGCGGAGGTTGCGCCAGCTCAGCACCTGGCGCCCGGTCAAGAGGCGCGTCGCGGGTTCGAGCCGGGCGTCGATCGAGTAGTTCGCGTTGCGCGGCGACAGGGGCGTCGACGCGGCCGGCGGCGGGGGCTGCGCGACGGCGGCGCCCCCGGCGAGCGCGAGCGCGGCGACGAGGGCTTTCGTTCTCGGGTTTTCCATGGGCGGCCTTACCCTACACCAAGGGAACGACGTCTCGCGTCCCTGGTGGGCGGCCCGGGCCGCCCCGGCCGCTGAAGACGCTTGAGCTGTTCCCGCTCGATGCCGTTGATCTGGATGCCGGCAGGTTCCCCTGTCCTGATAGGGTGAGCAGGAGCGAAGGCCCACCCGCCAGCGCTCGCCCGTCCATGCTAGATTGCTGGTGCACAACCGATCCACCGCGACCCCGCGTCGCTTACCCGGGACGAACCTCCCATGGCACGCGCTGACCTCTTGGTTCGCCTTGTCCGGTCCGCCAGCCGGGGCGACCAGGCCCTCTTCCGCAAGACCGCCGAGGCCCTCGCCACCTGCCCCATCCCGACCGGGCGGCGATTGAGGCGTGGCTGCGCCGCTTCCAGGAACGGACCCGGCTCTGCCTGGGCAAGCCGGTCGCGGACTTGGCCGGGGACCTGGTGGGCGCCAGCTTCGGCGAGATTGAGGAGTTTGCCCTGGACGTCCAGCGGCGCCACGTCCTGACCGCGCCGGACTCCGATCCGGAAGCCCTCCTCCGGGAGCGCCTCACCCAGTGGCGGGCGAGGTACGCGCCGTCGCCGGAGAGGAATCAGAAGAGGCGCTGAGTGGCGGAGCATCCTTCCCGCCGGCTTCCGCTGCTCCCCCTCCCGGCTCCCGAGGCCGCCGGCCGGTCCAAGAGGGGAGGCGGCTTCTCCAAGGTCCGCCTACCGCCTCATGCCCGCCAGGTGGAGCGCATCGGACCCAAGCTCCCTCGGCTCCTGGAAGCCTTCGAGAGGAAGGGGATCGAGCTGCGGGCCGAGCTGGCGGGCGCGGAGCCGGAGCTGGCGCTGGTCATCGAGACCATCGGCTCGGTGGACCGCTTCGTGAATGCCGTGAAGCAAATTCCAGAGATGGAGTGGCTCGGCGAGGTCGAGGAGGAGCTCATTCCGCCGGACGAGGATTTCCAGGACGCTCGGGACCCGAAGAAACAGCTCTCGGGGTGCCTGTACCTGGTGATGACCGATCGGCGGGCGGTCGAGGCGTTGCTGTCGCTCTGGGAGCGGTATCGGAGGGACCGGGCGGCGCCGTTCGCACGGAGACTCGCACCCTTCAAGACAGCTTTCGCGCACCTCAAGGAGATCCGGTTCTGGGGCCCTGAAGACCGCATCCGGGAGACAGGGATCCTGGACGATTGGCGGGAACGCCTTCAGGCGAGCCCCGAGTCCGTGCGGGCGGAGCTGGAGCTCTGGTACCGCCGCGACCCTACAGATCGCACGCTCAGGGAGCAGATCGTGCGGCGAGTCGTCGAGGGCGGGGGCGGACGAGTCCTGGCCCAGTCGGTGATCGACGACATCGCCTACCACGGCCTCCTCGCGGAGGTGCCGAGCACCCTGGCGGAGGCCCTGCTGGAGAGCCTCGACGTCGCCCTGGTCAAGTGCGACGAGGTGATGTTTCTGCGGCCGGTCGGCCAGGTCCTGGCGGTGCCCAGTGCCGATGCGCCGGGGCCATCCGGCCCGCCCCCGGGATCACCAGGGGCAGCAGAGCCGGGGCCGCCGATCGTGGCGCTCTTCGATGGACTTCCACTGGAGGGGCACGCCCTTCTCGCCGGGCGGCTGGAAGTCGATGACCCGGAAGGCTGGGCATCGGAGGTCCCGGCGCACCACCGCAGGCACGGCACCGCCATGGCGTCTCTTATCCTCCATGGCGACCTTGGCGAAGGTGGCACGCCACTCGGGTCGCGCCTCTATGTCCGGCCGATCCTGAGACCGGTCCCTTGGCCGATCGAACCGCCGCCGGAGCAAGTGCCGGAGCATTTGTTGCTGGTGGATCTCTTCCACCAAGCGGTGCGGCGCCTCTTCGAGGGCAATGGCGCCGAGCCTCCTGCCGCACCGACAGTCCAGATCCTCAACCTCTCCGTCGGCGACCGCTGCCGCCCCTTCGACCGCTTCATCAGCCCCTGGGCACGCCTGCTGGACTGGCTCGCCTGGAAGTACGGCCTGCTGGTCGTCGTCAGCGCCGGCAACCATGCGAGCCCGCTGCGCCTGAGCGCTCCTCCACGGAGTGCCGGCCTCCCTGAAGGCGCGGCGCTGCGCCGGCTCGTCTACCAGGCCCTCTGGAGCGACGCGCATCTGCGCCGGCTCCTCGCTCCGGCTGAGGCCACCAACGCCTTCACCGCCGGAGGCGAGCACGCCGATAACGCCGGAGCGTTCTCCCCAGGCCGGCGGCTCGACCCTTGCCCCCTCGACCGCGATGGCCTACGCCTCCCGAGCCCGGTGAGCGCGGTCGGCCCGGGCGTGGGACGCGCGATCAAGCCCGATGTCCTCTTTCCCTCAGGCCGCCAGCTCTTCGATGTGCCGCCCGGCTCCTCAGGCGGTGTGACGGTGCTGACGCCCAGCAAGGTAACGGCCTTTCCTCCGGGGCAGCGGGCGGCTGCGCCTGGCGCCCAACCCGGCGAGCTTTCGGCCACCCGGTATCTCTGTGGCACGAGCAACGCCGCGGCCCTGGCCAGCCGCGCCGCCGCCCGAGTCTGCGAGCGCTTCCCGGAGCTCCTCGACGGAAACGATCTCAACCAACCGCCCGGCCGCCGGTATCTGGCCCCTCTGCTCAAGGCGTTCCTGGCTCACGGTGCTCTCTGGGGCGAGGCGCCGGAGGTTCTCAGAGAGCTGCTCGCCGGGCCGGACAGATCTCGTGCCTCACGGGCAACCATGGGGCGGCTCCTCGGCTACGGCTTTGCCGACCAGGAACGCGTCACGAGCTGCCAGGAGGAGCGGGTCACACTCGTCGGCTGGAATGAGCTGGCCGCCGAAGAAGGGCACATCTACCTCGTACCCCTCCCTCCGAGCTTGAGCGGGAAGCCGGTCTGGAAGCACGCCTCCAAGCTGGCCGACAAGGTGCCCTACGGCCTGCTGGTGACCCTCGAAGTGGCCCCAGGCGTCGAGATCCCCATCTACGAGGAAGTGCGGCTGAGGCTGAGACCACGGGTGGTAGTGGAGCCGTAGCGCCGTCTTGGCCAGTGCTGGCGATGCTTGGCCGGTGGAGTGCGCTCGCGCGCGCCACGGTCCCGAGACCGGCGACCACCGCCCCCGTTCGCGGCAGGTGACCGGAGCTGGAGCTCGGCACCAGGTGCAGCAGGATGAGAGCCAAGCCCAGGCACATGCACAAGACGTCGACGACGATGGGCGGCGTCCTTCCGTCCGTCCCTCGGAGCGCACTCGGCCTTGCGCCCGGAGCTGAGCCGTCGACGAACCGCGATGATCGCCGCGCAGCAGGACTTGGAGACGGATGAGTCACGGTATCATCTGGCCCGAGAGCCCGGATGGAGGAGGACCTTGACCAAGCGCCAGATCCTGGAAGAGTTGAAGCGCGACGAGCTGATCGCCGCGGTCGAACGCTTCGAAATCGACGTGGCGGACAAGCGGGTACGGGACCTCCTGATCGCGGATCACCAACTTCATCTGGGGCATCGCCGACGACGTGCTGCGCGATCTCTACGTGCGCGGCAAGTACCGCGACGTCATCCTCCCCATGACGGTGCTGCGCCGCCTCGACGCCGTGCTCGAGCCCACCAAGCAGGCCGTCCTCGACCTGAACGAGTCCCTCGATCGCGCCGGCATCGTCACGCACGGCGACGACCCGGAATTCTCGCTGCTCGCCCGCTCGAGCGATGGCCAACTGCTCTTCCTGGCCAACATGCTGTCGAAGATGAAGCGCGGCACGGAGCTCGGCAGCCGCATCGCCGAAGTGCACAACGGGTCGTCGCTCTTCACCGGCGACGGCGGGCAGGGCGAGAGCAACATCCGTCGCTGGATCCTGGAGAACGACTGGCTCGAGGCGATCGTGGCGCTGCCGCTCAGCATGTTCTACAACATTGTCAGCGGGTACGAAGAAAAAGCGGGGGAGTGGGCTCCTCCCCGGTAACGCCACAGAGTCGAAGCTCAGCCTCGCCAGCATGAGGGTCAGCGAGCGGCGGGCAGGGCGTGCCCGGAGCTCCGGGCTCTGTGGCTTTGCCGACGACGTATTCGAGAATCGGAATCACCTTCGGCGGATCGGGCATCACGTCTGTTCTCCGGCGTCTTGTTTGATGAGGCCGGTCAGCTCTTCGACCGCCGCTTCACACCGCGCGACGCGATCGACCAGATCGAGGACCGTCTCGATGCCGAAGCCGAAGAGACGCGTAAGCTCGTGGCTCAGCGAGGCCACCTCGCTGCGATTCGCCACCTCG
>DASWIG010000397.1:0-5275 GCA_036397835.1 Thermoanaerobaculia bacterium
AGCATCTCGTCGACCGGTGCCGCGGCGGCGACGATTCTCAGGAGCTCCGCTTCCAAAGTCCGTCGGGCGTGCTCGGCCTGCTGCTGGAAGTACTCGTAGAGGGAGTCTGGGAGGTGAAGTGTGACGGCGTGAGCAGGCATGACGGAGTACCTCTCGGCTCCGGATGATGGTAACACGGCCGGCGCCAAGATCGTCTGAGTCCTTCCGGCCCCTCAGGGCGACCGTGATCCCCTTCCGACTCTGATCCCCGCGGACGGCGTTTTCGGGCGCCGTCCCGCCCTCGGGGCCCGCGGTATCCGTCCGCGGGTCCCTTTTTTGGGCTGACTATCCGTTTTATGGCCTCTCCAGGCGAGAATGGGGTCCCCGCCAGAAGGATTGGCCGCGAAAAGAGCTCCGGGGGAAATTGCGGCGCCAAATTGGCAGAGAATCCTGGCTCTGGGGAAATTTCGGCGCCAAATTGGCAGAGAATCCTGGCCCTGGGGAAATTCTCGCGGAGCTTTAGCGGCCAAAACTGTCCATGGCGAGGTCGGCTATCCATTCTTCTCCGTCAAATTTCGTTTGGCGAAATCGACTCGCCGTTTTCGAGGCCAAGACGGCAAGAAAAATTCCCCCGAGACAGCTTTGGCGGCCAAACGCGGGCGATTTCGTCCCCAGGAACAGGATTGGCGGCCAAGAGAGCCCGAAAATTTGCCCGCAGCCGGCCTTGGCCGCCAAGTGATACCGCGACCGGAACGCCTCCTCCGAGTCCTCCGCGCGACGCTCGACGACCGCGACGACTCGACGTCCGCCAGCCGCTCTACCCACCCGCGCGCCGCCTCCCGCGACAACGCCGCGACGACGCCCCCCTCCCCATCGACCAGCCACACGCCGCCGTCCTTGACGGCCCGAGGCCACAGCGACGACCCAGGCCGCAAGCCGACGATGGATGGGCGCGTCCGCCGGACGGCGACCCGCGAAGCTCAGGTGCAGGTCCTCCATACCGAGGAGCTGGTACCGCCGGCGGACGACCGACGCGTCGAGACGCGGCACGTGCGGCGAGCGACGCTCCACGCAGTCGCCGCCGAGCACCACCACGTCGTCGTGCTAAGCTTGTGGCCTGAAGTAGAGTACTTGGTCCTGAGCCTCGCCAAGACCAAGGACCGCGAGGTGCGCTCGAGGCTCTCGATCAGCAGCCAGAAGGACAGATTTATTTCATTCCAGCTCGATTGGAAGACTGCTCAATTGACGATCGACTGTCAGCTCGGCAATGGGTAGATTGGAAAGAGGCGGCACCCTAAGTGTCGCCGTCAAGTCTCCTGCTGCTGGATGGTTCGATGGTTTCAGAGGCCTGAAAGCAGGGCGACAACTTGATCAAGCTCTCGAAGGTCCTCAATGACGGCTGCGCGTTCGCTCCCGAGCCCCGCGGCACGGCTGTCGGATACCTTTGGTGACCGCATCTCAGCTTCGATCCTCTCCAATCCGACACGAAGCTCCTCAATCACGCGGAGATTGCTTTCGATAGACCGGAGCACCAAGGTCCGGAATCTCTTGCGCTCGGGTTCGTTGAGCAGAAGGAGCTCACAGGCAAAGCGGCCGCTGACGGTCAGAGCCTCGACGTGGCCATCGTCAAAACGGAGATGCTCCGCCATCCGATGGTCGCAGGGATTTGGGATGAAGAGGTCGGCCGTCGAGACGAAGATCCCCTTCCGACGGTTACATGGATTGCAAGCATAGAAGAGATTGGGATAGTGGCGTACGAGGTGAGGGAAGTGCTTCCTTGGAAGGTAGTGGTCAACGCCGTAGCCGTCACTCCCGCGGACGGTGTCCGGATCGCGGCAGTAGACGCACTTCTTGGAAAACTCTACACGAAGGACAGGCTTGAAGTCCTGATACCGTAGAAGCTGTTCAGGGGACTGCGAGCGTTGATGGAGCTCGTCGGGAAAGCGGAAGGGATTAGTAGTCACTTCGCCAACCCGAGACGTTCCATTCTCTCGAGGTGTCTCTCGTGAACCCCGCGGGTAACGGCGGCAAGCTCTTCGAGACGCTCGAAGTCGTGCTGTTCAACACTGGGAAGTAGGTGGAGGATGCGCTCTTGCAGGATCTCGAGCCGGGCCTCGTCCTCACGCGAGAGGCTGCCGTTAGCGTACTTCCTGGCCAGGTGCCGAATGCGATCCTCATTAAGGTTTTCAGCCTCACTGTCCGGATCGGATCCCTTCAAGTCGCCGCCGCCATTGCTGACGGGGGCCGGAGGGTTCTGCGTCGCGTCCAGAGCAAGGATGACGGGGAAAAAACCCCCGAGCGCCTTGATGGAAAGCGGATCGAACTGAAGAGGCAGTTCGATCAATTGATCGGGCTTGCGGTCGATTCTGCTGAGCTCGTCGACCAGGCTCTCCAGGACGCTCTCGAGACGAGAAGATTCCACGGCTTCTTCGTAGACGCCCACGTGGCGCGTGCAAAAGTCCCGGGACAGTCCCACGGTCTCTTGAATGATGAAGTGACCCGCAGACGAGCTCCCGGTCTTGCTGCTGGTCATCGCCATCTTGAACCTCGACGCCTGTTTGGCGATGGCTCGCGTGCCCTCCATGGCTTCCGAGAGGGGGAGAGATCGAATCGTCCGCAGGGTCGCCCGAGTGAAGAAGTCGGTATCAAGGTGCGGCAACGCGATCCTGGCGATCTCGGCGAGGCGTTCGACGAAACGATCGTAGGGCTCGTCGGCTCGGCTCTCGAGGGCGAGGGCGGAGGGCTTCAGGCGGACAGCCCAAATGTGGTCCGCGGATCGCAGGACCTTGGGGTACGCGAGAGACGACTCGTCGCCCCCGGCCGGCGGGCGCAGTTGAAACGTCTGGGAGATCTCTCGCAGCAGCGGCGGAGGCAGAGACGGCAGAGTCGCGAAGCGCAACTCACCAACAGACCAGTGTGAGCTTGCCTGAGGGTTCATCATTTCCTCCTGGAGCGACCGCCTGCTCAGGCAGACGTGTCGGGCCCAAGCTCACTTCATCATACACCCTAACGGCCTTCATCCGGAAGCTCTCGTGGTCGCTCGACCACCTCCACCAGCGGCACCTCCCACCGCTCGCACCGATACCGCGACCGAAACGCCTCCTCCGAGTCCTCCGCGCGACGCTCGACGAGCGCCAGCACCCGCATCGACTCGACCTCCATCAGCCGTTCCGCCCACCCGCGCGCCGCCTCCCGCGACAACGCCGCGACGACGCCCCTCCCAGACGTGCTCGATCGCCGCGTCCACCGGGCCGTGGCGTCGGCGAGCTCGTCGCGCCATTCGGCGACGATCTCCGCCACGAGACGCCACCAGGGATTGCCGGCGTCGTCGCCGGCCAGCTCCTGGCGCCGCGCCTCGAGCTGCGACGCGCTCCGCGCTTCCTTCTCCACCGCCTCGAGCGCGCGCAGGAACGCCGCGATCTCGCGCACCCGGCCGAGCGGCGGCAGGCTGCCGCGCTCGGGCGTCCAGCTCACGGGGACGCCGCGCTCCTCAAGCACCGCGCGCACCGGCTCGAGCGCCGCGTGACGACGCGCCAGCACCGCGCAATCCGTCCACGCGAGGCCGGCGTCGAGACCGCGCATCTCCAGCAAGCGCTCGGCGATCGCCGACGCTTCGAGGGCGTCGTCGTCCACTTGCAGCACCTGGACGCGTCCGCCGCTCGCCGGCTCGATCGCCGCCCAGCGTCCGCCCGGCGGATCGCGGCGGCGCGCCGCGTCGACGGCGATCGGATGGTCGCGCTTCAGGCGCCGGCGGTTGTGGGCGATGAGCTGGTTGGCCGCCGCGACGATATGGGCCGTCGAGCGGTAGTTCTCCACCAGGTAGTGGACCTCGGCCTCGTAGTCGTCGCGGAAGCGGCGGATGAACTCGACGTCGGCGCCGCTCCAGGCGTAGACGTTCTGGTCGTCGTCGCCTACCGCCAGGATCGCCAGCTTGCGCTCGGCGTCCCGCTGGGCGCGGCCGGAGAGAGCCGAGACCAGCGCGTACTGGTCGCGGTTGACGTCCTGGTACTCGTCCACCAGGAGATGGCTGAAGGACGCCAGCAGGCCGTCGCGGACATCGTCGTCCTCGCCCTCTTCGAGCAGCTTGACCGCTTCCGGGATCAGGCGGTCGAAGTCCGGCTCGCGGAACGACTTCCCGGCCTCGCGTCCCCAGGGGGCGAAGGAGCGGCCGGTGAGGCGCATGGCCAGGCCGTGGCAGGTCAGCACGGTCACGCCGCGGGCGTCGTCGTCGACCAGCTCGCGCAGCCGCCGCCGCACCTCGAGCATCGCGTTGCGGTTGAAGCACAGCACCACGAGGGCGCGGGCCGGCACCCGCTCGACCCGCAGCAGGTAGGCGCAGCGGTGGACGACCACGCGCGTCTTGCCCGAGCCCGGACCGGCGAGGATCAGCAGGTTCGACGACGGCGACGCCGCCACCAGGCGGATCTGCGCCGGATTGGCGAGGGAGTCGACGATGGCGCGGAACGACTCGCGGCTCGTCGCCCGCGCCAGGACCTCCTGCTCCTCGCGGAAGTAAGCATCTACGAAGGGCTTGCGGCCGAGCTCGAAGTAGTCGCGCACCAGGGCGAGCGCGCTGCGGATCTTCTCCAGGCCGAGCCGCCCGTAACGCGCCATCACGTGGACCTGGAAGGTGCGCTCGCCGTAGTGGTGGGCCAGCGGCGCGTAGTCGCCCTGGACGTAGCGGCGCCGCCGCGCCTCCTCGTCGAGGCGGATCGTCATCGCCTGGCGGAAGACGGCGAGGCCCTGCTGGAGCTGGATCACCTTCTGCTCGTGGAGGAAGAGCAGCGCCCGCTCCCCCGCCGCCAGCGGGTCGCGGACTTGGCCGCGCAGCACCAGGTCGCGGCGGATCGCGTCGACGAGCTCGTCGCTGCCGAGCTCCACCAGGACGTCCCCGCCGCCCGCCGGCGCCTTCGCCAGCAGCCGGTCGAGCACGGCGCGACCCAGGGCCTGGCGGCGCTCGGCGAGCTCGCGCAGGGCGGGCCACGAACGCAGCAGGCGCACGCCGTAGCGGCCCTGGGAGCGGTAGGCGAGCTCGAGGCTGCCGCGGCTGCCGGCGAGGCCCTTGCCGTCCTCGGAGAGGCTGCGCAGCAGGCGCCGCAGCGTCACCGGGTGGCTGGGCAGCTCCTCGTCCAGGAGGCGCTGGTTGAGACGCCGGAGCGAGAGCTCGAACCACTCGCCGGCGTCGGCCTCGGGCTCCGCCTCGGCGAGCAGGCCGAGCATCGTCCGTTCGAGACGGCAGAGCTTCTCGTAGACGGCCGAGGCGTTGCCCGGCCCGCGCGGCTTGACGAACGCCGTC
>DASWIG010000398.1:0-4671 GCA_036397835.1 Thermoanaerobaculia bacterium
GGACAGACCACGTCGACGCGCTTGACGCCGCGTTTCGGCAGCGCCGCCATGGTCTTGTCGGTGGGCGGCTTGAGCCACGGCTCCTTGCCGAAGAGCGACTGGAAGGTCACCAGGGCGCGCTCGCGCTCGAGGCCGAGCTCTTCGGCGATCAGCCGGGTGGTCTGGTGGCAGAAGCAGTGGTAGGGGTCGCCGTCGAGGAAGTAGCGCAGCGGGATGCCGTGGTAGGAGGTCACCAGCATCTCCGGCTCGCCCTCGCGCTCCCAGACCTCGCGGATCGACGCGGCGAGCGCGGCGACGAAGCCCGGCTCGTCGTGGAACTCGTGGACGGTGCGGACCTCCGGCACCCGCCGCCAGGTCATGAGCTCCTTCATCACGGCGTCGAAGACGGCGCCGGTCGAGGTCGACGAGTAGTGAGGGAAAAGCGGCAGCACCAGGACCTTGCGGCAGCCCTTGTCGCGCAGCGTGGCGAGCGAGCGCGGGATCGACGGTTCGCCGTACGTCATCCCGAGCTCCACGTGGAGCGGAGTGCCGATCCCCTGCCGCAGCCGCTCTTCGAGCACGAGCGCGATGCGCCGCGAGACGGCGAGCAGCGGCGAGCCCTCGGCGGTCCAGATCGAGGCGTAGAGCGCCGCCGACTTCTTCGGCCGGAAGGGCAGCACGAAGAGGTTCAGGATCAGCCACCACATGAGGCGCGGCAGCTCGATCACCCGCGGATCGCCGAGGAATTGCCGCAGGTACGGCCGCAGGGCCTTGGCGGTAGGCGCCTCCGGCGTGCCGAGGTTGGCGAGCAGGATTCCCACGCCCGGTACCTCGCCGTGTACGAAGCCGGGCTCGCCCCTGTAGATGTTCTTGGGCAAGGCGTCCTTCCGGATCGTTTCAGACAGGCAAGCGGCAGCTCCCCCCTCTATCCCGCCAGGGGGACGCTGCCGCGCTCGGCGATCGAATCCAGCACGTCGGCGAAGCGGTCGATCTCCTCGATCGTGGTGTAGACGCTGGGCGAGACGCGGATGCCCTGGAACTCGGGATGCCGGATGCCGACGACGATCATCCGGTGCCGCTGCCACAAGTGCTTCGCGAGCTCGACGGCGTCGATCCCGGCGATCTCGACGGTGGCGATGCCGCAGGCGAGCCCCGGCTCGAGGCTGGTGTGGAGCCGCACGTTGTCGCGCTCCAGCGCCCGCCGCGCCCAGCGGTCGCGCAGGTAGACGAGCCGCGCCGCCTTGCGCTCCGGCCCCAGGCCCTGGTGGAAGGTCAGGGCCTCGGCGATCGCCAGGAAGTTGGCGGCCGGGTGGGTGCCGATCTCCTCGAACTTGCGCACGTCGTCGTCCAGCTTCTCGGGCGCCGCCATCATCGGCCACAGGCCGGCGATCTTGTCGCGGCGCACGTAGAGCATGCCGGTGCCGTGGGGGGCGAAGAGCCACTTGTGGAGGCTGGTGCCGTAGTAGTCGCAGTCGAGGTCGTCGCGGGTGAAGGGGAAGTGGGCGAAGGTGTGGGCGCCGTCGACGACCACCGGGATGCCGCGGCGCCGCGCCATCCGCACCACCTCGCGCACCGGCAGGATCTGGCCGGTGACGTTGATCATGTGGCTCATCAGGATCAGCCGGGTGCGCGGCGTCACGTGCTCCTCGAAGAGGCGCACGACCTCGGCCGGGTCCTCGGCCGGAATCGGGATCGCGAGCTGCTTCAGGACGATCCCTTCGCGCCGCTCGCGCTGGCGGAAGGTGGTGATCATCCGCGGGTAGTCCTGGGTGGTGGTGAGCACCTCGTCGCCGCCCTCGAGGTCGAAGCCGAGCTGGCAGATCTGCAGGCTCTCGGAAGCGTTGCGGGTGAGCGCGACCTCTTCCGCCGCACAGCCGAACTGGCGCGCCAGCCGCTCGCGCACGGTCTCGCGTTGCGGCTCGAGCACCTGCCACATGGCATAGGTCGGCGCGGTGTTGGAGTAGGCGAGGTGGCGCGCCATGGCCTCCTGCACGTACTCGGGCGACGGGCTCACGCCGCCGTTGTTGAGGTTCACCAGGCTACGGTCGACGGTGAAGGCCTGCTGGACCTCGCGCCAGAAGGCCTCGTCGGACGCCGTCTCGGCGGCGCTGCCGGTGTGGCCGAGGGCGGCCTCGGCGGCGGCCAGGGCGCGCCGCGGGCGCAGCGCGGCCACGGCCAGCAGCGCCGGAGTGAAGATCCGCGTCACGAAATCGCGTCGGTCGAGCATCGTTGCGTACCTCCGGGCGTCGTGGAGGGAGCGATTCTATCAGCGGCGGCGCGAGCTTCAGGGAGGGAATCGAGGAAGGGATGGTGCCGAAGGCCGGATTTGAACCGGCACGGGTCGCCCCACACGGCCCTCAACCGTGCGCGTCTACCAATTCCGCCACTTCGGCACGGGCGGGGAGGTCCATTCTATGCCAGAAGGCGCAGGCGGGTGCAAGCCCCGGCGCTAGCCGTCGCCGGCGCCGGAGTCCGTGGCGGCGGGCTCGTCCGTCGTCCCGTCTTCGGCGCCTTCCGCCTCCGGGTCCGCGCCCAGGGTCTGCCCGGGCGCTTCCGGCAGGACGCCTGCGCCCCCGCCTTCAGGCAGCGCGCCTTCGGGCGGCGGGGCGGTTTCGTCGCCTGGCGGCGGCGTCTCCGGCGTCGCCACGTCCGGCGCCGACTCAGCCTCGGCCGCCGGGGTCTCGTCGCCCGCCGGCACGTCGCCCATCACCGAGCCGCCGGAGCCCGACTGGTAGACGCCGATGGCGAGGGTGGTGAAGATGAAGATCACGAAACCGCCGACCGTCAACCGGTGCAGCAGCGAGGCGGCGCCGCGGGCGCCGAACGCGGTCATGGTGCCGCCGCCGCCGAAGACTGAGAGGTCCGCGCCCTTGCCCTGCTGCAACAGCACGACGAGGATGAGGAAGAGGCTCGTGACGACGTGGATCGTATAAAGCAAGATGCCCATGGTGCGTGCTCTCCGCTGCGGTGGTGGGTCTCGGAGGATCTCGAGAGGTTGCGCCGGCCGCGGCGCGGCGCGTTCTCAGGCGCAAGCGCCGATGATAGCGAGAAATTTCGCGGAGTCAAGGCTCGCGCCGCCCACCAGGAAGCCGTCGACGTCGGCGCCGGCGGCGAGCGCGGCGACGTTGTCGGGCTTCGCCGAGCCGCCGTAGAGGATGCGCACGGCGGCGGCACGGGCGGCGCCCGCGAGACGTTCCACCTCGGCGCGCAGGTGGGCGTGGGCCTCCTGGGCGATCTCCGGCGTCGCGGTCTCGCCGGTGCCGATCGCCCACACCGGCTCGTAGGCGAGCTCGAAGTCCGAGGGCGGCGGCGCGGCGGACGACACGGCCAGCGCCGCCGCGAGCTGGCGCGTCAGGACGTCGTTCGTCCTTCCGGCCCGCCGCTCCTCCAGCGTCTCGCCGACGCAGATCAGCGGCACCAGGGCCGCCTCGCGGGCGGCGCGCGCCTTGGCGGCCACCAGCTCGTCGCTCTCGCCGTGGTCGCGGCGGCGCTCGCTGTGGCCGCACAGCGCCCAGGTGCAGCCGACGTCGGCGAGCTGGGCGCCCGAGACGTCCCCGGTGTGGGCGCCGTCGGCCTCGGGGTGGAGGTCCTGGCCGCCCCAGGCCACCGGCGAGCCGGCGAGCTCGCGTCCCACGGTGACCAGGAGCGGGAACGAAGGGAAGACCACCACCTCGGCCGCGCCGCGCCCGAGACCGGCGCGTACGGCGCGGCACCAGCTCTCGGCGTCGCGGCGCCGGAAGTGCATCTTCCAGTTGGCGGCGACGATCGGCCGCCGTGCGGAATCGGTCATCGGCTCTCCTCCTGGCTCCAGTGGCTCAACCCCGGACCGCCTCCCACAGGATCCCCGGCAGCTTGGACGGCGACGGCGAGGCTTCGAAGCGGGTGAGCTTGCGCCCGATCTCGAGCGCCGTCCGGTGCGTTGGGAACCACAGCGGCTTGGGGCGGATGCGGAAGGGCGAGCGCACCACCGTCTTCTGCACCCGCGAGAACATCAGCGTGTTGTGAACCACCCCGCTGCCGCTCTGGATGTCGTAGACGTCGTGTCCGGGAAAGGCGCCCCAGGGCGTGACCACCAGGCCGTAGGCCAGCGCCGCCCAGTTGTTGACCGCCACCGAGCCGTAGCGCAGGCCGGCGATCGCGCGGTCGACGGCGGCGGCGACCTCCGCCTCGCGCAGCGAGGCCGGGTGCACCAGCAGCGTGGCCGAGAGCGTGCCCCACAGCCGTTCGTTGGCGAACTCCACCGCCCGCTCGAGGAACTCCGGCACCGTCGCCGCCGCGAGCGCGGTCTCGGCGAAGACGCTGCAGAATGCCTCGGTGCGGAAGCACACGTCGTCCTCGGCCGCGGGGTCGACGCCGGGCACCAGCGTCCACGGCAGCTCGCCCGCGCCGGCGTCGCCGAAGCTCTCGGCCTCGGGATGGGCCGCCACGAACTTGGCGTGGCGCTCGGCGGCCCCCGGGTAGTAGGCGGCGCGAGCCGGCACCCTGGCGAGCGTGCGGCGCAGCGCGTCGAGTAGGGCCTGGCGCTGGTCCCAACCCGCGTGCTGGACGATGACGCGGGTGGCGTTGCAGTTGAAGCCGGCGTTGTTGGTGAGCATCGCCGCCAGGCTCTCGGCGTGGTAGGCGAGGTCCTCGGCCGTCCACGGGCCGGGCACCACGATCGCCGGCGACACGTTGCCGAGCTCGCTCGAGATC
>DASWIG010000399.1:0-1778 GCA_036397835.1 Thermoanaerobaculia bacterium
TGAATCCCCTCGCTGGAGGACAGCTCGAAGCCGGGGAAGATGTGGATGGCGCGTCCCTCGGCCACGGCGCGGAACGCGGCGACGCCGCCGACGTGGTTGTGGTCGGTGATGGCGAGCACGGAGACGCCGAGGCCCGACGCCTTCTGAATGATCGCCTCCGCATGATCGCGAGCATCGCCGGACGGCGCATTGCCCCGGTACGTGGAGTCGTAGTGGTGCGGGTTCACCTGGAGCGCGCAGCGGTGGAAGACAGCACCGCGCGGGAGCTGCCTCGCCTTGGCGATCACATCATCTGCGGCCATCGCGCACCTCCAGTTCGCAAAACCTGCTTGTCGAGCGCCGCATAGTCGTCATTAGTTCTCCTTCGCCTCGACTCGCCTCACAACACCCTCCACCACGGCGCGGCAAGCACGTCGGGAGTCAGCCACTCCAGGGTGCTGCAGGTGTGCAGCAGCAGGGCCGCGCGCGCCTTCCTGCCGTACTCGGCCCGGAAGGTCCGCAGGTGTTTCGCGTCGCCGAGGCGCGGGCGCGTCGTCGCCTTGACCTCGATGGGCAGGAGTCGCTTGCCCGCCTCGATCACGAAGTCCACTTCCTCGCCGATCGCCGTGCGCCAGTAGAACAGCTCGGCGCGGTCGAGGCGCGCGTCGCGCCACGCGAGCAGATCCGCCAGCACGAGGTTCTCGAGGTGGGCTCCGCCGGGTTCGTCGCCCTCCCCGAGATGCAGCGCCACCCCGGTGTCGCCCCAGTAGAGCTTCGGCGACTTGATCAGCCTCTTGGTCCGGTTCACCGCGTAGGCCGGTAGGCGCACCAGGAGGTAGGAGGTCTCGAGGAGGTTCAGGTAACGGTGCACCGTCGGCTGCGCCAGCGCCACGTCGCGGCCGAGCTCCGTCTGGTTGACGAGCTGCCCGAGGCGCAGGCAGACCGCGCGCATCAGCCGCCGGAAGTCGGGCAGGGCCGCGATCGAGGAGAGCTCCTGCAGATCGCGCTCGAGGTAGGTGCGCACGTAGCCGTCGAACCAGACCGCCCGCTCGTGGGCCGTCTCCAGGTGGACCGATGGGGTCGGGAAGCCGCCGCGCCGAGCCAGCGCGCGCCAGTCCTCGGGCTCGTCCGGTTGGGCGGCCAGGAGGTCGAGCCAGTCCTCGTCGGGGGCGGCGAGCAGCTCCTCCCAGAGACCGCCGCGCCCGCGCCCCGCCTGTTCGCGCCGCGTCATCGGCCAGAGCGCGAGATAGCTCGCCCGGCCGGCCAGCGACTCGGACACCTGGCGCATCAGGAGCAGATTGGCGGAGCCGGTGAGCAGAAACTGGCCGGGCCGCCGGTTCCGGTCGATGGCCCGCTTCACGGCGTGCAGCAGATCGGGCTCGCGCTGGACTTCGTCGAGGGTGACGGGCTGGGCGCCGCCCACCAGCGCCTCCGGGTCTCGACGCGCCAGGTCCACCACGTCGAGGTCGTCCAGTGAGAGGTAGCGCCGGCCACCCGGCGCGAGGACCTGCGCCAGGGTGCTCTTGCCGGTCTGGCGCGCACCGGTGACCACGACCGCGGGCATCACGCGCAGGCGGTCCGCCAGGCTGCCGGCAACGAGTCGGGGGAGCGTGGTGGCATCCATGGCGTGCATGATAATCATTCACGGCTTGGATTGCCAACCGGTGAGCGAAGGCGGGGCAGGCCGGCTCGGAAGGGGCCGGACGGCGGCGTCTTCCGAGCTCGCTGCGGAGTGGTCCTCACCCCGGCTCCCCCGCCCGCGCCAGCAGCTCGGCGAAGGCGTAGTTCACGCTGGTCAC
>DASWIG010000400.1:0-7051 GCA_036397835.1 Thermoanaerobaculia bacterium
CGGTTGAGCTCCGCGATCTGCGGCGCGAGGTCCCGGGCTTCGATCCCAAGCCTTTTATTTTTAATGGGTTGCGCTCCATGGACTCCCGTTGCCATCGACTTCTGGCAGTTGCCGAAAACCGTTCGCGGGCGTTGCCGGCGCCTCCTGGCAGTTGCCGAAAACCGTTCGCGGGCGTTGCCGGCGCCTCCTGGCAGTCGCCGAAAACCGTTCGCGGCGCTCATGAGCGTGTCCGTGCAGTGTGCGGACCCTGTTCCTGGAGCTCATGGACGGCATCCTGCAACCGCCCACAGCGGTTCCTTTCTACTCGGAAATGGCGAGACCGGGACAACGCGCTCGCCTGGGTCGCAATCCCCCGTAGGGTTTACGAGCACGGCGGACGCCGGTGGAGCGAAGCCGCGGCCGTCGACCGCTGCGGCGTAGCCCCGCTGGACGACGGTCGGCTGCGCCTCCAACTCGTGACCCCGTTGCGCCTCAAGGAGAAGGGCCGCTTCGTCGACCGGCTCACCTTCCCCATCCTGGTCTTCCTCATGTTGCGCCGCGTCCCGGTCCTCAGGTGATGCGCGGCCGCGATCTCGGCCTCGCTCACGCTCACGGCCGATGAACGGCACTCGTCCCTGGTGAATCCACGGAGAGGGCCGAAAGGGAGCAGCGTTTTCGAGCATTTCGATACTGTACTACAGCATGCAACTGTTGGCGCAGCCGATGTGGCTCAGGCCCGGCGGCGCTGTCGCCCCAGAGCCTCGCTATAACGCGCCGCGCCTGGCGCCGACGCCGGCGTGCCGCGTGTGGATCTTGACTGAGATTCCTCTTGACTGAGATTCCTCTTGACTTGCCGGCGAATCTGTGATGAAAGCTACGCCCGAGATCCCCCGTTCGTTACCCCGGTCTCTGGCCATGGAGACCCTAACCCGTGAGGTGGCCATGAAAGGTCGAAGGTTCGCTCTACCCAAGTTCCGCCTTGTCGTTCTCGTCAGTCTCATCCTCGGGCTGGCCGCGGCATCAGTGTACGGCCAGAACGCGACCGCCATCGCGTACGATCACGTCCGGGAGAACTTGCACCAGCTCGGCCTGACGGGCTCGGACGTCAACGAGCTCGCGGTCAGCAGCACGGTGGTGAGCCGGCACAACGGCGTCACCCACGTCTACTTCCGGCAGCGGTACCGGGACATCGACGTCTACGGCGCCATCCTCAACGTCAACGTCGGCGCGGACGGCCAGGTGCTCGGCGCCGGCCACCGCCTGGTCGCGAACGTCGCCCGCGCCGCGGGCGGCCAGAACGCCAGGAAGACCGCCGTGGACGCGGCGGAAGCGGCCGCCGGGCACCTCGGCATGACGCCGTCGCGGGCCTTCGAGGTGCTCTCCCATTCCTTCGCCGCGGACGAGGCCGTCACCCTCTCCGACGGCGGCATCGCCGCCCGGCCGATCGAAGCCAGGCTCGTCTGGGTGAGCGCCGGCGGCGGCGTGCGGCTCGCCTGGAGCCTCGAGATCGAGGAGGTGGGTGGCCAGCACTGGTGGATCGCCCTGGTGGACGCCGAGACCGGCGCGGCCCTGGGACAGGACGACCTGGTCGTCCACGATTCGGCCCAGGCGATCGCCGAGGCCGTGGCGCGCCCCGACGGCAAGCTCGAGGCCCTGAAGTCGTTTCCGGCCACCGACGGCGCGGTCTACAACGTCTTCCCGCAGCCCTTCGAGAGCCCGGACGACGGCGGCCGCGTGCAGGTGGCCAACGCCGCCGACCCGGACGCCTCGCCGTTCGGATGGCACGACACCGACGCCGTTGCGGGGCCGGAGCTCACGGTCACCCGCGGCAACAACGTCCACGCCTACACCGACCTCGACGCCAACAACGTCGCCGACCCGGGCAGCGACCCGGACGGCGGCCCCACCCTCTTCTTCGACTTCCCGCTCGACCTGAGCCAGAACCCGGATACCTACCGTCCGGCGGCGGTCACCAACCTCTTCTACTGGAACAACGTCATGCACGACGTCGCCCACGGCTACGGCTTCGACGAGGCGGGGGGCAACTTCCAGGTCAACAACTACGGCAACGGCGGCGTGGGCGGCGACGACGTGCGCGCCGAGGCCCAGGACGGCAGCGGTACCAACAACGCCAACTTCGGCACCGGCGTGGAAGGCGTGCGCCCGCGAATGCAGATGTTCGTGTGGGCCCATCCCTTCCCGAACTTCGCCTCGGTCAACTCTCCGGGCTCGATCGCCGGCGACTACCCGGCCAGCCGCGCCGCCTTCGGCCCCTCGTTCACGACCACCGGGCCCGTCACCCGCAACGTCACGCTGGTCAACGACGGCGTCGGCGCCACCAGCGACGCCTGCGAGCCGCTGGTCGGCTTCCCGGCCGGCGACGTCGCGCTCCTCGACCGCGGCATCTGCGCCTTCGTGATCAAGGTGAAGAACGCCCAGAACGCCGGCGCCGACGCGGTGATCGTGGCCAACAACGTCGCCGGCAATCCGATCACCATGGGCGGCGCCGACCCGACCATCGTCATCCCGGCGCTGATGGTCAGCCTCGACGACGGCAACTTGCTCAAGGCCAACCTGCCGGTCAACGCGACCCTGCGGGCCAATCCGCTGACCTCGATCAACCGCGACTCCGACCTCGACGCCGGCGTGATCGCCCACGAATACGGCCACGGCATCTCCAACCGCCTGACCGGCGGGCCGGCGGTCGTCAACTGCCTGAACAACGCCGAGCAGATGGGCGAAGGGTGGAGCGACTGGTTCGCGATGACGCTCACCACCCACCCCTCCGACACCGCGACGACGCCGCGCGGCGTGGGCAGCTACGTGATCTACCAGGCGCCGGGTGGCCGCGGCATCCGGCCGACCCAGTACACCACCGATCTGAGCGTCAATCCGGCGACCTACGCCGCGGTCGCCGACACCACGAACATCAGCCAGCCCCACGGCATCGGCTACGTGTGGAACTCGATGCTCTGGGAGGTCTACTGGAACCTGGTCGACGCCTACGGCTACAACGCCGACGTCTATGGCGACTGGACGACCGGGGGCAACAACCTGGCGCTCCAGCTCGTGATGGACGGGATGAAGTTCCAGGTCTGCCGTCCCGGCTTCGTCGACGGCCGCAACGCCATCCTGCAGGCCGACCTGGCGCTCACCGGCGGCTCGAACCAGTGCGAGATCTGGCGCGGCTTCGCCAAGCGCGGCCTGGGCTTCAGCGCCTCCCAGGGCAGCTCGCTGAGCCGGCTCGACGGCGTCGAGGCCTTCGACCTGCCGGCGAGCTGCACCGCGGCGGTCTTCGGCGGCTTCCACCCGCCGGTGGACGGGCCGACCGACGTCAACGGGGTGAGGGCCGGCTCGGTGGTGCCGGTCAAGTTCACCTTGAGCGGCGCCGGCGGCGTGCTCTCGATCGACTCGCAGCCGGTCGACTGCGTGACCCTGGAGCCCACCGGCGAGGCGCCGCAGCCGCCGGCCATGCCCGGCTCGACCGGGCTCACCCAGCACGGCGACAAGTACCACTTCAACTGGCAGACCGACGCCTCGTGGGCGGGCACCTGCCGCCGGCTGACGCTGCGCATTCCGGCGCCGAGCGACGCTTACGCCTACTTCAGCTTCCTCTAGCCCCGCCGTCGGCGGAGCGCCGTGCGTCGCGGCGCTCCGCTATCGGCGAGCTGGCGAACCGCGTGATCTACCCGGCGCGTCCGATCGATTCAAGTTTCGGGAAGGGCGGCCCGGCGTAGCCTCGTTCGAACGCCGCCGTGTCGACGGTGAAAAGATCGAGATCTGAGGTTTCTCGATGTCCGAGATGGAAACCGACCAGGGCGGCACCGCCGGAGAGAAAGAAGCCTTGCTCACGGGCGAAGAACGCCCGGAGAAGGTCCACCTGGAGCGGGGTCAGCTTGTTTTCAGAGTAGG
Source organism: Thermoanaerobaculia bacterium (assembly GCA_036397835.1). Lineage (GTDB taxonomy): Bacteria > Acidobacteriota > Thermoanaerobaculia > Multivoradales > J023 > DASWIG01. Next base: position 3,892 of record DASWIG010000400.1, read on the forward strand.
CCATCGTGGCGCCATCCCGCGACGAGGAACTCCCAGAAGCGGCGCCGGCGTCCTAAGCGACTGCCGATCGAGGGCAGCACCGCAGCCACTTCCCGGGGAGTGACGAACTTCCAGACATCGATGTCCCGGGCCTCGCGCAGCAGCTTGGCGAGCAGGCGAGTCCGTTCCCGGGAATCGGCGCCGGCGAGCCGTTCGCGGAGCTCGGCGATGCTCAGGTCTTCGTCCCAGAAGAAATAGGGTCTGGCGTCGCCACGGTCGAGGTCGATGGTCATCGGTCGCATCGCTCTATCGTACCGCAGAGACGCACGCCAGCGGCGGGGCGGCCAGGAAGGATCCCCTGCATTGCCGGGCCAGCTCGTGCGAAGATCCGCGCCCATGACCTTCGTCAAGATCGTCCTCCTGCTCGTCGTCCTCGGCCTCATCGCCGTCCTCTGGCTGATCAGGGTTATCCGCGGCAGGTTTCGCGAGTTCGTCACCGACGTGGCGACGCAGATGGCCATCGAGTCGCAGCCGCGCACCATCCGGCTGATCAGGGACCGGCAGCTCGCGTGGCGCGACCGCGACGCCGTGGCCCGTCAGGTCGGGCCGCTGCGCGCCCTGGGGTTCCGGGCGATCGGGAGCTTCCGCGTCGAGGAGCTGCCCGACGTCCGGCTGGCGGGGCTCGGGCATCCCGAGGAGGGCTACGGCGCGGCGGTCTACGAGCTGCAGGAGAGCGGCAAGGTGTACACCGACGTCGTGGCTCGCTACGAGGACGGCGACCTCCTCACCGTGTCCAACGCGTCGCTGCCCATGGTCCTCACGCCGCCCCCCTTCGCTTTGAAGATCGACCTCAGGAAAGCGAACGCCGCGAAGCTCCTGCGCGCCCTCGAGAAGAACCTCGAGCCGAAGCCCCTCATGGCCATCGATCCCACCAGCTTCTCGCGGATCTTCGAGGAGGCCTGGGAGCGCGAGGAGACCTGGCGGCGCGAGGAGTCGCCGGAGGTGGTGGGCGGCCAGGAATACGCCGACCTGATGGCCGACCTGCCGTTCGCCGACGAGGCGACGGCGGCGCGCCTCGGCGTCGACGCGGAGACGCTGCGCTTCATCGCGGCACGCACCGAAGCGGACGTGCGGGTGCTGACGCTGGAGGGCTACCCGCCCGCCGGGTCGATCGCCGCGGACCAATTCGCCGGCAAGGTCGAGCCGGATCCGGAGCAGCCGGACGCCGAGAAGGTCTCGATGGAGGTCCTGGCCGTCCTGGTCTCGGACCTCCGCGTCGACGACCTGGTGCGCGCGCTCCAGGACCAGCTCACGCCCCGCGGCGTCCAATGTCTGCTCACCGGCCGCGGCGCCAAGGACTTCGTCTACCTCTTCGGCACCGGGCTGATGCCGGCGAGCCGGTTCGCGGCGGGCAAGGCGCTGCTCGTGGTCTTCCGCGGCGCGGTGCCCGATCCCCTGCTCTGGGTGCGGCAGACCAACGCCGCCAACTACGATCTCGGCACCGCCGCGATCCTCGCCAAGCTCAAGGAATGGGAGCCGCTGTGCGGCGTGCGCCTGATCGGCGCCGGCTTCGACTGGGTATGGCTCGACCTCGTCCGTCTCCCGGCCGACCTCGAGGCCTTCGCCCGCGACGCCGTCGACTTCTGCGCCGACCTGCTGCCGGAGCTGGTGGACGAGGACGAGCTCGAAGAGGAGGACGAGGACGGCGGCGCCTACGAGGCCACGGGCGTCGCGGCGCTCGTCGAACGGTTGCGGCAGGAGCCGTCGCTCGTCCTGTGGTGGGACTGACCCCTCATTCTCGTGCGCCGGTCCGATCAGGCCGCCAGACGCTCCTCGAGCTCGCGCGCCCGCTCGCGGAAGGGACGCAGCGCCGGCCCCGTCAGCACCGGCAGGGCTTGCCTGACCAGCTCGAGCGCCCGCCGCGGCTCGCGGTCGACCAGCCGTTCGGCGAGGGCCAGACGCACCTGGGCCGCGGGCGCGTCGTGATAGGGCACGGACTCGTAGAGCCTGATCGACTCCTCCAGCTTGGCCACGGCCCGATCGTGGTCGGGCTCCTCGCGGCCTTCGTGACTCAGGCGGTTCGCCTTGCGCAGCGGCAGGTCGCGGTGGTTCTGGAAGGTGGGAGCGAACGAGGAAACGTCGCGCTGAGGTCCCAGGTCCGGGAAGCCCAACCTGGTGAAGCGGCCCGCTTCGGGTTCGGGCCTGTCCGCACGCAGCTCGCGTCGCAGACGGCTCAGCTCCTCCGCCCCGACCTCGACGTCGAAGGCGTGCTCGTGGCCGCAGACGGCGCACCGCTTGCGGTAGGCGAAGGCCGCCGGCAGCTCGCCGCCGTGAGCGCCGGCGATCGACCGGAGCTGCTCGCGGTCGCTCAGAACGAGCGGAATCGTGAAGTCCGGCGCACATTCCGGTCGCACGTCGACGATGACGGGACGCTCCGCCGCGTCCAACGACCTCTGGAACGTGGAGGAACGCGCGCGAGTGGCGAAGGCGTCCGTCATGGCGTCCAGGGCTTCGAGGGGTCGCGTCGACGCGTCGATCATCGTCCGAGCTCTCGTAGGGCAGGCTCCGCCTGCCGATCGGCCTTCACTACCGTGATCTTACCAGCTTTCGCGCGCCGAAGCCCGGCCCCCGCTCGGGCCGGTACGACGCGAGGCGGTTGTTCTCGTTCTTTTCGTCAACGAAGATCAGGCCGCCGAGGTTCGCTGAGCGCAGCCACGACTCCACGCCCTTTCCCACGTGGCACTCCCTCCACGCTCCCATGGCGCGTTCCTCGAGCGCTCTCCGCGGCATCAGCGAGGTGTTGAGCCGGCTGGGGATCCTCGTCAGATACCGTACCCGCAGCCCGCCGCCTTCCGGCGTCAGTCCGACGCCCGCCACCGGCACACAGTAGCGGAGCGCGTCGCCGCGCACCACCTGCACCGGACGTCCGAACTCTTGGAGCACGTCGGCGAGGCTGAACAAGGTGCAGAGGGGATAGTCCCGGCGGTTGACGACGTCGAGCGTCTCGCCGCCGCGCTCGACCTGCCGCATGCCGAGGATCCCGCGGCGCTTGTCGTCGGAGAGGGCCAGGTCGTGGGCGAACGCCATCAGCGCCGCGAGCTGGAAGGAGAGCTCCGCCATCGACGCCTCGCGCCGGCAGCTCGGATGCGGGCCGACGCCCGCCGAATAACCAGGCCGCAGG
>DASWIG010000401.1:0-4914 GCA_036397835.1 Thermoanaerobaculia bacterium
CTTCCTCCGCGCGGGCGCCGCCACCGTGGTCGCCAGCCTCTGGCGGGTCGCCGACGAGCCTACGGCCGAGCTCATGGTCGCGTTTCATCGCCACCTGAGCGGCGGCGCGGGGCCGGCCGCCGCTCTGCGCCTGGCCAAGCTCGAGCTCATCGACGCCGAGCGTCCGCCGTCTGACTGGGCCGCATTCGGCCTCCTCGGCGACTGGCGATACGCTCCACCGTCCTCAACCTTCCCCTCGCCATCGGGTCCAATGAAGTGACCGCGGTCAAACCAACGACAGAACAAGCGAGGAGAAAAACCATGAAGACCAAGGACGACTGCGACGACACGGGAACGGGTCCGAAGACCGGCGGCTTCGATAAGCCTGGGTCTGGCAAGGAGGACCAGGACGACCCCGGAACCGGTCCCAAGACCGGCGGCTTCGACAAGCCGTCAGGCGGACCCAGGACCAAGAGATGAACGTCCCCCTGCGAGCTCTGGGGATCGACGCCACCACCGGCCGTCCCCTCGAGCCCGTGACGGAGGCCGTGGCGCGGCGGCAGATGGAACGGATGCTGCGCCGCGCCCGGCCCCCGCGCTATGGCGTCGCCACCGGCGACCTGGCGAGCGCCGGCTGGGGCGTGGTCTTCGCCGAGGGCGTCGATGCCGCCGCGCGCGACGCCCTCGGCCCGCTCCTCCACCGTCGCCGCCGACAGGCCGGCGACCGCTTCCGCGAGCTCACCTACCGGTCCGGCGAAGGCGCCGCCGAGTTCCGCAGCCGTTTGCGCGCCGGCCACGGCCGCGTCGACCCGCGGCAGGTGCCCTGGTACCTGCTGCTCGTCGGCGATCCCGAGGACCTGCCCCACGGCTTCGAGCTCGACCTCGACGTGCCCCACGCCGTGGGACGCCTCACCGGCGACGACGCCGGCGACCTCGCCGCCTACGCGCGGCGGGTGGTCGAAGCCGAGGACCGGCCGCCCCGGCGCGCGCCGCGCGCCGCCGTCTTCGCGCCGACTCACCCGGACGATCCGCCGACGGCCGCCTGCGCCAGGCACCTCGCGCGTCCGCTGGCGAGGCTCGCGGGGCCGGACGCGAGCGTCCTGGTCGGCAGGAGGGCGACGCGCGCCGCCCTGCTCGAGATGATCGCCGGCGGGCCGGACCTCCTCGTCGCCGCCGGACACTCCGCCGCCTTCCCGAGCAACCACGGCTGTCAGCGCGAACGGCAGGGAGCCCTCATCTGCGCCGACTGGCCGGGGCCCGTCCGCAGGCAGGGGGCCATTCCAGCGGCGCACACCGTCGCCGCGGAGGACCTCCCTTTCGGCGCCCTGGCCGCAGGCGTGGCCATCCTCTTCGGCTGCCACACCGCCGGCACGCCGCGTCACGACGTCTACGCCGGCCACCGCCGCAAGGACGCCCGCGTACTGACGGCGCGCGCGTTCGTCGCCGCCCTGCCGCGGCGGCTCCTGGGCCGCGAGGGCGGCGCCCTGGCGGTGATCGGCCACGTCGGCCGCGCCTTCGAGGCGTCCTTCTTCTGGCGCGGCGCCCGTCAGACCGGACCCTTCGAGGACGCCGTCCGCGCGCTGCTCGACGGCCGCCGCCTGGGCGAGGCCCTCGACGGCTTCGGCCAGCGCTTCGCCGACGTGGCCGTGACCTGGGCGCGGTCACGCATGGACCCGCAGGCCACGAGGCCCGACCCTTTGGACCTCTGGGTCGCTTTCCACGACGCCCGCAGTTGGTCGCTCCTGGGCGACCCGGCGGTGCGTCTTCCGGCGTGCGCGGAGCCATGAGCCGGCGCCGCGCCCTGGTGATCGGCATCGACCGTTACCCGGGCTTCGGCCCGGAATCACAGCTCTTCGGCGCGGTGCGGGACGCGCGAACCATGGCCGAAGTCCTCGTCGAGCGCCACGGCTTCGCGCCTGCCGACGTGGTGACCCTGGCCGACGAACAGGCCACCCGCCGAGCCGTCCTCGATGCCCTGGCGAGCCTGCGCCTGCGCGCCGGAGCCGGCGACCACGTCGTCGTGTTCTTCTCCGGCCACGGATCGCAGATGACCGACCGCGAGAACGACGAGGGCGACGGGCTCGACGAGACCCTGGTGCTTTACGACGGCGGCCGCGGCGAGGCCGAGAACCGCGACGTGACCGACGACGAGATCAACTGCTGGGCGGCGCGCGTCCTCGACGTGACGCCGCACGTGACGTTGATCTTCGACTGCTGTCACGGCGGGACGCTGCAGCGTCCCGGCTGGCGGGTGAAGCACGTGCCGCCGGACCTGCGTCCCGTGGACGCGCTGCCGCCCTCGCCGGTGCCGCGCCGGCGCGACGTCGGGACGGGACCGCGTCCGCTCGTCGCCGCCGCCTGCCGCGACGACGAGGTCGCCGTCGAGCTGCCGCCGTCGATCGCGGGCGTGGCGCGGGGCGCGTTCAGCTTTCACTTCATCGAGGCGTTGCGGCAAGCGTCGCCGACGGAAACGTGGCGGGAGGTTTTCGAACGGGCGGCGAAGCCGCTGGCCCTGGACCCGCCGAAGCAGCATCCGCAGCTCTCCGGCGACGGGCTCGACGAGCCGGTTCTCGGTGGCGAGCGCTCGGGCGAGCTCGGCCGGGGCGCGGCCGGGCTCCGCCTGCGGCGGCTGGCCGACCGTCGCAACCGGTACAAGCTCAGGATGGAGCTCTTCCGGTCCCGCAACGGCCCGTGGCGTCGCACTCGGCCGCCGTCCTTCGTCGCGGGAGATCGCCTGCGCGTTGACCTGCGCCACGGTCACGAGCGAGCGCTCTACGTCTACTTGCTGGACGTGGGCCTCACGTGTACCGTCACGCTGCTCTTCCCCGACCTCGACGGCCACGAAGCCCTCGACGAACGACGACCGTCACTTGTCGTCGGCGAGCGTCGCGGCGACGCTTTGGAGCTCTTCGTGCCGGACGACCTGCCGCAGGACCAGGACGAAGGCGTCGGCCACCTGCTCCTCGTCGCGTCCGAGCGTCGGCTGTCGACGGCGCGGCTCCTCTCCGGTTCCGTCCGGATCCTGGGGGACGTCTGCGCCATTGCCCGGCGCTACCGTCTGCGTCGATCGTGAAGCGAAGGTTCCTCTCAACTTTTTGATCCGCGTCGGGTCTCATTCGTCAAGGCGGTCATAATTACGCTGCGGCAGCCCGCTTGCCAGCGTGCTCGACCGTCATCGTCACGAGATTCCCGTCATCGTCGAACTCCCTCAACCTTTCGGCCGGAGTCGGGTCTCATCCGGCGAGGCCCGTTGGGAGCGCCGGTGGAGGGCCTCGCACGGTTGCCGGACCCGACGTACAATGGCCCGACAGCCCAGACGACGTTCCGGATCAAGGGAGGAAGACGATGGAGTCACCAGACCCGTCGGCACGATCAGTGCCCGATCATTTCGAGAGCTTCGACCTGACGATCGAGCGGATCGGCCAGGCATACCGGGTCGAGGTGACGGACTCGCCCGCCGGTGCGCGCCCGCCGATCCCCCTCGATCCCGCGCACCTGGACCCTGACGAGATCACGTCCGCCGGGGACGCCAGGCTCACGCGAGACGTCCGGCGTGCGCCTGTCGACCGCCAAGACCTCCGGCGTGTCGGCGAGCGGCTCTTCAAAGCGATCTTCGTGGACAAGGTCGCCGAAGCGTTCCGCACGTCGGTCGAGCGTGCTCGGAGCAAGGGCGTCGGCCTGCGGATCCGGTTGCGCCTCGACCGGGCCGCGGAGCTCGCGACGTTGCCCTGGGAAGCACTTTGGGATCCCGACGAGCGGACCTTCCTCGCCGATCAGCCCGATCTGCCGATCGTCCGCGACCTCAGCGTGACGGCCGGAGCGTCCCCGTCCGACTCGACGGCGACGCCGTTGCGACTGCTGGCGCTCCTTCCCGAGCCACGGGGCGAGACCAAGCTCGGCGGTGCTACCGAATGGAGCCAGATCCGGGAGCATCTGGCTCCCCTGATCGATCGCGGCGCGGTGGTCGCGGATCGCCTCGAGCCACCGACGCTCGAGGCGCTCGGGAAACGGGTTGAAGGTGCGCCGTATCACGTGCTGCACGTCGTGGCGCACGGCGAGCCGGGCGGCCGGGGCGAGAGCGGCTCGCTGAAGCTGGAGGACAAGACCGGCGGGCCGGACGACGTGACGGGTAACGAGCTCGCGCGGGCGTTGGAGCGCCGGACGGCGCCGCGCCTGGTGGTGCTCAACGCCTGCCACGGCGCCCGCGCCGCCGTCGACGACGCCTTCGACGGCATGGCCCAGCACCTGCTGAGCCGCGGCGTGCCGGCGGTGGTGGCGATGCGGACGTCGATCTCGGATGAGGCCGCGGTCGCGTTCGCGTCCGCGCTCTACCGAGAGCTGGCCAAGGGACGCACCGTGGAGACGGCGGTCGTCGAGGCGCGCCGCGCGCTCTCCCTCGGAGAGCACCGCGCCGAGTGGGCCACGCCGGCCCTCTATCTGCGCGGCGAGGACGTCCGGGTCTTCGACTCGGTCCCCGCCGACGTACCGCGGGCGGCGCGAGGCGCAGGTGTCCGCCGGGCGGTCGTTACGGCGCCGGCGGCCGTCGTCCTGGGAATGCTGGTATACCTGGGATACCTGACGTGGCCCGAGACCTACGCCACCTGTCCGACGGCGCCCGGGCTCCACGACCTGGAATTCGTCAGGATCGAGCCTGGCGTGGTCAGCAGCTCAGAGCGGACAATCTCCGTCCTACAGCCCTACTGCATCAGCACGAAAGAAGTCAGTCGCCGCGACTGGAGAGAGGTGGTGGGCGAGCCGCGTCGCCGTTCGGACTGGGCGGACGACTTTCCCATGACCGACGTGACGCCCGCTGCCGCTGAGGATTTCCTCGAAAAGCTGCGGATCCGCGACCCGGGAGTGGTCTACAGGCTGCCGACGGCCGACGAGTGGGAGTACGCCGGGCGCGCCGGTCAGACCGCGAAGTACTCCTTCGGG